>JAHYIV010000011.1 GCA_019429465.1 Desulfoarculaceae bacterium
AAGAATACCATATTTGTCGGGCTGGATGTACATAAAGATTCCATTGATATTGCATTGGCCAACGAGGGCCGTGATGGCGATGTCCGGTTTTACGGGACAATTGACGGAGACCTTGATTCGCTGCACAAGGCGATCCGCAAAATACAGGGAGCAAACCGCGGGGCTGAACTCCGATTTGTCTATGAGGCCGGTCCGTGCGGTTATGAAATATACCGATTTTTGCAGGGCAACGGTTTTGATTGTGTGGTTGTAGCGCCATCAAAGATTCCCCGTAAAAGCGGTGATCGAATAAAGACTGACCGCCGTGACGCCTTGAACCTGGCCCGTTTACACCGGTCGGGAGAGTTGACGGCGGTGTATGTTCCCGGCGTTGAAGACGAAGCCATGCGCGACTTGACCCGTGGCCGCGAGGATATGGTCAAGGCCCTTCGGGTATCCCGGCAGGTGCTCCAGGGGTTTCTGCTTCGTCACGGCTATCGTTACAGTGGGCGTTCATACTGGAGCAAAGCCCATTGGAACTGGATTGCCGATATAAAGATGGAGCATCGCGCCCAGCAGATCACCCTCCAGGAGTATGTGCATATGGTTCAGGAGCAAGTTGAACGGGTACAGCGGATGACCCAACAAATCCAGGAGTTGATCCCCCAGTGGCGACTCGCGCCGGTTGTTAAAGCCCTTCAGTCTCTGCGCGGCGTCTCTCTGATTGTTGCCGCGACAACTTGCGCCGAACTTGGCGACCTTGCCCGATTTGATACCGCCAAACAGGTGATGGCCTACCTGGGGCTTGTGCCCAGTGAACATTCAAGCGGTCAAACGATCAGGCGAGGCGGGATCACCAAGACCGGTAACGGACATGTCCGGCGGGTTCTTACAGAGGCCGCTCATGCCTACAGCCATCCAGCCAGGGAAAGCCGAATTCTGACGGCCCGTCTCGAAGGCTTGCCGCCGAAAATCAAGGAGATCGCCTGGAACGCGCAGGTACGGCTTTGTAGCAGGTTCAAAAAACTTCTGGCACGCGGTAAAAACCGCAATACCGTTGTGACTGCGATCGCCAGGGAGCTTGCCGCCTTTATGTGGGCCATCGCCCAAATAGCAATGCCGGCGGCAGGACAAAACCAGTAACCGATAATCAATGTTCATGGTCAAACTGCGTAGCAAGAGAGATGAGGGCTGTCAAGGTCAGGCCCTTCGGGTGCTTCACTTCGTTACGCAACCTTGACAGACCTCATCTCTCTTGCTGTACCGGCAATTGCCGATGGCGAAAGGACGCCATTGTTGGCCTCAAGCTCAAGGACTTGTGGTAACTTAAAATTCAATATTTCCCGTTTTTGATGATAACCATTCAACGATTCTTCATTCCAAGGAGGTATAGAGCTACCAGATACTGTACAACTTTCCAGATCAGAGACAGAGACGCGATCACGTTCAGGAGAACCCTCGAAGGCACTATTAGAATAAGGCGTAAGCCGAATTTCCGTTTTTAGAGAGAGGCAGCTCCGCGATGAAACCATGTCATGCGGTACCCAACCCGCGAATATCAGAGTGATCAAACGTCGCCACAAGATCCCGTCTCTGTTTGTGATCTGGAATGCATACAAAACAGCTAAACCTTTAACACAAGGGTAACAGGATAGCTTTTTCCTGTTGACAAGAACAGCCATATCAGTGCCTTACAGATTATCTTCTTGTTTTTTTGCCAGAAAATAATCTGCGAAAGGCACTTATCCCGTTCATCGGGGTTAGCTATTCTTCCGAGAGGAAAAGGGATTATTCTACCCCCATGACAGGGGGGAGAAGGGAGACAAGGAGTCCCAGTGTCGTTCCCGGTCAGTAGGCGGTGGCCGGGAACGACTCAGAAAGGAATGCTTAGGAGCCGTTACGAAATAACATGGCCATTTATATCTATTTCGTGACGGCTCCTTATGCCGCTCCGGACACTTAGATGGCCATGTTATTTTTTTACAGCGGCTTATTTTACGGTGACGGTTTTCTTTTGTTCGTTCAGGAGAAATTTCCCCTGGCCTTCCTCTGCTTCGGTCGGATCACCACCGGCCGGCATGTGCCAGAGTTTGACGGTGACATCCATGGACTTGTCTTTAACCTCCCGGGTTTTTATCCCGTCCTTTTCCGTATCTTCATACGGAAATTTGATTTCAAAGGTCTCATGTCTCGTCTGTCCGGGCTGAATGCTGGTGTCCCTGAGCATCCCCGATTTCCGGTGCGGTCCGTAGACCATTTTGTCTCCCTTGCCATAGCCAGGAGATTGTGGCATGTAGATTTTCTGCTCGGCGAATACTTCCTTACCTTCGGTGGTTTTGGCAGTCACTTCCAGGACCGCTCGGTTTGGACTGGGTCAGCCATCCGGGATGCGGTGGCCGGCCCTGCCCGTGATATCCACCTTGACGACAGCGGTGGGGATGGAGTCCCCTGCCTTGGGCAGGAAATAATAGCCATGGGCGTCGACGGTCATCTCCACGGCTCGTGATGCCTGGCCAGTAGAACGGTATCCGGGCATGAAATGGCCTGCGTTGTCTTGATGCATGTGGCATTCCTGGCAGGTCTGGGAGCCGCCGGAGGGGAGACATAGGCGTGGAGGTAACTGCCGTAGAGGGTTGCACACTGGGTCGGTTCAGGCAGGTCAAAATTGGGTTCCAGACCGTGGCATTGGTCACACATGATGGACTCGGTTATGATGGTGCTCTTCTTACGGGAGGTGAATTTTTTGTCGTCGTGGGGCCCCTCCCCTCGGTCATGCCATAAATAACGTTGGGCTCCACTTCGCCATCCACCCACTTGTGGGTGATGGCCTTCATGTTATGGCAGACGATGCAGTTGATGCCGACCTTACTGACCTTGGCAATGGCTGCGGCTTTTTTTACATCATCACCCGCCTTCCCGGCAGCGAGGAAATCCAAGGCTGCCTGGGCGATTTCCTGAGCAACCTCGTCGGTGGCATACTTGAGCTGCGGCAGATGGCACTTGGCGCAACTCATCATATGGTCCACTGTGATTCGTCTAGTTCACGGCCGTCACCTCCTTTTCTGCTCTTGGGGTTTTTGTTACCATCCCTGTGAGAGGATGTTGAAGAACGCCTTGAAAAATTGTCATTTTGGCCAATCTCTGCATTGTTCAAAAAAAACATATCCTTGGTTTAGTAACTCTATGTCTGCGGTAACTTTTTCTCATACCTTGATCTTGAAATCTTGAACCAAAAAACCTGATTTTTCAAGATACCCATGAAAATTTTTTCTGACGTCTTGCCTAAGGATTGGTGGCCTTTATCAATCCAGCCTCAGCGGGGAAAGGCGCCGGCCACGCCGCCGTCGACAGGCAGGGTGGCGCCGGTGGTAGGGGTGAGGCCTGAGGCAAAAAAGACCACAGCATTGCCCACATGGTCGGCCAGGACCTCGGTCTTGAGAAGATTGCGGTTGCGGTAGTACTCTTTCAGCCCTTCAGGGTCGAGATTGCGGGAGCGCATCCGGTCGGGCCCTACCACATCCCAGAGCCCGGAGGAGATGCCGTGATCGTCGAAGATGCCGTCGGCGTTGATCATGTTGACCCGGGCGCCGATCTCGGCCAGTTCCAGGGCCGCAATCTTGCCCAGCTGGTGGGCACCGGCCTTGGAGGCCGAATAGGCGCCAAAGGCGGCTCCCGGGGCAAAGACATTTTTGGAACTGTTGATGATGATCTGGGCGGGAATGTGTCCGGTACGCGCCTGGCGTTTGAAGATGGGGATGGCGGCCTTGATCACCTGAAATACCCCCAGCAGGTTGACGTCAAGCACCTTTCTGAATGCTGCTTCGTCAAGCTCTTCCAGGGTGGCGACATGGGCCAGCCCGGCATTGGGCACCAGGATATCGAGACCGCCGCAGTCAAGGATGATCTGCTGCATCCCCTGGCGCACCGAGGCGCTGTCGGTCACATCCATGGTGATACCGCTGATCAGGGCCGGATCAAATTCCCGGGCCAGCAGGTCGCAGACCCGTTGCAGGCGCAGGTCGTCAATATCGGAGAGAAAGACCCTGGCCCCGGCGGCCAGGAGCCTGCGGCCGATGCCGCAGGCAATGGCCCCGCCGCCGCCGGTCACCAGGGCGCTGCGCCCGGAAAGCGGCAGGGACTGCCCCTTTTTCAGTTTGGCCTGTTCCAGGCTCCAGTACTCCATGTCAAAGATATGTGCTTCTCCCAGCTCCTGATACGGGGCAATGGCCGCACCGAGCTCCTTGGCCAGCAGGGTATGTTCCCCGATATCGGCGGCCATGCGGGCAGCTTTCTCCGTGACCCCGACGCTGACCAGGCCAAGTCCCGGAATCAGGATCACCCTTGGTTTCGGGTCAAGGCATGTTCGTCTCACCTGTCTGGCTGTGACCTGGGAATGGAAAGTATCAAGATATCTCTGCTCATAGGCGGCCGTGGCTGTAGAGATGGCCTGGGCCGTCTGCTCTTCATCCAGGCTTGCCAAGTCGAGCCAGAGCGGGTAATTCTTGGTGCGGATCACATGATCCGGGGTCAGGACGCCGGTGGTGTACAGCGCGCCGGCATCGTCCCTGTCCAGGCAGCGATGGATGGCCTCATTATTGCGGACATGCAGCAGGAAAGGGGGCCTGTTGCCAGGTACTGCCGGATCAATGGTCAGGGCGCCACGCAACAGGGGCAGGATCATTGCCGGGTCGAGCCTTGCATGCATGCTGGAATCGGTGATGCTTGCCGGTGTCGTTTTTTTTGCGGGTTGACTGACCTGCAGATATTCTTCCGCCAGGGTGACGTAGTGAATCATGCGACCGTAGGCCGCCTCTGCCTCTTCAGCGAAGGTGAAGATCCCGTGGTTGCACAGGATAATGGCTTCAATGTCCCGGCGATTCTCCCAGCATTCGGCCAGCGCCTTTGCCAGCGGGAAGCCGGGCATGATCCAGGGGAGAATAACAATCCTGTCGCCAAGGATACTGTACAGCCGTTGTTCCGGATCAGACATATTGGTCAGGGTGACGATGGCATCGGCATGGGTATGGTCGATATACCGGTGGGGAAGAAAAGCATGGACCAGGGTCTCAATTGACGGGCTGGGAGCAGTGCTGTCCAGCATGTGGGTCTTGAACTGGTTGACCATCTCCTCATCGCTGAGCGAATCCAGGGCGTGCAGGCGGAGCAGGTAAGCCAGATCGAGGGCCGGGAACCCCTGGGGCTCAATGGTCGCCAGATCCCAGCCGCTGCCTTTGATGTAAAGCACGTCTGTCTGGTCGCCAAGCAGCGTTGTCACCCGGGACTTGACCGAGGTGTTGCCGCCGCCATGCAGGACCAAGGATGGTTCCCGGCCGATCAGACGTGAGGTGTACACTCGTAATGCCAGTTCCGGATGATCATGAGGATGGGCGTTGATAAAATTCCGGGCGTCACTGCTGCTGTATTGGTTCTTCATTGCTCTTTGTGCCTTGTTGTTGAACTCGTTTTGACTGAGACTGATTCCCCGGAATTATCGATCCAAGGCACTCATCTCCTGCATGATAGCCCCGAACAGTCCTTCGTATTGAGGGATGGTCTTATGGAGAATGAGGGGGAGTTGCGAGAGCTCTTGGTCATTAACCACGAGATTAGCGGAAGAGGCAAGGGCCTGCAGGTCGTACAGGGTGTGAAACTCAGGGCCGATAAGTATGTAAAAGATATAACGACGCTTGTTCATGTTCAGGGCGCACATGAACTGATGAAAGAGGCTGTTCTCCAGGGCAGGGCCTTCGTAATGCGAGTGGAGGATAACGCTGGCGTAGTTGATAAACTGCATCATTTCTATGGCCTCTTCCGCGGTTTGGACAAAGGATGGCTGGTAGCCAAGGGCCTCCATGGCCTCGGCTACCAAGCGGCAGTCGGGAGAGTCCGGCATCAGGATGAGCGCCTTGGGGACATCCTCGATCCTTGCTTCGCCTTCATCAGGGGAGACCGAGTTCAGGCCGGAGAGATCAGGCGGCGGGGGCGGTGTGACCGGTCGACCCGCGGGCCGCCGCGGTGCAGGAGGAGCAGCTTTTCCGGAGGAGCTGTCAGGTGCCAGCATGCCGGCATCAAGCAGGATCGGTTTCGCGCACTGAGGACAGGTGAGGCGGAGCGATTTTCCCGGGCTGAGCTGCCTGAGACCTTCCTCAATCTTGGAATTGAGCTTGAGCTTTGTTTGACAATGGGGGCAGGTTGCGATCATGATTCTCGTCTCTTTTCCGGTTGTTTGTTAGGTATGTAGGTGTTCAGGAGCCATTCCGGCCATTCAGGTGGTCATGGTATTCATTGGCTGCGGCTTGGTCCGTAGTCTGCCAGTTCTGCCCCTCAATACCTGCAGGCTGAACACCCTGGTTTTCTTACCAGCGACGATCCAGCTCTTCCTCTTCCATGGCAAGCCCCGAGAGGGTGGAGGTGGCCTCGCCGCGCGCGGCCTTGAGGGTGTCCAGTTTTCTGGCGACCTCAGTGCGTTGGGTGCAGTAGGACATGGCGGTTTTCTCGGTGATTACGCCCTGGTCGAAGAGCTCGACGATATGCTGATCAAAGGTGCGCATACCGACTGCCGATCCGGCCTCAATGACCTTGTAGAATGTTTTTTCATCTCCCCGCTCACCGTGCAGGATAAGATCCTTGATCCGCAGACCAGTGTAGAGGACCTCGATGGCGGCCACCCGTCCTCCTGTGATCTTTGGTAATAATCGCTGGCCGACAACCCAGAGTAAGGAGTCAACCAGGCGGTGACGGACCTGTGCCTGTTCTTCCTGCTCAAAAAAACCGAGGATACGGTTGATGGCCTGACCGGCGTCGATGGTGTGCAGGGTCGAGAAGACAAGATGTCCGGTCTCGGCGGCGGCAATGGCTGTTTCCAGGGTTTCCCGGTCGCGCATCTCGCCCACCAGGATGACCTTGGGGGCCTGGCGCAGGGCCGCGCGGACGCCGGAGGCAAAGGTGTCAAAGTCTTTACCCAGCTCCCGCTGATTGAAAGTGGCCTTGTCGTGGGGGTGAATATATTCAATGGGGTCTTCCAGGGTGATCACATGCACCGGACGTTCCTGGTTGATCTTGTGCAGCAGGGCGGCAAGCGAGGTGGTCTTGCCGCTGCCGGTGGACCCGGTAAAGAGGATAAGCCCGTTTTTTTCGGCGGCGATTTTATGAAAGACCTCGGGAAAGTTCATGTCTTCAATGGTCGGGATGGTGGTTTCCAGTTTCCGCAGGATAACGGAGTAGCAGCCTTTCTGGGAGAAGATGTTGACCCTGAAACGGGCCTCCTCCCCGAGGGAGTAGGAAAGGTCACAGGAACCGGTGTGCATCAGGTCAGAGAGCAGTCGTTTGTCGTTGCCGATCAGGTTCAGGGCAAAGACCTCGGTCTGGAAGGGGGTGAGTTTGAGCACCGGCGGCTGCACCTGCACCGGCATGAGCACACCGGCGGCCTCTACCTGCAATGGCTTGCCTACCGTCAGGTTCAAGTCCGAGATATTGTCATACGATTTGAGCATGGCGGTGATCCAGTAATCGATCTCTGTATGTTTCATGGGCTTCTCCGGAAAAAAGGTGTAATCGTCTTTCTTTTCATAGTATATTGGCACAAAAGTCACAAGAAACTCAATCGTTTTTTAGATGCCGTTATAAAAAGAGCAAAGCTTTTCTTGCTCTTTTTATTTACGGCACCTTATGCCGCATCCAGGAAACAGCAATCCTTACTGCTGTTTCCTGGATGCGGCGTCTGGCAAGTTACATCTGCTGGGAGTCTGTCGGATTATACTGAGTCAGTTTTCTTGACTTTCTGATATTTAAAGAAATATTAGAAATGCTATGCAGGTTGCGATTTGTATTATATGACATGATATCAACATGTTATTTTTTTTAAATTCAGATAATCCGACAGGCTCCTGGCTTCTGACAAATACTCCGCAAACTGCCGTTATGAAATAATTGATACTTTCCTGTTCCTGTCGTAATGATGCTTGATACTGTTTTTGCATGCAGAAAGCACGGGAATGTATATTCCGGCTTATTATTGAATCCTCTCTCTCAGGTGAAACAAAATGGCAATTCCCTTACGCAGCGCCACTACAACGCAAGGCCGCAGGATGGCCGGGGCCCGCAGTCTCTGGCGGGCCAACGGCATGACCGAAGAGCAGTTCGGCCGGCCGATCATCGGTATCGTCAACTCCTTTACCCAGTTTGTGCCCGGTCATGTGCATCTCCATGAGATCGGTCAGCAGATCAAAAAACAGATCGCCGAACTCGGCTGTTTCGCGGCCGAGTTCAATACCATTGCCGTTGATGACGGGATCGCCATGGGCCATGCCGGCATGCTCTATTCCCTGCCGTCCCGGGAGCTGATCGCCGACAGCGTCGAGTACATGTGCAACGCCCACACGGTGGATGCCATTATCTGCATCAGCAACTGTGACAAGATCACCCCGGGGATGCTCATGGCCGCCATGCGCCTTAATATCCCCGCCATCTTTGTCTCCGGCGGGCCCATGGAAGCCGGTGTTGATGGCGACAAGCGCTATGACCTAGTCGATGCCATGGTCATGGCCGCCGACCAGGCGGTCTCGGATGCGGAGGTGGAGGTGGTGGAACGGTGCGCCTGTCCCACCTGCGGATCGTGTTCCGGGATGTTTACGGCCAATTCCATGAACTGCCTCAATGAGGCCCTGGGTATGGCCCTGCCCGGCAACGGCACCGTGGTGGCCACCCATGGCAGCCGTACCGCTTTGTTTGTGCGCGCCGCCGAGCGGATTGTGGAGATGGCCGCCGCCTGGTATGACCGGGAAGATGCCTCGGTCCTGCCCCGGACCATTGCCAGCCGAGCGGCTTTTTTGAATGCCATGACCCTCGATATTGCCATGGGCGGATCCACCAATACCGTCCTCCATCTGCTGGCCATTGCCCATGCCGCCGAGGTGGATTTTTCCATGAAGGATATTGACGGACTGTCGCGGAAGGTGCCCAACCTGTGCAAGGTGGCCCCTTCCTCCCATTATCATATGGAGGATGTGAACCGGGCCGGTGGGATCATGGGGATCTTGGGTGAGCTGGCCCGGGCCGGACTGGTTGACACCTCGGTCCGCCGAGTGGACGCAGGCCAGGGACGGCCCAGTGTCGCGGGCGCCAGGGAAGGCGCAGGAGCGACCGCAGGCCAGGGACGGCCCAGTGTCGCGGGTGCCAAGGACGGCACAGGAGCGACCGCATCAACCCTGGCGGAGACACTGCGGCTCTGGGATATTGGAGCGGGTACTGCAGGCGAGGCGGCAAGGCAGCTCTATCTGAGTGCCCCGGCCTCTGCCGGTCGCAATCTGGTGATGGGCTCCCAGACAACCATGTACGCCGAGCCGGATCTTGACCGGGCCTCCGGCTGTATCCGCGATGTGGCCCATTGTTACAGCAAGGATGGGGGCCTGGCCGTCCTCTATGGCAATATTGCCGCCAAGGGCTGTATCGTCAAGACCGCCGGGGTCGATCCTTCCATCTTTCAATTTACCGGAAGTGCCAGGGTCTTCTCCTCTCAGGATGCTGCCTGTGATGCCATTCTCGGCGGGGTGATCAAGGCGGGCGATGTGGTTATCATCCGCTATGAGGGGCCAAGGGGGGGGCCGGGGATGCAGGAGATGCTCTATCCCACCTCCTACCTCAAATCCGTCCATCTGGGCAAGGAGTGTGCCCTGGTCACTGATGGCCGCTTCTCCGGCGGCACCTCAGGGCTCTCCATCGGCCATGTCTCACCCGAGGCCGCGGCCGGTGGGGCGATCGGTCTGGTTGTTGACGGGGATACCATCGAGATTAATATTCCAGAGCGGAGCATCAATGTCATGCTGTCCGTGCAGGAACTGGCCGCAAGACGGCAGCAGGAAGAGCGGAAGGGCAGCCGGGCCTTTCAGCCGACAGACCGGGTGCGGAACGTATCCACGGCGTTGAGGGCCTATGCCCTGTTCGCAGCCTCGGCAGACAAGGGGGCGGTGCGGATCCTGCCTGGAGAAGAAGGGGATCTGGACTGAGCAGGGTTGCTTGTCAGGCATGAGTCTCTGACACACCGCCTTCTGTCAGGGTCTGGATAAAGGCCGTGCAGAGGGGAGAGAGGGACTGGTTTTTGCGGGTGACCATGTAAAAAGGGCGGATCATTTTTACTCCGTCAATGGCGACTTCGACCAGGCTGCCCTGGGCGATATCGTCTCTTACGGCCTGGGATGAGAGGATGGAGATGCCGATGGAGGCCTTGATTGACTGGCGTATCGCCTCGGTGGATCCTATCTCAGCCACCACATTGAGGTGGGCCGGATTGAGGCCGTGCTGCTCGAGGATCCGGGTCATGGCATGTCTTGTCCCGGAGGCGTGATCCCGCATGATAAACGGTTCTCCGGTCAGCTGTTTCAGGGTGATCCGCCGCTGTCTGGCCCAAGGATGATCGGCGGCGACAGCCAGGATCAGTTCATCGCTGAAGATCTCCTGCCAGGTCAGGCCGTTTTCCCGCCATTGTGCCCCTAAAATTCCCATTTCCAGCTCACCGGAAAGGATCTCATTGGCAATGCTCCTTGAGCCCGCAATGCGGAGGGCGATAGTGATGTCAGGATAGCTTTTCTTGAAGGCGCCAATCTTCTCCGGCAGGACGTAAGCCCCTGGAATGGTGCCGGCGCCTATGGCCATTCGGCCGGCAAGGGTTCCCGAATAGTGCCCGAGTGCCTCCAATGCCTCCTGTTGCAGGCGGAGCATTTTTCTGGCGTACGAATAGAGGATCTTGCCGGCCTCAGAGGCCTTGATCTCACGGCCGCCGCTCGAGCCGGGGATGGCGGAAGAGCGGCCCAGCCGGTTGATCAGGCGTTGCCCGATTTCCTGTTCAAGGGCGCGGATATGTTCACTGATGGTTGGCTGGGAAAGAAACATGGCCTCGGCGGCCTTGGTGAAACTTTTTAATTCGACGACCTTGCAGTAGATGGCAAGTTTGTGGAGATCCATTTTTGCCCCTTGGATTGTGGAGTTTGGTGGTCAGAGATGCAGAAAATATTGCTTTGCCGTTTATGAATATTGGCGGGGATGCCCCCTGCGGTGGTAAGCGGCAGCGCAGCAAATTCCCCGTTGCTGATGGGCTCCCTTGATATGGTCCCCCATTTTCAGTAAGCCATATCTTTTTACCATATAAAGGTGTGGCCGGATAGGAATTATCTATTTGACCAATAGGATGGCATGGGCTATTTTTTTATAAAAACAGTTTTTTGGCGTCTGGTAAAGGGGAAGGGGTGAATGGGTCATGAAGCAGATAGACTGTAGAGGGTTGAACTGTCCGGAACCGGTGCTCAGGGCCAAGGCCGCGCTGGAGCAGGGGGATGGTGAACCGTTTGAGGTCCTGGTTGATAACGAGGCCTCAAGCGATAATGTCATGCGTTTTGGTCGCAGCCGTAATTGCCGGGTGGATCTGACAATGCTGGCGGAGGGTACCTTTCGCCTCAGTTTTTCGACAGCGGGCAGCAAAGGGGCAGGAGCTTCCGCCTCTTTTGATGAGGCGGATTACAGCTGCCGGATTCCAGGCGCGCAGCCGGCAGCCTGCAATCTGGTCTATGTGATTGCCTCCGACTCCATGGGGCGGGGCAGCGACGAGCTGGGCTGGGCCTTGATGCAGACCTATATCGCCACCATCAAGGAGGTTTCGCCGCCACCCAGCCGGATTCTTTTTTATAATGGCGGGGTCAAGCTGGTAGCGACTGCGGGCAAGGCCCTGGAGGCTCTGCAGGGGCTGGAAAAGAAAGGGGTGAAAATTTTATCCTGCGGCACCTGTCTTGAGTTTTTTAAACTGGAAAAGAGGCTCCAGGTGGGGACTATCACCAATATGTATGAGATCCTGGGCAGCATGGCTTCCGCCGACAAGGTGGTTGGCCCCTTCTGACCGGCTCCTAAGCCGCTGAAAAAAAAATAACAGGGCCATCTAAGTGCCCGGAGCAACATAAGGGGCCGGTCGCTCCTACGCCGTCCATGGCGTTCGCGACACTGGGCCATCCCTGGCCTGCGTAACGAAATAGATATAACCCCGATGAACGGGATAAGTGCCTTTCGCAGATTATTTTCTTGCAAAAAAAAAACAAGAAAATAATTTGTAAGGCACTGATATGGCCATGTTATTTCGTAACGGTTCCTAAGTGTCAGCCGATTCTTCTTTGTCAAATCTCATAATCCTGTTGATCTGACAGCCGGACTGCCCAAGGGCATCTATCAAGCCATCCAGATCTTCGCCGTCCAGGCGGACGGTGAGTAAGTCATATTCCGGGCTGAAATCCTGATAGATGGAGATGGCGGTGATGGTGATGTCGAATTGTTTGCACAGTTTGACGACCTGGAAGAGGTCTTTGGGGCCATGTCCTATCTTCAGCTCGACGCGCGCGCCGTTCTTTCCAGCCCCCAGGATCTCAGTCAGGGCCCGAAAGATATCGGACTCGGTGATAATGCCGACCAGGGTATCGTTGTCAAGAATCGGTATGCCGCCGATCTTGTTTCTGCGCATGGTCATGGCAATATCCTCCAGCGGATCCAAGGGATCCGCGGTGATGGGGTTTTGAGTCATGTATGCCTCCACCTTACCTTGGGCCGCTATCATTCTGGTGCTTTCATCACAACTGGCGGGGATTCCCTTCTGGATGTCTTCCTTGGTAATGATCCCGATCAGGGTCGGGCCCTTGGTCACAAGAAGCCGTCTGATCCGGTTTTGTTGCATCAGCGTTTCTGCCTCGGCCATGGACTGGTCGGGGGTAATGGTGATGACATTTTTTTTCATCCACAGTTTGACGAACATGGCGTGCTCCAGTTTTATGAATACTTGGCAGGAGGAATGGGCTCTCCGTAGGGAATGGCATCCTGACTCTTTAATCCTTACACAACAAAGTTGCCAGCAGGGATTGGCCTCTTTTGTTACAGAGAGAGCGGGATGATCTCTTGCAGATCTTCGCTCAGGGAAAATCTCCTGGCTGCCATGGTGTTTTCCAGCAGTTTTGTCACATTGCCGATACGAAGCAGGGTGCCGGCATAGATCAGGCCGTGCACCGTGATGGTTCGGCTTCTGAGTCGTGTGCTCAGTTCTTCGGGTGTGTCTTCCTTTTTGTGTGCTGCCAGATTTAATTTGTGCAGATCGCTGTGCATCTCTTCCAGTTCCTCACTCATGGAGAGGTGAAAGGGCAGCTGGCTGCCATGGCCATGCAGCTGCAGGCAACGCTCCAGTTCGTCTTCCTTATCCTGGATTTCCTGTTGCAGGGCCTCGTATCTGAGGTACTGCTTTCCATCCGTTCCGGCCGCAATCAGGGCGGGAGCCGCATTGTCTGATCCCACCTGGCCCAGGCTGATATTGCCGCCGGCCATGCTGATGCCGCCAATAACCTTGCTCTCTTCCTGGTAATGGATATCAGCTCCGGCTAAGACCCGGCTGTAATAGGCCTGCCTGCGGATAATGACGGTTCCTCCGGCGCTTATGCTGGCCTGCTCGACAAAGGGGATATCAACATCTCCTGTGACCCGCATGACGGTCTGTTTGCCACTAACCCCTTCCTGCACCAGGACATTGCCTTGGGAGATGACGGTCGCCGACCTGACGCCGCCGCCAATCCTCAGGTCGCCCTCGGCGTTCACCTGAAATCCGGGCAGGATCGATCCGCCGATATCCACCGCATCCCTGGCCTCAATATTGCCGGTACTGAAATTAATATCACCGGGGATGGTCAATTTGGAACAGACCTTGATCGTGTTCTCCACCACCGTGAGTATGCCCGGTCTGCTGGCCCGGAACTCACCGCTTTCTTCCTTGTAGCTGGCATTATCAACGGCGTTGACCTTGATATCCTGCCCCGGCTGGTGCGGAAGGGGATGGCCCAGGACGTTGGTTCCTGCTGTGCCACCAGTGGCTGGAACCTTAGTGGCGATGAGCTCTCCCTTGCGCACACTGGTAAACATCTTTCGTTCATGAAAGTCAATCTTGCCGTTGCCCATGATTTTTCCGGGGATGGAACCCATCTCTACTTCAAAACGGAGATAGGCATCATGCCCGGCTATTGGCTGTGACCCTTTGGCAATCAGGGAGCCACTGATGATCTTTTGCTCTTTGTGGCTCTGCTCCAGGCAGCCCAGCAGGATTTCCCGGTTCAGGCCATAATGAATCCCTTCCTGCTGAAGGAGTTCGGTCAGGTCGTCGATCTGAAGAAGGGGTGTCCCGGGCATGGGCGGATAGAGGGTCAGGCTGGCCTCCATCTTGTCAGGGCTGACGGTGACCAGCGGCGTGATCGAGATGACCACTGTCTCCGCGTTTTCGTTGTTGTCTTTTTGACCTGGGGGTAGCCGGTTACTGCGGCCAGCAGGGAATCTCCGATGGCGGAAATCTGGGTATGGAGGCCGGGGATCAAGACTGTGCGCCTGGTCGGTGAAGCCGTCTGTCCGGGGGGGGATCAATGGGGTCAAGGGAGGCGAGGATCTGGCCGGCCTTGACCAGTTCGATGGCTTCTACTGATTCCATTGCTCCGTCTTTCTCAAGGAAAAGTGTCTTGGCGGCGAAACAGAGAGTGACGGACGGTGCTTGTTCAGAGGCTTTCAGCATGGTCGGGCTTCTTTATTGGTGGTGAAGAAATAACGATTTGAGCCAGGTCTTGCAGGCAGTGACTCCCTTTTCTCTGGTCAGGAGCCGGTGAATATGCTGATAGGCCTCCTGGCGGTTTAAACGGTGTCCCGGATGGATTGTCTCACAGAAAAGAAGGTGAAAACCCTGTGCAGTCTGGATGATTGGGCTGATCTCGCCTGGGGCCAGGTTAAAAAGGGCCTGCTCCAGAACGTCACAGAGATCGCCGGGGCTGATCAGGCCTAAATTTCCGCCGTCGCGGGCGCTGGTAGCATCAGAATAAAGCCTGGCTTCCTGGCTGAATCTCTGTGGATCGCGCTGCAGGCGGGAATGAAGAGAGAGTGCCCGACACAGGAGTGTATCTTTTGGCAGATCTAACTCTTTGTCCTCGGTGTAGAGAAGGATATGGCGGGTGCGGCGTTGTTCCGGAAAACAGAAAGAATCCTGGTGGTGGTGGTAATAGTCCTGGATCTCCTGAGTGCTTACGGGCTCGGCTTGAAAGGCAACCCTGGTTAAAATGGCCTCAACCTTCAGGTCATTGCCCAGGGCGGCCAGGTAATCATGTGCCTGCAGGTTGTTTTTTTGCAGGTGGTAGGCAAAAATTTCTTCACCGCCATATTCTGCCTGGAGGGTCTCAAGGGTTGCCTGGATCACTCTCTTCGGGATCACCACCCCGCAGGCGGCCTCGGACAGGAGGATTTTTTCATGCAGGATCATCTCATGGCAGGCCTGCAGGTAGATCTCTGCATACTCTTCTATCGTCAGCTCAACAACCTCTTTCTCAAAAACCTGGAAGGCAAATTTCATCAGATGAAAGGCGAGAGCAGGCTCCACCTGTCTGGAAAGTAAGAATCGCATAACGACCTCCTCCTTCTGCTTCTTCTCCTCCTGTTGAGAAGTCGTTACGAAAAAACCATTCCTGCCCCTTTCGTGACGACGGCCATGGAGAGATGAAGAGCGATAGGCTCCTGGTACAGACTGCCGCATTGTCCTGTTATCTTTCCTGGTATTATATTGTAGCGTATTGTCTGCAGGAAATGAAATTTTAAGTGTGGGCGTGGAAGAATTTTTCTGCATTGTTATGGCCGGGGCCGCTGGGAGCAGAGTTCGCCGCTTGTCCTGCCGTGAAATTCTCCTCAGAGATGCTTGCCGCTGAGTCTGAGGATCACCTCATTGGCGATGATGAGCCCGAAGATGCCGGTGAGAGTGGGCAGGCTGCCCAGGCACCGTCGCTGTCGTCCCGGCTCGGCAGAGGAGGCGTCATTGTCAGGCAACTCTTCCGGCTCCTGGTAATGATAGGAAACCGGTTCCGTGGAAAAGACACAGGAGATGCCCCGTTCTATGCCGCTGCGCCTGAGCCTCTGGCGCAGACGTCTGGCCAGAGGACAGTTTTTCGTCTCCATGAGATCAGCAACGCGGATCTGGGTGGGGTCGGAGCGCAGGGCCGCTCCCATCGACGAGATGATGGGGATGCGTTGCCGGTGGGCGGTACTCAGCAGCTGCACCTTGGCGTTCATCGAGTCGATGGCGTCGATCAGGATGTCCGGCTGTGGGTACAGGATCTGCGCCAAGGTTTCATCACCGGCAAAGAGCTGCAGGGGTTCCACCCGGCAGGCGGGGTTGATGGCCGTAATCCGCTCCAGTGCCACCTCGACCTTGGGTCGGCCGAGGGTGGTTTCCAGGGCCATGATCTGCCGGTTGATGTTGGATGGCTGTATGGTGTCAAAATCCACCAGGCGCAGCCGGTTGATCCCGGACCGGGCCAGGGCCTCGGCCACATGGCCGCCCACCGCACCGATCCCGACGACGGTGATGAAGCTCTGCTGCAATATCTGGAATCCCTCCTCACCGAGGAAGGATTGTATTCGTGAAAATCTCTCCATTTCTCCAAATCTCCTGGCAAAATTCGTTCAGGACCATTTCCCTCATTTCGGCTGCCCGCAGGTACAGCCGGGTGATGGCAGCCGGCTCCTCAGAGGGTGCTGTCTGGTTATTGAACTGACCCTGCGTGTCGGTCTCCAGCAGCAGGTTGGCAAGCGGGGTTGCCAGAAAAGAGGGGTGCGGTTTGCTCTCTGCGGCCAGTCTGCCTGAAAAGGAGATGAAACAGCCAAGCTGGATCAGTTTTTTCAGGGTCTCGCTGGAACCGGAAAAGGAATGGATCATCATCGGCGGCAGCGGGTCTGTGAATTGTGTCAGCAGCTCCAGGAGTTTCCCCCAGGCCTTGACGCAGTGGATGACCAGGGGTCGTCTCAGCTCCGAGGCCATCCGCAGCTGGGTCAGGAAAATCTGTTGCTGGCAGGAAAAATCAGCCCGGCAGCATTTGTCCAGTCCGGTTTCGCCAATGCCTGCCGGGATCTGCTCGAGCAGGCCTCTCAGCCGTTTTTCCCATCCCGCCCCGGCGCTTGCCGCAAACCAGGGATGGATGCCCAGGAAAGGGATGACCTCGTGTCTGTCTGCTGCCAGATCGACCACCGCCTGCCAATTTTCTTCACGGGTGGCGTTGCAGTACATCCTGGCCACACCAGCCATTTTTGCCCTCTCCATAATTTGATCAAAGACAGGAGTCAGTCGGCCTGTCAGCAGGTGGCAGTGGCTGTCAAGGTATCTGCCGGCTGTCGACACCATCATTATTTATTCCAGGAGAAGAGCCTGGCGGCGATGGTCAGACAGATGAGGGTGGTGGCTATGAGGATCAGGCACTCGCTCTGGATATCGGCGAGTGTGGCCCCCTCATTCATGATCTTGCGCGCCCCGGTCAACAGGTGGGTCAGGGGGAAGATCTGGGCGATGGACTGAACCCAGACGGGAGAGCCTTCGAGGGAAAACCAGACCTCTGAGAGAAACATCATGGGCCAGGAAATGAAGTTGAGTATGCCGCTGGTGAACTCTTCGCTGGTGCCGCGGGCGGCCAGAACCAGACCCATGGAGCAGAGACTGAGGCCGCCCAGGAAAAAGATCAGGGCCAGGGCGCCATAGCTGCCATGCACCTGAAAGTGGAAGATCAGGTTGGAGCCGATCCAGACCACGATAATGGTGAACATGATGAGAAAGATGCGGGAAAACATCTGGGCGCTCAGGTATTCCAGGGGGGTGAGAGGCGTGGCCTTGAGCCGTTTCAAGGTCCCGTTCTTACGATAGCGGACTACCACGTAGCCGACCCCCCAGAGGGCGGAAAACATCATGTTCATGCCCAGGATGCCGGGGAAGAGCCAGTCGATATAGCGGATCTGGACCCCTCTGACAATCTGTTTTTTGGCCAGTTCCTCGCTGTTGTTCACGAGTGAGGCGAGGAAGATCTGTTCGGCAATGTAGCCATTTGGCGAAGAATCATTGATCCAGTAGCGGTGCGCAGGCGAGTGGCTGTCGAGCAGCAGATCGATCTTGTGGTGCTGCAGTTTCTGCTCACCTTCCGCCTGACTGGGAAAATTGATGAACTGCAGGTATCGCCCCTGTTGAAAAGCAGGGGGCACCGTGTTTTCTACGCCCATCTCCCGGCTCTCACCAGGGAAAATACCAATCTTGAACTGGTTATGTTCCTTGGATCCAAAGATGAGACCAAAACCGACAATGATCAGGAAGGGAAAGATAAAGTTCCAGCCAAAGGCAGCCCGGTCTCTGAAAAATTCGTGATTTCTGGCCGTAAACATGGCCCACATGCGTTTGAATTTCATGATAAGATATCGTAATTATTGAGTGTAATAAATTGGTTTGTAATGTGTTTTTTATGCAGAGACTCTTTTAATCCCTCAGCCCCTTGCCGGTCAGAGATAAAAAAACATCTTCGAGATTGGGTGAGTGGACAGCCAGCTCGGTCAGGTCAATATCGAGGTTCAGCAAGGTGTTCAACCCTTCATGGACCTGGCTGGTCTCAAGCACAATGGTCTTGTCGTGCCGCTTCCAGACAAAGGGCAGATCGTCCAGCTTCATCTTGAAGGCCGTCTCTGGCAGGAGGATTGAACTCCCCTGGCAGTGGGTCCGGATCAGGCGGACCGGGGTGTCCCAGGCGATGATGCTGCCCGAATCCATGATCGCCACCTCATCGCAGAGGTATTCCGCCTCTTCCATGGAGTGGGTGGTCATGATGATGGTTTTCCCTTCTTCTTTTATATGGCGAACGATCTCCCACAGATTCCGGCGCGATTGCGGGTCAAGACCGGTCGAAGGTTCATCGAGGAAGACCAGGCGCGGCCTGTTGATAAGGGCTAAGGCCAGCAACAGTCGTTGCAGCTGGCCGCCGGAGAGCTGGTCGTTCCGTCTTTTTAAAATGGGGGCGAGATCGCAGCGTTCGATCAGGAGACCCAGATCTTCAGGCTGCTGATAGAGCTTGTGGAAGGAGGAGAGGGTCTCTGTCACCGAGAGAAAATTGAGCAGGGAGGTGTACTGGAACTGGATGCCGATCTCTTCGCGGAAGGATCCGCTTCTGGGCTGCCCTTTGTAGAGGATCTCGCCACTGCTGGCACCAATAATATCCTCCACGATCTCCATGGTGGTGCTCTTGCCCGCGCCATTTGGCCCCACCAGGCCAAAGCAGATCCCCTCTGTTACCGAAAAAGAGGCATCGCTGACCGCTTTATTGTCTCCGAAGACCTTGCTGAGATGGATGACTTCAATGATTTTTTTCATGAAAAACCTGCTTTTCTGGATTGATATGAAATTTTAATATAGCATAATAAAAGGAATTTATCTTTGGAATAGTCTTCCTCTTTCCCCAGGGGGTCACAACCTTGATGGCGTCGTAAAAAGTCGCCAACTGCTTCGTTGCTGCAAATTATCTCGTCACTGCGGCGTACTCAAGTACGCCTCATTCCTCGAAATTTGCGCGCCTCGCATTTGACGCTTTTTACTTAGCCATCCCAGAAATTGAGTTTTTACGAAACCATCAACCTTGCAGCACTTGCTTTTTGTGGGAAAATTGACCTTGTGTCAGGCCCTTCTCTCTTTTCTGGCGGCGCCCGCTGGTTTTTTTATCGTGTTTGATCCATCAGGAGTGGCTCCGGTCTTATCATAATCAGGCTTGACCTGATAATGATTATTGATTATATATAATACTCATTACTGATAAGGGGGGAGATCATGCTCACTCGAATGACTAGCCAGCGTTACATGATTCTTGAGGAATTACAACAAGGCAGACGACACATGATGGCTGATGAACTGTACCGGGTGGTACGGAAAAAGATGCCACGGATTAGTCTGGCGACTGTCTACCGGAATCTTGAATTTCTGTCTGCGGCCGGAATGATAGCCAAGCTGGAGGTGGGTGGCCGCCAGAAGTGTTTTGACGGTGATGTGCTTGCTCATGCTCATGTCTTTTGTGTTCAATGTCACAAGGTGGATAATGTCATTCTCGACAGTAAAAAGGAAGATTATCCTTCACATGGTGTGATGGATGGGTATATTATAACGGGATGCAGGTTGGAATTTGTTGGACTGTGTCCAGGATGTCAGAAGAAAAACAGAGCAACAGAAGGAGACGGGACGATGGGATGTGGATGCACCAAAAAATTACTCACCGATGAGCAGAAAAAGATTTTGCAGGCTATGGTTGATTATGACGGCCCCTGTGCCGCCAAAGATATTGCCGCTGCCACTGGCCTTGAGGCCAAACTGGTCAGTGCCAGGATTGCTGATCTGAAGAAAAACGGCTATGTCGACAGCCCGGTGCGCTGCAAGTGTGGAATTACCGCTGAAGGGCGCGTCGCCATGAAAGGTTGAGCGGGCCATGGTAAAAAAATAATGAAACTCTTTTTGCAGAATTTTTTGATGATCCGACCAATCAGCTAACTGAACGAGGAAAAAATATTATGAACCCACTTGTAACCAATGAAGCCCCTGATTTTACCGCCACGGCGGTAATGCCCGATAACTCTTTTAATGAGGCCTTTACCCTCTCCGGTCTCGGTGGCCAGTATGTCCTGCTCTTTTTTTACCCCCTGGACTTTACCTTTGTCTGCCCCTCTGAGATTCTGGCCTTCGACCGGGTGCTTGACCAGTTTAAGGAGCGGAACTGTCAGGTGGTGGGTGTCTCAGTTGACTCTCATTTTACCCATCTGGCCTGGAAGAATACGGCGGTAAATGATGGCGGTATCGGCAATATCCAGTTTCCGCTGGTGGCAGATCTGGACAAAAGCATCTCCCGGAACTACGGTGTATTACTGCACGGTGGCATTGCCCTGCGCGGTCTGTTTCTTATTGATAAAGATGGTGTTATCCGCAGTCAGGTTGTCAATGACCTGCCGCTGGGCAGAAGTGTTGATGAGGCCCTGCGGGTTCTTGATGCCCTGCAGTTCACCGAGAAGTACGGAGATGTGTGCCCGGCCAACTGGAAAAAAGGGGATGATGCAATGACCCCGACGGCAGAGGGTGTGGCCCGTTATCTTACTGATCATGCCAATGATTAGAGGTCGTTATGAAACAAGCAAGGTCTTTTGCTTGCTTGTTTCATTTACGACCTCTTATGCCGCGACAAAGAAACAGCAGTCTTTTCCGGCTGTTTCTTTGCGTGGCGTTTGGCCGATCACATGCAAGGGGCTATTTGTAAATATTAAAGCATTTTAGTGACGACGGCTTTGGTAGCTGTGGGCGGCGCTGGCGGGGGTAATAATTTTTCCCAAAAACGCTGACTGACGAAAAAAACTTTTTATGGAGACGTGCTTATGGCTGAGAAACTGGGTATTTACAAATGTGACATTTGCGGTAATATTGTTGAAGTCCTCCATGCGGGTAACGGAGATCTCAGTTGCTGCGGTGCGCCCATGGTGCTTCTGGCTGAGAATACTGTTGATGCGGCCAAGGAAAAACATGTGCCGGTGGTCACCAAAGTGGAAGGCGGATATAGAGTCAATGTCGGCAGTGTTGCCCACCCCATGGAAGAAAAACATTATATAGAATGGATTGAGCTGATTGCCGGAGATTCCTGCTATCGCCAGTTTTTAAATCCAGGTGATGCCCCGGAGGCCTTTTTTGCCATAACCGCAGAGAAGGTTGTGGCCAGGGAACATTGTAATGTGCATGGGGTCTGGAGGGCTTGATCTTCATTTTGTAAGTTTGTTTCTCTTTCAGGAGATCTGTAATCCGGACAAAGGGGATTGCAGGGGCAAGATTTCCAAAGGCACCCAGTTCAAGGATCTCCCGGATGACTGGCGCTGTCCTCTGCGAGGCAACAAAAAAGGCGTTCAGGCCCCTGGCTGGATCGGGTTCTGTTCATGCGAAAACACAAAGACACAGGAGGCCTGTGTACAGGCCTCAGGGAGTGAAGGGACCATGCAAAAATACCGATGCGATGTTTGTGGTTATGTTTATGATCCGGCCGTAGGCGAGCCCGCCGCCGGGATTGCTGCCGGGACATCTTTTGAAGATCTTCCCGACGACTATGAATGTCCGGTTTGCGGGGCAGCAAAGGATGACTTTAGCGCGGTATAAGGATTTTCTTCTCAAGGACTTGCCTGCCGGGAGCGTCTGCTGTTTGATAGCAATTTTGTTTGCTGCATGACAGTCCCCTCTGCCGGCTGCGGTGAATAGTCTTACCTGAATTTTGCAATCGTCCGGGCAGCCGGGGTAGCGGATGTGTCTGTCTTGACGCCCGGATACCGGATGGTTGCAACGTTTAGGTCTCAACAGTAAGGGCTTACATCATGCACAAGAAGGTCTTGCTTGTCGCCGGTGTTATCCAGGTCCAGGAATATATAAAAAATGAAGGCCAGCCCCTGCTCGATGACATGTCAGGTCATCCGGGGATGGCGAAATATATTGAGCAAGGGTTTGAAATCATAAATTTTTGACAGGAGGGCAACGCGTTGAAGCCGATTAAGATTGCCGAAAATATCTACTGGGTTGGGACCATTGACTGGGATATCCGTGATTTCCACGGCTATTCCACTAACAGGGGAAGCACGTATAATGCCTATCTGATCATGGATGAGAAGATTACCCTCATCGACACGGTCAAGAGTTCCCATAAGGCCGATCTCATTGCCCGTATCAGTGAAATTATTGATCCGGCAAAGATTGACTATATCGTGGTCAATCATGTGGAGATGGATCATACAGGCGCTCTTCCCGATATGATTGAGCTGATCAAGCCCGAGAAGATCATCTGTTCCTCAATGGGGCAGAAGGCCCTGGTGCAGCATTTTCACCGGGAAGACTGGCCCTATGAGATCGCCGTGCCGGGCAAGGATGTCAGTCTGGGTGCCAAAACCCTGTCGTTTCTTGAGACCCGGATGCTGCACTGGCCCGATTCCATGTTCACCTATGTGAAAGAGGATAAGATCCTTTTTTCCAGTGATGCCTTCGGTATGCATCTGGGCACCAGTGAGCGTTTTGATGATCAGGTCGATCCTGCCATCCTGCTGGAGGAACTGACCAAGTATTACGCCAATATCCTGACCCTCTATTCGCCACTGGTGAAAAAACTGATCGCCAAGGTCAAGGAGATCGGCCTGGAGATCAAGATGATCGCCCCTGATCACGGCGTGGTCTGGCGCACCAACCCGATGATGGCCATTGAGGCCTACGACCGCTGGAGCCGCAATGAGGGCAAGGGCAATGCCCTGGTCATCTATGACACCATGTGGTATTCCACCGAGACGATGGCCAAAGAGGTGGCAAATGGCCTGCAGGACGAAGGGATCTCCGTGAAACTGTTCAACCTGCGCTACAATCATCGCAGCGATGTCATGAAGGAGGTGCTTGATGCCAGCGCCATTATCCTGGGATGTTCCACCCTCAATAATGGGCTCTTGCCGAGAATGGCCGGTTTCCTCATGTATATGCGCGGTCTGCGGCCCACCAACAAGATAGGTGCCGCCTTTGGTTCCTTTGGCTGGTCTGGTGAGTCGGTGAAACTGCTCAATGAGGCCATGACCGAGATGAAGTTTGATCTGATTGATGATGGCATCAAGGTGAAATATGTCCCTGAGGCCACTGATCTGGCCAACTGTGGTGAGCTCGGCCGTAAGGTTGGTCAGGCCTTGAAGGCAAAGTCGTAATTAATTGGATTGCCGAGAAGATTTTCCACCCAAGGAGTGATGATGAAAATATATATAGATAAAAATGTTGTTGAATTTCTGCCGGAAAATGAGCAGGAGACCGCATCCCTGGAGACCCTGTGGCGGGTGGTGGTCGATTGCGCCCATGACAATAAGCGCTTGAACCCCATTGGCGAATATATCCCGATGAAGCAGAATCTGGCCAAATTTGTGATTGAGGGCGATCCCGGCGCAACCACCTATACCGAAGACAAGGCGGCCGAGGAGTGCACCGTGATCTGCACCACCTGTAATAAGTACATGCACCTCAAGGGCGGAGACGCCGTACCGGTTTGTTGCGGGCGTCCCATGGATATGGTTGCCTGAGAAAGAGTGGCATCAGCGCTCAGCCCATGGTTCAAACTAAAGAAGTTTGGTTGTCAACGAGGCAGACCATTGAGGGTCAGGGGTTGATGGCGTGACAGATAAGCGCCGGCCTTGAGCCCGTTTCCCTGCGACATTATCCAGCAGATGATTTTTGATGAGCTCATCATCGGTTGATCATCCCGCAACAGATTCACAGGGGGGGCAGCATTGATTCCCGGAGAAAGAGAGAGAATGAAAAGATTTATGATTGGAACGTGCCTGACGCTGGTCCTGGCGACACAGGGTTTTGCCGGTTGTATTGAGGGCGATTGTGTCAACGGGCAGGGGGTCTATGAATGGGACGACGGCATGCGTTACACGGGAAGTATCGTCAATAAGGCACCGGAGGGAGAGGGAACCATGCTCTATCCGGATGGCGGGGAATATAAGGGGGCAATGAAGGCCGGGGCCCGCAGTGGGAAAGGGGAAATGTCCTTTCCTGATGGCAAGAAATACAGTGGCGAATGGGCAGACAACCTGATGAACGGTCAGGGGGTAATGATCTGGCAGGACGGTCGGAAATATGAGGGCGAGTGGCTGGATGGGATGCAGCACGGTCAGGGCCGCCGCACTTCTCCTGATGGTAAGGTGGAAGAAGGACAGTGGGAGGATGGAGATTTCCTCGATTGACCAGATCAAGCGCCGTGAGGCGATTGCAGCTTGTCAGCATAGCTCTCCGGCGACGGCAGGAGCGTTACGCTGTGGGAGTATAAAAAAACAAGGAGAGGTCTTGTTGAGTGCCTTGCCGTCACTCTCCTCTGTCAGTGAAGTAGTCTGTCTCGCGTAATTTGTCCTTCTTTCCTCAACATCTTCCTTCCCCATGGCAGCACCCAGTTGTCCCTGTGAATGCAAATCCTCGCTGATCAAAAGGTCATGAGCCTGCAGCCGCTCTCTGTCCTGGCAGGCGAGAGTCAGGTACCGTCAGGAGTGTCCGCCCCTGAACCATCCCTGGCTGTCGTCATGAAAAGGCCGGGGATGTGAGCTTGTTGGTCGCGGCTCCTAATATTCTGGAGTTTGCACTCTTAAAATGGTATAATTGATCTTTTTTGATGAGAGATCTGCAGGATATTCAGCACTGTTCCCTGTTGTCTGGATTTCTTGATTGAATATTGGGGCGTCCCGATGGGTTTTTCTGTCGGGGCGCTGACATTTTTTTTGATAAATTTAACATCACCGTAAGGCATTGAATGATAAAAGCATTTCTCCAAAAGGCCGGAAGCAAACTCAAAAATATTGCCAGCTCCGGAAAGAAAGAGCAGGGGAAGTCGGCCATCGTGTCACCTGAGACCCAGCCCACTCCCGGAAAACTGTTGCCGGAACAGATCTCTGCCGAGGAGAAGGGGGCGGCAGCTCAGGCGTCAGAGGCCGTGACCCGGCCGCGTCGTCCGCCACGGCCCAAACGCGAACAGCGGCAGGAACCTGAGTGGGATCTGGCCCAGTTTCAGGTGGAGCCGGTGGCGGGGAAAACCAGGTTTCATGATCTGGATCTGCCACTTCCCCTGATGCACGCCATTGCCGACCTGGAGTTTCAGTTCTGCACCCCTATTCAGGCCCAGGCACTGCCGGATGCCTTGCGAGGTCGTGACCTTATCGGGCGGGCCAGCACCGGCACCGGCAAAAGCGCGGTCTTTCTGATCACCATTTTCACCAGATTGTTGCAGGAGCAAAATCAGGGCAAGGAAATACCGGTGGGCACGCCACGGGCCCTGATCATTGCCCCGACCCGCGAGCTGGTCATCCAGATTGCCAAGGACGCCAAGGCCCTGGCCAAGTATACCTCTTTGCGGATCGTTGCGGCCTATGGCGGCACGGATTATCGTAAACAGGAAAAAAGTATGACCGAGCAGGTGGTGGATGTGGTGGTAGCCACTCCCGGTCGGCTCCTTGATTTTGAAAATAAGAAGATTATCAACCTGAATCGGGCCGCCATCATGGTCATTGATGAGGCTGACCGGATGCTCGACATGGGTTTTATCCCCGATGTGCGCAGGATCATCTACAAGACCCCTCCCAAAGAGAAGCGCCAGACCATGCTCTTTTCGGCTACTTTTACGGACGAGGTCAAGCGACTTTCGGCCCAATGGTGTCGAGAACCGATTACCGTCGAGACCGAGGCTGATCAGGTGGCGGTCGACACGGTGCAGCAGATTGTCTATCTGACTACGACTGCCGAGAAATTCACGGTGCTCTATAATCTGATCGCCCACAAGGAACATGAGCGGATTATGATCTTTGCCAATATGAAGAATGAGACCAGGCGGCTCAGTGAGCGGTTGGAGCGCCATGGCATTGCCTGTACCCTGCTTTCCGGGGATGTCCCCCAGGAAAAACGGACGGCACGCCTGGAGGCCTTCCGCGAGGGGAGGGTCAAGGTAATGGTAGCCACCGATGTCGCCGGACGCGGTATCCATATCGCCGGTATCAGCCATGTCATCAACTATACCCTGCCCTATGAACCGGAAGATTATGTCCATCGAATCGGCCGTACCGGCCGGGCCGGGGTCTCCGGGATCTCGATTAGTTTTGCCTGCGAGGAAGATGCCTTTGTCCTGCCCGAGATTGAAGAGTATATCGGTGAGACCCTGCACTGTGTCCAGCCGGATGAGTCCCTGCTGACTCCCGTTCCGGCAGGCCAGGCCAAGCCTGCTGGCACAGGTGGCAGGCCTGGTTCAGGAACAAGCCCTGGCCATGGACGCTCCGGGAGCGGGGGCAGCAGGAGTGGCTCAGGTGCAAGGAGCGGATCGTACAAGGGGAGAAGGTAGCAGACGTTCATGATCCATTTGACCAATATCAGCAAACAGCATGGCTCTCAGCTCCTGTTTCAGGACGCCAGCCTGCAGATCCTGGCCTCCAGCCGGGCCGGACTGGTCGGTCCTAACGGGGCCGGCAAGTCAACGATATTCCGCCTGATCACCAGGGAGGAGGAAGCGGACAAGGGCGAGATCTCCTGTGCCAAAAAGACGGTGATCGGTTATTTCTCCCAGGAAGTAGGCGAGATGGCCGGTCGTTCGGCCCTGGCCGAGGTGATGGCCGCCGCCAGTGAAGTCACTTTACTGGGTGAACAGATGCAGGCGATGGAGGCAGCCATGGGCCAGCCTATGGACGATGATGCAATGGCGGCCCTGCTGGAGCGGTACGGCAATGCGGTGGAGGAGTTCGAGCATCGGGGCGGCTATGATCTTGAGGCCCGCGCCCAGGCGGTGCTGACCGGTCTCGGCATTGGTCCTGATGCCTACCTGCGGCCGGTTGAGTCCTTCAGTGGTGGCTGGAAGATGCGGATTGGCCTGGCCAGGATTCTGACCATCAATCCTGACGTGCTGCTCCTGGACGAGCCTACCAACCATCTGGATGTGGAGTCGATTATCTGGCTGGAAGAGTGGCTGTCCGATGCCTTCAAAGGCGCGCTGCTCATGACCTGCCATGACCGGGATTTCATGAATCGGATTGTCAACCGGATCATTGAGGTGGCGGGCCAGACAGTGACCACCTACAGTGGCAATTACGATTTTTATCTGCGGGAACGCGAGATCCGCCGCGACCAGCTTGTGGCCAGTTTTCGCCGTCAGCAGGAGATGCTGGCCAAGGAAGAGGACTTTATCGCCCGTTTTGCCGCCCGGGTCTCCCATGCCGCCCAGGTGCAGTCCCGGATCAAGAAGCTGGAGAAGATAGAGCGCATCCAGCTGCCGGCAGAGCAGAGGGTCGTGCGCTTTGAGTTTGCCGACCCCCCGCGCAGCGGCGATGATGTGGTACGCATGGAATCTCTGGCCAAGGTCTGGCCCGGTGTCACTGGATCCACGGACGGATCAGAGACGACCGGCCCGGAGAAGTCGGTCTTCGGCGGGGTGACCGGGGTGATCCGGAGGCAGGAAAAGATTGCGGTGGTCGGTGTCAACGGGGCCGGCAAGTCCACCTTTCTCAAGGTGCTGGCAGCCCAGGTCGCTCCCTCAACCGGCACGGTAAGCATCGGCGCGGGAGTGCTGTCCGGTTATTTCAGCCAGCACTCCATGGAACTGCTCAATCCTGAGTTCACCGTCTTTGAGACGGTCCAGGCAGTTATTCCCACCGGCAATATCGGGGTGATCCGCAACCTGTGCGCCGCCTTTCTCTTTCAGGGAGACGATGTGGATAAGCGTATCGCCCATCTCTCCGGCGGTGAAAAGAGCAGGGTGGTGCTGGCCACCCTCCTGGCCCAGCCCTTGAACTTCCTGATCCTTGATGAACCGACCAACCACCTGGATATCCAGTCCAGGGAGGTTCTCCTCGAGGCCCTGCAGAAATTCACCGGCACCGTCATCCTGGTCAGTCATGACCGGCACTTCCTGCGGTTGCTGGTCGATCGGGTCTTTGCCATAGATCAGGGCGCCATGCAGACCTATGAGGGTGATTACGGTTATTATCTGAGGAAATCTGTCGAGGACAATCTTTGAAAGAGTTTCAGCGGAGAGGGATTGTATTGTTCAACGGCTTATTGGTTGAAAAAATCTGCAGAGAAGGATAGATATAGTAAAAGAACCGTCAGGATCGGCAGTTGAAACGTAATCATTTGACGGCGAGGCGTCAGGGATAACAAGAAAAGAAGCTTTAATCATCAACTTTCTTCATCAGACGATATCATGGAAAAGAGTACCGCCTGTGACCACACCAGGGTCCCTGTGAGAAACTATCGGAACGTTCCCCGCTATGAAACTCAGACCCTGTCCAGGTCGCCGGAGCTGGAATTCATAGCCAGCACCATTGAGTCCACCTTGTGCCGTCTTGGATTCTCAGGGCTGGATGAGACCTTTATGGATCAGGATGCAGCCAGACTTCTGGAGCTCTTCTTTGATCAGTATCATTTCAATGATACTGATCTGGAGCTTGGTGATCGGGTACATGAAAAAGGCTACATGCTTCTCAGCGAGGTTATTGAGGAGGACTTGTCAGATATCCCGAAGGTGGATCTGGTACGGGTCATGTCTTCGATCTATGCCGCTCTCCAGCGGAGAACAAAAGGGGGCGATGAGTATCTCCGGTTTATCAATGAATATTCCGGGGAGTGAGTATCGGATCTTTTAGGGGCCGTACCGAATAACTTGTCTCTGTAGAGTTATTTCGGTACGCAGAGACCTGGGGGTAGGCCCATTGTCGCTGGCGCCAAGGACGGCACTTCACACCTGGTCAGGTTTTTTTCTCAGCGGCTTGTTCTTTCCATCTGTAGTTAAAATCACAGATCAGCGGGGCGTGGTCGGAGAGTCTGATGTCAGGGATATGGAAATTCACTGCCTCAAGCTCCGGGCTGTGGAGGATAAAGTCGAGTTGCCGATGGGGGGAATGACTGGGGTGTGAGGGGTGGTGCATCGGGTTTGCATCCTCCAGGCCGGTTGCTGCCTTAAAGAGTTCCAACTCTCTGCTGCCCCTGAAGGTATTGAAGTCACCAGCCAGGATCACCGGTTTGCCATTGTTTTTAAGCAGCCGGTGCAGGTGTTCAAGCTGCTGCTGGCGATGGCGGTATTTCAGTGACAGATGAACAATGAAGATTGTAACCTCGGCCAGTTCCACTTCGATGACCAGTCGCTTAAATCCTTCCTTGAAATAATGAAACTGATGGGTGGTGATTTTCTCGCTGGTGAGCAGGGCATTGGATTGCTTGTTAAGCACCGGCACTATGCAGGCCAGCGATTTTATTCCATATTTTGTTTTAACGATATGGGATTGATGCAATTTGCCGGCGATGATATCGGCCTGACAACATCGTTCGGAACGATAGGAGCCTGAGTCCACCTCAATCAAGGCAATGATATCCGGTTTGACCGATTCGATGAACTCGACGATCTGGTCCAGCTTTCTGGTTGTCCGTCTGAAGAAGCCTGAAAAAGGCAGTGGCAGATGGTAACTTACACCGTGGCCGGTGGCGTAGCGAATGTTGTAGAGAAGGAAGCGCATAAGATTTATTATACAACTTTCTTGATGGCATGACAATATTTAGGAGACGTCAAGAAAAGAGCACGTTTTTTTGCTCTTTTCTTTTACAGCACATTATGCCGCTTCAAGGCAGCAGCCAATCTTTTTCGGCTGTTGCCTTGAAGCGGCGCCTGGAAGCCTACGGAAATTAAACAAATAAATAAGGGTAAGTCAGAGGGAGAGGTTATGACCACCGTACAGATCGGATCACGCAAGAGTAAGCTGGCCATGTGGCAGACAGAGACCGTTGCCGGCATGTTGAATGAGGCGGGGATGGAGACGACGGTCAGCTCCATGGAAACCAAGGGTGATATGATCCTTGATGTGTCCATTGCCAAGATCGGCAGCAAGGGGGTCTTCACTGAAGAGCTTGAACAACAGTTGCAGAGCGGTGCCACCGATATTGCAGTGCACAGCGCCAAGGATATGCAGTCAATCCTGCCACCGGGATTTGGTCTGATTGCCTTTACCGCCAGGGAAAAGGTCAATGACGTCCTGCTGGCCCTGGATACGGAGCTGAACCTGGATGACCAGGAGACCACTATCCGCATAGGGACTTCATCGGTGCGGCGGATTGCCCTGCTGAAACACTATTATCCCCATGTGCAGACCGTTGATATGCGCGGCAACCTGCAGACCAGGATTCAGAAGATGCGGGACGGAGCCTGTGATGCCCTGATGCTGGCCTATGCCGGTGTCAAGCGTATGGGGTATGCGGAGATGATCGTCAAGGTCTTTCCGGAAGATGAATTCGTGCCGCCGGTGGGCCAGGGCTGCATCGCTATTGAATCCTCAGATCAGCTGTCTGCGGAGAAGACGGCAATGATTCGTGCCTGTCTGAATAATGCGGACAGCGAGTCCTGCCTTCTTGCCGAACGGGCCTATCTGCGCAAGCTGGAAGGGGGCTGCTCCATCCCGGCCTTTGGTCTGGCGGTGCTGGAGAATGACATCCTGACCCTGACCGTCGGTCTGGCCAGCCTCGATGGAACCACCATCCTCAGAAAGACGGAGCAGGGGCCCCGTAAGGACGCAGAACAACTGGGTGCGCGGTTGGGGGATTATATCCTGGAAAATGGCGGTCGGGAGATGCTGGCGGAGATTCGCCGCTCTCAGGGGTAAGTTTGTGTTATTTTATCGGTAACTATCCAGCAGCACCTCATCTGCTTCGTCATCGGCCTGCTCATGTACGAATCAGTACACTTCGCAAGCCTCTTTCTCGCATATGAGGTACTGCTGAATAGTTACCTGATATGTGTTTTGGCGTTTCCCCGGCATTAAGCTGGATAGTTACATTTTATCTACGCAGAGATTAACCGGTTTGCGTAAATCAAGTAAGGGCCTCGGCAAGAAATAAGTGCCCCAAGATTGCGCCGGATTCCGGTTCGGCTTCAAGGCGTCGCAAGGGGCGCATAGCAGCGCTATGTAACCCTTGCGGCAACGCAGAAGACGGGCCGGAAGACAAGCAAGATGGGGTGGTTATTTCTTGCCGCGGCCCTAAGCCGGAAAAACTTTGTTTCCGGTTCCTTTATTGGTATACGGCACCAACCGCGCACAGAAAAAGCAGAACAGATTGCTGTTTCTGTGACGCGACATAAGAGGCCGTAAATGCAATGAGCAAGAAAAAGACTTTGCTCATTGCATAACGGTCTCTAAATAATCAATCCAGGCCTCAAACCCCTCGCCGCTGGTGGCCGAGAGGGCCATGACCTGTAGCCTCGGGTTGAGGTGCAGGGCATCGGCCCTGGCCTCGGCCACCGGAAAGTCAAAGTAGGGCAGCAGGTCGGTCTTGGTGATCACAAAGATCTGGGAGCTGATAAAGGCCTTGGGATATTTGGCCGGTTTGTCAGGGCCTTCCGGCACCGAAACCAGGACCACCCGCTGGTGTTCGCCCAGGTCAAAGGTGGCCGGACAGACCAGATTGCCCACATTTTCGATAAAGAGCAGGTCCAGCTGGTCGCCGCCCGGTTCCTGCTCCAGCAGGTGCAGTCCCTTGTGAATCTGGGCTGCATCCAGATGACAGGCGCCGCCCGTGGTTATCTGGATCACCGGCACTCCTTTGGCCCTGATCCGCTGGGCGTCGCGGTCGGTCTCGATATCTCCTTCAAGCACCCCAATCCTGATTTTTCCTTTCAGCCGTTCAATGGTCTTTTCCAGCAGGGTGGTCTTGCCGGAACCCGGACTGGAAATCATATTGATGGCCACGATTCCCATGGCCTCAAAGTGGGCCTTGTTCTGGGCGGCAATGGCATCATTGGCCGCCAGCAGGCTCTGGTGGACCTCGATGACCTGGGGGTCATGTTCGTGGCTGTGGTTGTGGTTATTAACAAGATCGCATCCGCAGGAATCGCACATGGGGGCACCGTGAGTTGAAAAAGGTTAAAAAAAGTAACGGCTCAGGTAGAGAGCTGAAGGCCAAAGGTTTTAAGGGACAAATAATGCATGATGATTGAGATACTTCAGCCTTCAGTCTTCAGCCTAAGCATCTTTATCTATTCCATCTCCACCTTATTCAGGATGATTCCATCTCCCCCCTCGGGAATCAGGAGGGTTTCGTCGCATTCCGGGCAATGGTCCGGTCGAATAAGTGACGTTTGTCTGTGGCCGCAACGGATGCATTGATAGGTCGCCGGCGGGTTGGTGATGATCAGTTTCGCCCCCTTGGTCAGGTTGCTCTCCGCCGAGAGGATATCAAAGCCGAACTGGAATGAGTCAACCACCACCCCGGAGAGCGGGCCGATATCCAGGGTGACGGTGATAACCCGTTTCTTGTCATGTTCGGCGGCCAGGGTTGCCAGCTGCGTGAGCAGGGCCTGGACCAGCGACATCTCATGCATGGTGCACAACCTTCGGTGTTGTCTGGATCTTTTCGGTGATGGTGTGGCCGGCCTGCCGCAGCCAGCCCACGATCTGTTCGGCAATCTCTTTGACCCTGGGGGCCACCTGGGGTGACAGGTCGATGGAGGTTTGCAGGTCGGCGGGCACGACGCAGAAAAACTCCACTGTCTCCGGGTTGCAGTCGCGGAATTTACAGATCTCCAGCATCTCCAGCAGGCCCAGCTGGTGCGGGGACATCTTGCTGGGGATAGTGCCGGCGGCGATGTCCTTGCTGCTGAAGCAGTGCACGGATCCTGGTTCTGCTTCCATGTCAATCACATCAATGACCAGAATCGGGTCACATTCCTCGAGAAAGGGGGCCATGTAGATGCCGGCGGTGCCGGCATCGTTGAGCCGGATAGTCTCCGGAAAGGTGTAATTGCGTTCCAGATAATGGATGGTATGGATACCAAAACCTTCGTCCGAGAGCAGCAGATTGCCGATCCCGAGAATCCCCGCCTTTTTTTGTTCTGTCATTTCTTGCATAGTCTCAGCAGATTCGTGGCAGGGGGGCACCGTGCAGGGGCGTTATCACCCTTGTCCCCCCAATGGTTGTTTTGAGGACGACCCGGCCGGTAGCGACGGCCAGGGACGGCCCAGTGTCGCTCGCTCCATGGACGGATGAAGAGCGACCGCCGGATGTAACGGTGCCGATGATGGCGGCCTCTGCGCCCTCCGGACAGGACCGCATAAGGGCCAGGGCCTGGTCGGCGATGTCAGGGGCGACCAGGGCCAGGCATTTCCCTTCATTGGCCAGATAGAGCGGGTCAAGGCCCAGAATCTCGCAGGCGGCCCGCACTTCTGGCCGCACGGGGATGCACTTTTCCTCGATCTCTATCATCAGGCCGGAGCTGCCGGCAATCTCGCAGAGGGAGGTGGCGACCCCGCCCCGGGTCGGGTCGCGCAGGGTGTGGATGCTGCCTGGTTGCAGACCGGCCAGCAGCCTCTGGACCATCGTGTGCAGGGCCATGGAGTCGCTGCGCAGATCGCCGGCCAGGGCAATGCCGGCCCGGCGGGTCATGATGGTGATCCCATGGTCGCCCATGGAGCCGGAAAGGATGATCTTATCTCCGGCTTGAGCCCTGGTGGCGGATATCTCCACCCCCTCTGCCACCAGGCCGATCCCGGAGGTGTTGATGAAGATCTTGTCGGCCTTGCCACGGGGCACAACCTTGGTGTCGCCGGTGACAATGGGCACGCCGCTGCTCAGTGAGGCGTCCCGGATCGAGATGATGATCCGCTCCAGGTCAGCCAGCGGCAGCCCCTCTTCCAGGATAAGCCCTAAGCTCAGACAGAGCGGCCTGGCTCCGCGCATGGCCAGGTCGTTGATGGTGCCGTGCACGGCGAGGGTGCCGATATCGCCGCCGGGAAAGAAGATGGGATCGACCACATAGCTGTCGGTAGTGAAGGCGAGCCTCCCTAGCTGGTTGTCCATGACGGCACTGTCTTCCAGGGCTGACAGGATCGTGTTGCCCAGGTGCTTGAGGAAAAGAGTGCTGATCAGTTCCTGGCTGGCCAGACCGCCGCTGCCGTGGTCAAGAAGGATGGTTTCTACTGTTTTTCGGGGAATATTCTGGGTCATAATCAATTATTGTCTGAATAACTATCGTGTTTCATTTCCATAGGTAAACCAGGCGCTGCAGGTTCCTTCGCTGGAGACCATGCAGGGGCCAATTGGGCTTGACGGGGTGCAGCGTCTGCCAAAGAGCGGGCAGGATGGCGGCGCGGTGATCCCCTTGAGAATCTGTCCGCACAGGCAGCCCGGTGGCTCCTTGGACTCGGGTACGGTGATCGACAACCGGGACTGGGCGTCAAACCCGCCATATTCTTTTTTGATGGCAAGGCCGCTGCCTGCGATTGTGCCCAGTCCCCGCCATTCCATGTCCACCGGCTCAAAGATGGTCGCCACCATTGCCCTGGCCCGCCCGTTGCCTTCCCAGGTGACCGCCCGGGTGTAGGCGTTTTCCACTTCGGACCGGCCTTCACCGATCTGTCTGGCCATGAGGATCAGGGCCTGGAGGATATCGGTGGGTTCAAAACCGGAGACCACGCAGGCCAGGTGGTTCTGTTCCGCCAAGGGCTGATAGGCCGCCGCGCCGATGATGCTGCTCACATGGCCGGGACAGAGCAGGCCTTCGATTGCCAGGGCCGGATCGCCGAGCAGGGCCATGAGCGGGGGAATCATGGTCTTGTGGGTGGAGAAGACCATGAAATTGTCAATATTCTGCTGCCCGGCGGCGAGGATGGTGGCACCAATGCCCGGGGTGGTGGTCTCAAAGCCGATGCCGGGGAAGATCACCTGCTCATCCGGATTCCGGCGCGCCAGCTCCAGTCCGTCCATGGCCGAATAGACCACATCAATCTTCGCGCCCCGGGCGCGGGCATGGGCCAGCGTTGTGCCGTTGCTGCCGGGTACCCGGAACAGATCGCCAAAGACGGCAAGGTGTGTTCCCGGCAGCTCGGCCATCTGCAGGAAGGCGTCAATATGGGAGGCCGAGGTGACACAGACCGGGCAGCCGGGGCCGGAGATGAGTTCAATCTCCGGGGGCAGCAGACCGCGCAGGCCGCTGCGGAAGATGGCCATGGTGTGGGTGCCGCATACCTCCATGACCCGGAACGGCCTGGTGGTGGCCGCGGTCAGCTCGTGCAGCAGATGCGCGGTCAGCTCAGGATCCCGGAATTCGTCAACATATTTCATGAATTATGTTTTGTTCAGACTTAATCTGACATGATTTTAGAAAAAGTTCAGAGCTAATCTAACCCCGATGAACGGGATAAGTGTCTTTCGCAGATTATTTTCTTGTAAAAAAACAAGAAAATAATCTCTAATACCTTGTGTATTCCTATAATCAGGAAGCATCTATAACCATTAGATTAATCACGCATGGCCTTTGCCATTTCCCGCATCAGTTTCGGGTTGATCTCCGCTTCGCCGGGGTCAAGGGTGTGGATGGCAAAGCCGGCGTGGATGACGAGATAGTCGCCAACCTTTGGCCAGCGGTCAATGATATCGCGGCGGGTCTCCCGGCCTCTGCAAGCAATAGTTGGGCGTGCCACGAGAGCGGATCGCAAGGGTAGACGCTCCTCCAGTGTCGAAGTGGAACTGATCAGCAACCGGAGCCTACTGCGCTAATACGCGGCAGGCTCCTTGATCTAAAGGCAAGACCGTTGATCGAAAGCGCTTCGATACAGCTTAATCGTCAAGCACAAACGTCACCATCATATTCACTTGGTACTTTGACGGACGTCCGTTCTCGACACGGACGTGCTGCTCCTTGATCCAAACGCTTTTGACGTTCCGTAGCGTCTTGGTTGCGCGGGCGATCCCTTGCTGGATCGCGTCGTCGAAACTCTTGGTCGACGTCGAACTGATTTCTGAAATTTTGGCGATGGTCATTTTGCATCTCCTGTGAAAGGTGGTCGTTGTTACCGCCGGTAAGCTCTGCCTGCGGCTGCGGAAAACTCGCCGACGATTTCCTTGTCGGCAAGCCATTTCGAAAACTCGGACTTTTAAGATTGCCAGAACGAACCTTTACCAACTTGACATTGGTTGTAAATATCCTCTTCACTGCTGCGAATGTCAGATCTCATAAAACTTCTTTTGTCCGAATTGTCAGATCGGCTCTCAGTTGTCATCGATTATTGCCCGGCGTCTTCTGTCTGGTCAAGTTTGTCGGCCATTTCCCGCATCAGTTTCAGGTTGATCTCTGCCTCGCCGGGGTCAAGGGTGTGGATGGCAAAGCCGGCGTGGATGATGAGATAGTCGCCCACCTCTGGCCAGCGGTCAACGATATCGAGACGGGTCTCGCGGCGGATGCCGTCGGCGTCCACCACGGCGATCTGTTCGGTGAGAAAATCGTCGGCGTCACCTCTGATCTCAATGACCTGCATGGGTATTGCCAGACACATACCGTAATCCTCCAATAACTGCCTGACCCAGGGAGATTCCCCCGTCGTTCACCGGCACGTCCTGACCGGTGAAGACCTGAAAACCGTCCTGTTCCAGGGCCTGAAAAAGACCTTCCATGATAATCCTGTTCTGCAGGCAGCCACCGGAGAGCACAACGGTACGGATACCGCTGGTGACCGCAAGCCTGTTGATGGTGATGGCAAAACTTTTGATCAGCCAGCAGTGAAACCCCATGGCCAGCTCGGGAATTGATTTCCCGTCCTGCAGATCATGGAACATTCTTCGGATGAACACGCCGCTATCGATGATAAAGAGTCCGTTGTCCTCCTTCGGCTCCTCTGGTCGCGCTTGATCCATCTCTGGAGCGCGCGACACTGGGCCATCCATGGCCTGCGCTCTCTCTTTTTTTTTCTCCGTCTCCTGCCATTGCTGGGCGAGGGCCTCCACTTCCATGGCGGCCTGACCCTCAAAATCGGAGTCCAGGCGGATGGAAAGCAGGGCGGCCACCGCGTCAAACAAACGCCCGCAACTTGTGGTGAGCGGGCTGTTGAATCCGTTCTGCATCATGGCGAGGACGGCTGTCCTTTTTTCTTCCGTGATGCCTTGCAGCGAAAAAGGAAGATGGGACTCTTGCAGACCTTCTTCGCCAAAGGCGTGATAGAGGGCCGCAAGCCCCATGCGCCATGGCTGTTCGGCGGCGGCATCGCCGCCCGGCAGGGGCAGGGGTGCCAGACAGCCGCGCCGGATACAATCGGTGCGCGTCGCCTCCAGGATCTCTCCGCCCCAGATGGTGCCATCGGGGCCAAGGCCTGTGCCGTCCAGGATAATGGCCAGGACCTTATCCCGCAGGCCGTGTTCGGCCATCACGGCCACGGCGTGGGCATGGTGATGCTGGACCAGGAGTCGCGGTAGGCCCAGTGCCCGTTCCAGTTCCTGCCCATGACGGCTGCTCAAATAATCGGGATGGAGGTCGCAGACCACGAGTTGTGGCCGGGTCTCCAGAAGCTCCTGGAAATGATAGATGCTTTCTTTGAAAAAAGCCAGTGATTCCAGATTGGCAAGATCGCCGATATGCTGGCTGATAAAGGCCATATCGTCCCGCACCAGACAGAAGGTGTTTTTCAAGCCGCCGCCGCAGGCAAGGAGCGGGGGCAGGGATTGGGTAAGCGGGATGGGGCTTGGCACATAGCCCCGGGCGCGGCGCAGGATCCTGGGGCTCCCCTGCATGATGCGGATAACCGAGTCGTCAACCCGGGTCACAATCTCGCGGTTGTGCAGGAGAAAGTAATCGGCGATATCGCCAAGGCGCGATACTGCCTCGCCATTGCCGGTGCACAGGGGCTCTCCGTTGCGGTTGCCGCTGGTCATGACCAGGGCCTGGGGGCAGCCGGGGGTGGCGAACAGCAGGTGGTGCAGCGGGGTGTAGGGCAGCATGATCCCTATCTCTACCATGCCCGGCGCCAGACTGGCGGCAAGAGAGGCCGTCTCTTTTCCGGGCAGCAGGACAATGGGGTGGGCCGGGCTGATGAGGGTCTGGCTGGCCACAGGCGACAGGTGACAGATCCTGCCTGCGGCCTCAAGGTCGGCCACCATGACGGCCAGGGGTTTGCTCCTCCGTTTTTTTCGCTTGCGGAGGAGCGCCACTGCGGCTTCGGAGCCACCATCAACCACCAGGTGAAACCCGCCCATCCCGCGGATGGCGACAATGCGGCCATCCCTGAGTGCTTTTACGGCCTCGGTTATTATGTCATGGACGTTCAGTCTTTCTCCGGTGGCTGCATGCCAGCTGATCTGCGGTCCGCATTGGGCACAGGCATTGGGCTGGGCGTGAAAACGCCGGTTGTCGGGATCGTCATATTCGGCCTGACATAACCGGCATAGGGGAAAGGAGTGCATGGAGGTAGAGGACCGATCATAGGGGATGGAGCTGACGATGGTAAAACGGGGGCCGCAGTTGGTGCAGTTGATAAAGGGGTAGTGATAGCGCCGGTCTGCCGGATCCAGGAGTTCCCGCAGGCAATCGTCACAGAGGGCGATGTCAGCCGGGATCATTGTCTGGTGGGCTTGTTCGCTGCTGCTTTTAAGAATAGTGAAGGCCTGTCTGCCTGCTGCTGTCGTGATCTTTCGTCGGCTGATGGCGGAGATGCGGGCCAGAGGCGGTGCCTCTTCGGTCAGGGCCTGCAGGAAGCTGTCAAGATCGGCGGCCAATCCCTCGGCCTGAATTACTACTCCCTGACCGGTGTTGGCAATGGTACCACTTATCTTGAATCGTCTGGCCAGGCGATAAACAAAAGGACGGAACCCCACACCCTGAACTGTGCCTTGAACGGTGAGCTCCACCCCTTTTCTTTCCTGGGGAAGAGGATTTTGTTCTGTCCCGAGGCAGGACCAAACCGTCATTTAATCCTGCGTGGCCTGAATTTGTTGCCGCTCAGGATGGAGGAGATGACCCCGTCCCGGTGCTTCAGCTCATTCCATATTACCAGATAAACATGGACAACGGTAAAGATGATGAAATACCACATCAAAAGGTGATGGATAAACCGGGCATGTTGTTGGTTGCTAAAGAGGGTGACTCCCACTGTCTGCCAGAAGGTGTTTTCAGGCAGACGCAGGTAAAAACCGCCAGCAATTTGAAAAAGGGCCATTACAAAGGTGATGATATAGGTTGTTCCCGCCAGGATGTTGTGGCCCAGCCTGACTTCAGTAGGGTCGTCGTGCAGGTAGAAGTAGGCGCGGACGGCGTTGATCATATTCCTGAGATTGCGCCTGGTAAGAGGCAGCATGCTCATGATTCGTTCCTGGCGATTGCCAAAGAGCAGGAGGTACAGTCTGACCAGGATGGCCGCAGTGAAGAGATAACCTGCCAGTCCATGAATATTGCGCATGGTCTGTATGGGGTAGTGACCTGCGCCTTCAAGGGTGGTCTGGGTCCACGGCGAGTTAATGTAGAATCCGGTGACTGTAAGCGCGATCAAGGCGATGACAAGAGACCAGTGATAGAGGCGCAGCAGAATACTCCAGACGTGTTTTTCCTCATAGTAGATCATGATTTCCTCCTCTCCCTGGATTATAAGGCCTTGACCTTGATTGTTTCCCGGCCTTCCGGATCAAGCATGTGCACGGCGCAGGCAATACAGGGGTCAAAGGAGTGGATGGTGCGCAAGACCTCCAGCGGTTGCTGGGCGTCGGCAATGGGGTTGCCGACCAGCGAGGCCTCATAGGGGCCGGGCAGACCTTCCTTGTCGCGGGGCCCGGCGTTCCAGGTGGACGGCACCACACACTGATAGTTCTTGATCTTGCCGTCCTGGATCACGATCCAGTGGGAGAGGGCGCCGCGCGGCGCTTCGTGAATGCCAAACCCTCGTTGCTCGCCTTTGGGGAAGACAGGTTTGTTGAAGATGGTAAGATCTCCCCTGCCGATATTATCCACCAGCAGTTCCCAGTGTTTCAGGGACAGGTCGGCCAGCATGGAGGCGCGAACCGCCCGGGCCACATGCCGGCCGAGTGTGGAGTGCAGGACTTCAGGGCCGACGGTGACTCCAGCTATGGAGCTGACGAGATTCAGGGCGCTATCCACGTTTTTGATGATCTCCTGGTGTCCCTGGGCGTAACCGACCAGCATCTGGGCCAGGGGCCCGACCTGCATCGGTTGACCGGCAAAACGCGGGGCCTTGAGCCAGGTGTATTTGCCGTCGTCCTGAAAATCAGTGTATTCGGGGACGGTCTCTTCATCGTAGGGGTGTTTGGTCCAGTCACCCTTGTACCAGGCATGGGAGATGTTTTCGACCACGTTGTCACGCAGATAGGCGTCGTTAAAGCTGCTGATCGGCTTGACGGTGCTCAGATCCCCGTTCATGATGGTGCCGCCGGGCAGGTCGAATTTGGTGGCCTTGGTATCGAGCACCATGTCAGGCATGGCCAGGTAGTTGGTGACCCCGGCGCCGTAAGGGAGCCAGTCCGCATACAGGGCCCCGATGGCCGCCACATCAGGCAGATAGACCTGCTGGATGAATCCCCGCACCTCGCCGATCAGTTGTTTGATCCAGTAGAGCCGCTCCATGTTGAGGGCGGAATCACTGTCGGGGTTGAGGGCAGTGGTGACGCCGCCCACCGACAGATTCTGGATGTGCGGGTTTTTGCCGGAGATGATGCCGAGTGCCTGGGTGGCCTTGCGCTGATAATCCAGGGCCTCGAGATAATGGGCCACGGCCATCAGATTGGCCTCCGGCGGCAGTTTCATGGCCGGATGGCCCCAGTAGCCGTTGGCAAAGGGGCCAAGCTGACCGCTGTCCACGATCCCCTGCAACTTTTCCTGTACTGCCTTGAAGCGTTTGGCGCTGTTATTGGGCCAGGAAGAGATGCTTCCGGCCAGGGCCGCCGTCTTGACCGGATCGGCGGACAGCGCCGAGACTACGTCCACCCAGTCGAGGGCGGAGAGGACATAAAAATGGACAATGTGATCCTGCAGGGCATGGATCGACATGACAATATTGCGGATATACTGGGCATTCAGAGGGATCTCCAGCTGCAGGGCATTTTCAACGGCCCGCACCGAGGCCAGGGCATGCACCGTGGTGCAGACTCCGCAGATGCGCTGAGTGAAGAGCCAGGCATCACGAGGGTCGCGTCCCTGAAGAATGACTTCAATCCCACGCCACATCTGACCTGAAGACCAGGCCTTGGTGACTTTCCCGCCATCAACTTCGGCATCTATGCGTAAGTGACCCTCAATTCTGGTAATGGGGTCGATGGTGATTCTTTCGGTCATGGATGAGTTCTCCCTTTATGCAGGTCTTCGATATTGAAAAGGTCAGTCGTCTGTGTATGCATCGGTTGGCGCGATCAGTCAACAGTATTTTTATCCGGTGAAAGTGAATGGCTGAGAGGAGGTGGTTTATCAGCTTTCCTTTTTCTCATCCTTGACGCTGTTAATCAGTTTCTTGCCGATGCCGATAGCGGCATGAATACCAACGGCTACGGCGGTAACGCCAAGGATTTTTTTGCCGGCGCTGTCAACGTCCGTAATAATGCCGGTGCCGGGGATCTTGACATCGGGCAGTCTTTCGTAGAAGGGGGTCATGGTATCCCAGAAATCGGGCTCAGTACAGCCCACGCAGCCGTGACCGACGCTGACCGGCCAGACGTCGACGTCGTTAAAGCGAACCGATGGACAGTTTGAAAATGTTCCCGGCCCTTTGCAGCCTACCTTGTAGAGGCAATAGCCGTTACGGTGGCCAAAATCACCGAACTGTTCGGCGAAACGGCCTTCATCAAAGTGAGCCCGTCGCTCGCAATGGTCATGAATGCGGCGTCCATAGGCAAAAAGTGGCCGACCAAGGTTGTCGGTTACCGGCAGGCGCTTGAAGGTCAGGTAGTGGAGAACGGTGCCCAGGAATGAAATCGGATTGGGCGGGCAGCCGGGGATGTTGATCACAGGTGTTCCCGAGACCAGATCCTGTACACCTTTGGCCCCGGTGGGATTAGGGGCAGCCGCCTGAATTCCCCCGTAGGAGGCACAGGAGCCAATGGCAATAATGGCTGCGGCTTTGGGAGCCACCTCGGCCAGGATGTCGACTGCGGTGCGGCCGGCGATCTGGCAATAGATACCCTTGTCTTTTACGGGGATGGCGCCCTCAACCACGCACAGGAATTTACCCTCATATTTGTCAAGGGTGTCTTGGAGGCTCTTTTCCGCCTGGTGACCGGCTGCGGCCATTACCGTTTCATGGTAATCAAGGGAGATGATCTCGAGAATGAGGCGACCGATATCCGGATGCGAGGCGCGCAGCAGGCTTTCGGTGCAGCCGGTGCACTCCTGAAAGTGCAGCCAGATCACCGGCGGTCTTTCCGCCGAGGTGGCCGCTTCTACGAGTTTGGGGATCATGGCCTCAGAGATGCCGAGCGCTGCCGCCACCATGGTGCAACCCTTGAGAAAACCGCGCCGGTTGAGTTGCAGATTGAGATCCGCATTCTGTGTTGTGTCTGTCATATCATCCTCCTGTTATGAAAACGGGAAACCAATCAATAATATGAATGATATTTGAGAACGTATGGAATTGTCAAGGGAAGGACATAACTTTATGAGAAGGAAACAAATTGTTCACGGTAAGGTTGTTATCCCCCTGAATTGAGCTCCAACGGTGCATTTTATCCCCGCCTGGGGTAATGCCCCAGGCTCGTGGTCCCGAACCAGTCGAGGATTGAAGGTCCGGCCGATCGGCTTTTTGTTGATCAATAATATTGAACGATATGTTCGAGCGGATTGCTGTAAGGGATTCGGAAAAAAACTGATGTACCTGAATTGACACCTGAATGCTCGAACGATTGCAGGATTCAGGTAATAGTATGTTCCGCGTCCCTAAAAGGAAAGATGGCAACAGGGAAAAAAAAGGGTGAGGGGGTGATCAGGACTTGCTGTCCCCGGCCTTGACGGGTGGTTTCTTCTTGAAGCCGAAGATGCCGCCGGGGGCGTCAGAGGCAAAAGCGGGCCCGGAAGTACCTGGCCGTGAGGCGCGTTTTTCTCTGTAGCCGGAACGTGGTGCTCTCACAGGGATGGGAGGGGGCATGATGTCCAGTAAACTCTCAGGCACCGGCAGACCACCGGTGGACTCCAGGTAGAAATGATAAAAGAGCAGGCAGTTTTTAAAGTAACTTTTACGGGTCAGCCACTGCGGCCATGAGCCTTTCTCCTGATGCTGGAGGAAGAGGGGAAGGTTGCCAATGAGGGTGATGATCTCCTGGCGGCTGGCGCGCGGCAGATTCAGCTGGGTACCTATTTCCAGATCCAGGCTGTCCCGCAGCTGTTTGCCGAGCTGATGGGCGGCAGGTCCTTTCGGCTCCATTCTGATCAGGTCAAATCGGGTGTTGGCCCAGGGCAGCAGCAGCAGGGCGAGTAGAAATTCGTTGGCCAGTCGTTGCCCTATCTGGGTCTCCGTCATTTTTTTGGTGACTCGATCAATGACGGTAAACAGGCTGGTCAATTGTTCCTTGCAGGAGGGGCCCGAGTCCGAGGGCTGGGCCAGAATTTTTTTGTACAGACCGAGGATACTGCCAAACAGTCCTGATTCGGCTGCGAGGTGAAACCAGTCCAGGAGTGAACCACTGTGCAGGTCTTTGAAGAGTTCGTCGCGCAGACGGGAAGGAGGGCAGAGGGCGAGCTCGTGGTGGTGTCTGCAGATGGCCTGCCAGCTCTGTGGCTCGATGGTGAAGTCGATGCGGGCGGCATGACGAATGGCCCGCAGCATGCGGACCGGATCGCGGCTGATCCGTTTGTCGGGATCGCCAACGATGCGGACGATGCCGAGGTTCAGGTCGGCAATGCCGCCCACGTAATCAATGATGGTCTTGTTTTCTATCTCGAAGAACAGGGAATTGATGGTCAGGTCACGGCGTCCTGCATCCTCTTCCAGGCTGCCGAAGGTATTATTGGGGGCCAGGACGGTCTGCGGACCGTCGATGTCAAATTCACTGAGAGAGCGCAGGGTGGAAACCTCAATGGTCTTGCCGTTGCGGAAAAAGACCTGAACCAGCCTGAAGCGGCGGCCGATGGTCATACTGTTCCGGAAGACCTTGCGGATCTGGCCGGGGTGCGCATTGGTGCTGATATCGAAATCTTTAGGGGTCTTGCCCAGGTAGAGATCCCGAACCCCGCCGCCAACCAGATAGGCCGAAAATCCGGCGTCATGCAGTTTGCGCAGCACCAGGAGGGCGTCGGCGTCAATCATCTCGAGGGTGATGGGATGCTCGCCAGGTGTAAGAATGCGGGCGGTTGGCGGAGCGGGTGTCTCTTCCCGCTTCTTCGATTTGCTCTGTGGATTTGACATAAGTTCTTCTTGTAGCTGCCTCAGATCGCAGGGGTGAAGCCGCGGCCTTCTTTATAGACGGATTCGGCCTGGGTCACAAATTGGCGGAAAATTTCAGCCACGGGCAGGATCTCCTTCATCTTGTAGGTATTGGCCCCGGAAAAGACCAGTCCTTCTTTGACATTGCCATCTCTGGACATCCTGAGTCGTTCGCTGATGCAGTAATGGTGGTCGCATTTTTTCAGGCACTTGTAATCGCAGCGCTTGGTGGAGACGTCTTCGCCACGGGCCATGGCCTGAATAAATGGGGTGTTGATCGCCCGGCCGGGCATGCCCACCGGGGACGAGGTGAGGACAATATCCTCTTTTTCGGCATTGAGAAAGGTCTGCTTGAAGCTGTCGGCCACATCACACTCCTCGCTGAGCACAAAACGGGAGGCGATCTGGATACCGTCAGCCCCATATTTATCCATCATCTCCGCCATTTCGTAGCCATTGGTGATGCCGCCGGCGGCAATAAGCGGAACCTTGGTGATCACATCCCTGATCGGCGGAAATATTTCGCGCAGAGGAAGATCTGTGCCCAGATGGCCACCGGCCTCGCAGGCCTCGACAATAACGGCTGCCGCCCCCAGTCTTTCAGCGAGCTTGGCGAGACCAGGGGTAGAGACGATCATGACGATGGGGGTATTGTGCTCACGGCCGATCTTGAAGATATCCCGGGAAAATCCGGCGCCGGTGATGATCATGTCAACACCGGCTTCAATGGAACTCATCACCAGATTGTAAAAATCCTTCATGGCGTACATGATGTTGACCGCCACAATGCCATCGGTCATGGCCTTGGCCTTGAGGATATCGGCCTTCAGCTCATCCGTGGGGATGCCGGAGCCGCCGATGACCCCGATGCCGCCGCAATTGGCAACGGGCGCAGCCAGGGCGGAGGTGGAAACACGAATGGACATACCGCCCTGAATCAAGGGGACTGTGGCGGTGAAATTGGCTATTTTCAGCGGTGGTAGCTTCATGTTCGTAAAACTCCTGTGACAAATGGTCTGATGAACAAAAGATAATGCATCTCTTACCATGTTTTGTCAAGCATCGCCGCTGTAAAGTGCAGGCAAGAAAGATGTGAGTGGAGCACGGGGCAGACGAATCGGTCATTATTATCGATAAAAGGGTCGAATTCTCAGGCGCCAGCCGTACCATCCTTGACTTTTTGACAGAATTGAAGTTAATTTTAATGTTTTTTTAGGAGCCCTTACGAAATAACATGGTCATTTATATCTAGCCCCGATGAACGGGATAAGTGCCTTTCGCAGGTTATTTTCTTGCAAAGAAACAAGAAAATAATCTGTCAGGCACTAATTCCTTACGGCTTCTTATGCTGCCCCGGGCACTTAGATGGCCATGTTGTTTTGTTACAGCGGCTTGGGGAATATCTGACTATCCATGAATGCAACTGTGGAGGACACAGCCTGTGAATATAAAGGCCTTGAACGGCTTTAAAGATATACTGCCCGGAGAGGTTGAGCTGTGGCAGCGCCTGGAGGGTCTGGCCCGTGATATCTTCGCCCGGTTCAACTTCTCTGAGATCCGGTTGCCCATCCTCGAAAAGACCGATCTCTTTACCCGGGCCATTGGTGAGGCCACGGATATCGTTGAAAAAGAGATGTACACCTTTGTCGACAAGCAGGTGACCATGCGGCCCGAGGCCACGGCCTCGCTGCTGCGGGCCTATATCGAGCATGGCCTGCATGTGCAGAAACCGGTACAGCGGCTGTTTACCATCGGCCCCATGTTCCGCCATGAACGGCCGCAGAAGGGGAGGCTCCGCCAGTTTCATCAGATGGATGTTGAGGTGCTGGGATCAACCAGCCCCCGGATTGATGCCGAGATGATGGCCATGGGCGCCATGCTGCTGGCTGAAATGGGCCTCTCCGTCAGTCTGGAGATGAATTCCCTGGGCTGTCCGGTCTGCCGTCCAGGCTTCCGTGTCAGTCTCCTGGCCTTTCTCGATGACCGTCACCAGGCGTTGTGTGATGACTGTAAAAGGCGGAGCGTGACCAATCCTTTGCGGGTCCTGGATTGTAAAAATCCCAGGTGCCGGGAACAGGTGCTGGAGGCGCCATCTCTGCTGGACCATCTCTGTGGAGATTGTGCTGATCATTTCAGCGGGGTGCAGAAAGGCCTGGAGCAGCTTGGAGTCCGGTACAGTCTCAATAAATTCATGGTCCGCGGTCTTGATTATTATACCCGCACCACCTTTGAATTCATCACTGGTGACCTGGGAGCCCAGGCCGCGGTCGGGGCCGGTGGCCGCTATGATGGTCTGATTGAGCAGTTGGGCGGTCCATCGGTACCCGGCATTGGTTTTGCACTCGGTATGGAACGTCTGGTCCTCTTGCTGCAGCAGAAGGAGGCAGAGCTTCCGGTGTCAGGGGTAGATCTCTTTGTGGCAGCGCTTGGCACGCAGTCGACCCATTTTGGTTTTGCTCTGGCCCATGGTCTGCGGACGTCCGGGATGCGGGTGGCCATGGATCTGGAGGGCCGCAGCCTCAAGGGTCAGATGAAACTGGCGGGCAGGCTTGGCGCACCCCATGTCCTGATCCTGGGAGAGAATGAACTTGCCGAGGGCAAGGCGGTGCTCAGGAATATGGCCACCCAGCAGCAGCAGGAGATCGTGCTGCAGGACGAGGCCGCGACAGTGCAGATCCTCATAAAAATAATCTCTTTATAAAACCTTTACGTCTATTTGAGAATATCATGGAATCAATGGGAAATTTATGCAGGACCCATTCCTGCAACGATCTTGGCAAGGGGAATATCGGCGAGGAAGTTGTGCTCATGGGTTGGGTGCTGCGCCGGCGGGATCATGGCGGGGTCATCTTTATTGATCTGCGTGACCGTTATGGTTTGACCCAGGTGGTCTTTAATCCGGAGATCAATCTGGAGGTCCATGCCAAGGCCCATCAGCTGCGCAGTGAGTGGGTGGTGGGCCTGCGGGGCAGGGTTGTGGCCCGGTTGGACGGCATGGAAAATCCCAAGCTTTCGACCGGCGCCATCGAGATCATCGTCGATGAACTGCGGATTCTCAATACCAGCGAGACCCCGCCCTTCCCGCTCGATGAGGAGACGGAGATCTCCGAGACCCTGCGTCTGCAGTACCGCTATCTGGATCTCAGGCGTCCGGCCATGGCCAATAAGTTGATTATGCGGCACAAGGCGGTGCAGTCCATCCGTACTTATCTCAATGATAACGCCTTTTTGGAAGTTGAGACCCCGATGCTCACCCGCTCCACCCCGGAGGGCGCCCGCGATTATCTGGTGCCCAGTCGGGTCAATGCCGGCAAGTTTTATGCCCTGCCTCAGTCGCCGCAGCTCTTCAAACAGCTGCTGATGGTGGCGGGCATGGATCGTTATTACCAGATCGTCAAGTGCTTCCGCGATGAAGACCTGCGGGCCGACCGCCAGCCCGAATTCACCCAGATCGATATGGAGCTCTCCTTTGTCGATGAGGAGCAGATTATTAAGATCACCGAGGGGATGATCGCCAAACTGTTCAAGGAGACCCTTGACCTTGATGTGGCCCCGCCTTTTGGCCGGATTACCTATGACGAGGCGGTCAGCCGGTTCGGCACCGACCGACCTGATACCCGTTTTGGCTTTGAGCTGACCGATCTCACTGAAATCGCCCGCACCTGCAGTTTCAAGGTCTTCCGCGCCAATGCAGACGAGGGCGGAACCGTGCGGGCCATCAACGCCAAGGGCTGCGCCACCATGTCCCGCAAGGATCTTGATGACCTGACCGAATATGTGGCCCAGTTTGGGGCCAAGGGACTGGCCTGGGTGAAGATGAAGGCTGATGGTGAGTGGCAGTCGCCCATTGCCAAGTTCTTCAGTGATGAGGAACGGGCGGCCATGACCCAGGCCCTTGATGCCGAGGAAGGTGATCTCCTTTTCTTCGGTGCCGATAAAAAACCGGTGGTCCTGCAGGTTCTCGCCGAGCTGCGTCTGGAGCTGGCCCGGCGTCTGGGTCTATTGCAGGCTGGTGTCTTCAACTTTGTCTGGGTCACCGATTTCCCCCTGGTCGAGTATGACGTGCGGGAAAAGAGGTATCAGGCCCTGCACCATCCCTTTACCGCCCCCAAGGAAGAGGACGAGGCCAAACTGGAGACCGATCCGGGTTCCGTCTACAGCCGGGCCTATGATCTGGTCCTGAACGGCACGGAGATCGGCGGCGGCTCCATCCGCATCCACCAGCGGGCCATGCAGAGCCGGGTGCTCTCGGTCCTGGGCATTGCTGAAGAAGAGGCTCAGGACAAATTCGGCTTCCTGCTCAGGGCCCTTGAATTCGGGGCCCCTCCCCATGGCGGCCTGGCCTTCGGTCTTGACCGCTTGATGATGCTGATCACCGGCAGCGACTCCATCCGCGACGTTATCGCCTTCCCCAAGACCCAGAAGGCAACCTGTCCGCTCACGGATGCCCCGTCTTCCGTGGCCAGGAAGCAGCTGACCGAGCTTCATATCCGTCCGGACTGGAAAGAATAGTCAAAGAGGTACCTGTGCAGTGTGGTTACCGGGATCCCGGTTACCGCACTGCATCGCTTCGGAGAAGGCATCAGAAATTATTTCCCCCTTGCTAAGCCGCTGCAAAAAAAAATAACATGGCCATGTTATTTCGTAACGGCTCCTAATCATATCCTAACCCCGATGAACGGGATAAGTGCCTTTCGCAGATTATTTTCTTGCAAAAAAAACAAGAAAATAATCTGTAAGGCACTAACAATCCCATGGTATTGTGTTGGTGCCTGTTGTTTGACTTCAACCAAAGAAAGGGGATCCCCGTGCATCACAAACGTCTTTTCTGGCAAATCTATCCAAGTCAACTCCTGATTACCCTCGCCGCCCTGCTGGCCTTTACCTGGTACGGCACCTCTTCCATCCGCTCGTTTCAATTAAGTGAGACGGCGGCAGGTCTTGAAGCCCGGGCTCATCTCGTGGCCGGCCCTGTCCTTGGCTACCTGGGGCGTGAGGATATGACAGGTCTGCAGACCTTTTTTCGTGAGGCCGGGAAAAAAGCCACCACCAGGCTGACGGTAATTGCCCCTGACGGCAAGGTCCTTGCCGATTCGGATGAAGATCCGGCGCGGATGGAAAATCATAACGACCGGCCTGAGATCATGGCGGTCCTTGCCGGCAGGATGATCCCCTCCCTGCGTTTCAGCCAGACCATGCAGGAAAATATGATGTATGTGGCAATCCCACTTGAGGAGCAGGGGAACCGGAGAGGCGTGCTCCGTTCGGCAGTCGCGGTGACCGCCATGGACCAAGCGCTTGCGGTCATTTATCAGAATATTATCTGGGGTTCTCTTGTTGCCGCCTTGCTGGCGGCCCTGGTTGCCGGGTTGAGTGCCCGTAGGATCAGCAAACCCCTGGAACAGATGAAACTGGGGGCCGAGCGTTTTGCCAGGGGTAATTTTGTCGGGAAAATGCAGGAGGAAGGCGCGGAGGAGCTGGTAACCCTGGCCCGCGCCTTGAATGAAATGGCGACCCGGCTCGATGGCCGCCTCCAGACCATTGTCAGTCAGCACAGTCAACTGCAGGCGGTCTTTTCCAGCATGGTTGAGGGGGTGATCACGGTGGATACCGAGGAGCGGGTTCTGGATGTGAATCAGTCCGGGGCGCAACTGCTCAAGGTGGATCCTGAAAAAATCAGGGGCAAGAGTCTCCTGCTGGCCATACGTAATACCCGGCTGCAGCATTTTGTCAAAGATGCCCTGGCCTCTGCGGTGCCCATGGAAGGAGAATTCAGCAGCCGGACGGGTACGGATGGTCGGGAAAAATATTTTTATGCTCATGGCGCCCGCTTGCAAGACAGCCAGGGCCATATCACCGGGGCCCTGATCGTGATCAGTGACGTGACCAGGCTGCGGCGACTGGAGTCCATGCGCCGTGATTTTGTGGCCAATGTCTCCCATGAACTGAAGACGCCGATCACCTCCATTGAGGGCTTTGCCGAAACCCTGCTTGACGGCGCCCTCGGCGAACCGGAATCTGCCCGGAGTTTTGTGGAAATTATCTCCAGGCAGGCGTCGCGTCTGCACGCCATTGTCGAAGATCTGCTGGCCCTTTCCCGCGTTGAGCAGGAGGCCAGGCGGGAGGAGATGGTCCTCCAGGAGCTGCCGGTGGCGAAGGTCCTGCAAGCGGCGATTCAGGCCTGCAGCCCCGGGGCGGAAGAGGACAATATGACGATTACCCTGGACTGTGTGGAAGCGATCACGGCCCGGATCAATCCTACCCTGCTGGAACAGGCCGTGGTCAATCTGCTGGATAACGCGGTTAAATACAGCGGCAGGGGCAGCGCGATCAGGGTCGAAGCGGAAAAGCAACAGGATGAGATTTTAATCCGTATCAGTGATAACGGAGTGGGGATTGGTCCGCAGGATATCTCCAGGATCTTTGAGCGTTTCTATCGTGTCGACAAGGCGCGCAGCGCCAAACTGGGGGGCACGGGTCTGGGGCTGTCCATCGTCAAACATATTGTGCAGGCCCATCATGGACAGATCACCGTGGAGAGCAGTCCGGGCAAGGGCAGCATCTTTACCATCCATCTGCCGGCCAGGGTTGAGCGGGGCCTCTCTTCAAGGCCTATCTGACGGTGAATGCCGCTTTAATCTTGTCGGCCATAATTTCCAGGTTGGCGACCACATCTTCGGCCAGGGAGTCAAGGGGCACGACCTCGCCGCCAATGGCATTGGCCAGGGCTGCGGCGCTCCTGGGATCAAACTGGGGTTGGACGAAGATCACTTGCGCCTTGTGTGCTCTGGCCTGGGTAATCAAGGAGGCAAGCTGTCGCGGGGTCGGGGACTTGCCTCCGGTTTCTATGGCCTCCTGGTGCAGGTGGTAGGTATGGGCAAAGTAGCCAAAGGCCGGGTGAAAGACATAAAAGGTTGCGCCCTGCAAGGGGGCAAGCTTTTGTTCGATCCCCTGATGCAGCCGGTCAAGGATCCCGTTTACCTCCAGCAGATTTTTTTCATAGCTTGATTTATTCGCAGGATCGTAGGCCATCATGGCCCTGGCCATGGCAGCGGCCATGATCTTGAGGTTCAGGGGGGAGAGCCACACGTGGGGGTCAAGCCCTTCCTGGTGCAGCTCTCCCTTGGGTGCTGGGACCGAAACGTTCAGCTCATCTTCATCATGGCCATGTCCGGTCATTCCGATCTTGGCAATGGAAGCTGCCGTGTCCACAAAGTGGAGAGTGGGCACTGTCTTTTTCAGCTTGGGGATGATCTGTCCTTCAAATTCCAGATCAAGGGTGAAATAGATCTTTGCCCGGGAAAGGGCTGTCAGCTGTCTGGGCGTGGGGTCATAGGTGTGGGGATCCTGGCCCTTGCCGACCAGGACATGCGTGGTCACGAGCGTTCCACCTATGTTATCACTGAGCCATTTCTGCGGGGGAATGGAGACAAAGACCTCCATGGGGGCAGAAAATGCCCTGGAGGCGAGACAGAATAACGAGAAGAGGAGGAGTGAGCCGGTAACAAGTCTTTTATGCATCTGGTTTGTGTACCTTTTTTTGTAAAGTTGATGGTTTCGTAAAAACTCAATTTCTGGGATGGCTAAGTAAAAAGCGTCAAATGCGAGGCGCGCAAATTTCGAGGAATGAGGCGTACTTGAGTACGCCGCAGTGACGAGATAATTTGCAGCAACGAAGCAGTTGGCGACTTTTTACGACGCCATCAAAGTTGGATCAAACTGTGCAGAAGCAGGGTGCGTAATGCTGCCCATGCTGTTCTGCTTGTCATGGCTGATCCGACTCGTTTTCCTGCTGCTCTATCCGGGAAAGCGGCAGAATGAAATAGAAGTTATTGCCCTCATCCGTCGCCTCACAGCCGACCCTGCCGCCATGAACCTCAATAACCCGGCGGATAAAGGTCAGGCCGTGACCGGAACCCTCAATCTCCTTGCTGTTTTTAGCCCGGAAACCTTCCTCAAAGATCTCCTGTCGTTCAGATGCAGACAGGGCTGGTCCGGTGGTAAAGACATTAAACTTGATACCCCGGTACCCGGGTTCTGGAAAGTCATTGACCACTTCAGCGCCATAGGCCAGCGCCTTGCGTGGTTGCCCCTGGTGATTGATAATCTCTCCGGTGTAATTGACCGCATTGGCAAAGAGGTTGGCGTAGACCTGGGAAAGGAGGCCGATGTCCACCATCAGCGGAAAATTCTGGGCGTTGAGGTTGCTTGGTTTATCAATGGTGATGCCCTGCCGTTCAAGCTTTTTCTCATACAGATCAAGCTGGGGCAGGATGATATCCCGCTCGACAAAACAGCTGGTCGGCTGCAGGACCAGATGGCCTTCGCTGAAATGCTGTTTCCGGAACAGGCTTTCCTGGAACAGGGTGATCTGGCTGTGATGTTTGAGCAGGTCGCGGTGCGTTTGTTCCAGTGCCTTGCGCTTTTCCCGGCAGCTGTTGAGGAAACTGTCGTATGGCCTGGTAAGAGCACCGTTGACGGTAAAGGCTGCGGCTGCCTCTTCTGTCTCCTTGAGATCCTCTATCTGTTTCCGCATCCGTCGCAGCAGATATTTCAGGTACATGTTGGGGATAATGATATTATGACCGATATCCCTGCCCAGGTCATTGATGAATTTCAGGTGCTCCAGATGCCGCCTGGCAATGAGGCGGTTGTTGAGCTTGTTGCCGATCCAGCGGCTGAGAATGGAGAAAAAATCTCTGTCCTCGTCACTGATTTGCGCCACCGGCGAGAGGGCATAGAGGCCGAGCAGGGAGCGGCTGGCAAAATAGGGATCCGGATCATATATCTCCTGACCACCATGCCAGACCTGGGTTTTCTGTTGTGTGGCGTCGGTACGGGGGTAAAGAGGGTACAGCAGCTGATCGCCATATTCCTGAACTTCACAACAGTCAGGTGGCAGGTCGGAGCCGGCAGGGAGGGGAGGATCCAGCAGACCGTTCTCACTGTCACAAACGCAGAGGAAGCGGTCCGTTTTCTTCTCATAAAGATAGAAGCGGGCCTGTAATCTCCCTAACAGCAGGGGTGTGGTGACGCTGACCTGGAAAAAATATTTGAGTGAATGGTCATCGTGGATGACGTCGACATAGGCCTTGAGCAGTGAATCCCTGCGAAAATCAAGCCGGATCTGTTCATGCAGTCGCATGGAGCGCTGCAACGCTTCTGAAAATGGCTGCAGCGCAACTGGTATTCGAACTTCCTGTTCCATCCAAGGAGACTCCGGTTAACGGTGGGCAGTGAGGACATCATGGCAGGGAACAGTTGGCAAGAGCGGCCGCCATGAAGCTAACATATACCATATCCGGTGGCCAAATAAAGAGAAGATACCTTGTCGTTACATTTTATACAGATTCAGGATCGTGGATCAGGCGGACCACCTCTTCCACCGGAGTCGAGGCCTCCACCAGCAAAAATCCGGTCCAGCACGTCCTTGATCATCCGGTGCTGGGCCAATGGCTCCACAGATCGGCAGGTACTGCCGATCACACAGGAAGAGACCAGGGGATCGGTGCACTCATAGACATCACTCTGCCTGCCGGGGATATCTATACCTGCATCCGATAACACCGGCCCTGGACGCTCAAGATAAAAGCCCTGAAACAGATCAATGCCAAAGCGGGAGACGATCTCCAGTTCCTCCAGACGCTCAATCCCTTCGGCAATAACCTTGATGCCCAGCGCTTGTATCCAGGTAACTTGACCTGTGCTGAATTTATGGGATTACCTGACATTATAAGCTTCCTTTGTAGAAGGAGTTTTTGGGCCGGGCTATCAATTCGAATCGGACAAGATAGTTGTTATTTACCGGCCGGGTAATTTGTTATCTGACAGGTGAGTGATTGACTGGAACTAATTGTGTTGGCTTGAAAACCGGCAGCCAGGAAAGATGAAAAAAACTCACTCATCTTCAGAAAGGGGATGCTGATCTCTCTGGCAATAGGCTATCCAGCATTGCCAGGGCTTGACTTCCAGGGTGCACACCTGTGGGTAGGGGAATTTTTCCACAGCCATGGGGTACATCCCGCATTTCAGGGTGCAGATATGTTTAGCTGCATTTGTCAGGGCCTCGTTACTCTTTTGTCGTGCATCTTCTGGAGTCATAATGGTCATTTTTTGTAAGTATCCCTAACGACACTGAGCCGAATCTGTAAACATCAACTCCGGCCATAAATGTGTATCGTCCAGATGGAGGAGATATTGAGAAAAAACAGGGCACAGTTCATGCCTGCCGATTTTGCAGTAGTTTGCAAGCTCCTGCACGGCGGGGATGTACGGAACTCTATTAAATGAACAACTGGCTACGGACCAGGTATTGTTGGCAGGGGTGTAACAAGAGAGATATTGACAGTGCATACTCTTCCTCCATACGTTGTTTTTTTGCGTGGCGCCTCGCCGCGATAAGGGACAAACAATCATACATGACAAAGAAAAGTAGCCGCCCTGTATTAGGGTAAGATTAGGAAGGAGTTATTTTTCAATAATGGGAAGAGAAGGGCCTTTAGGGGCGCGGAAAATGACGCTTTCTTTCCGGCTATAGGCCAGGGTCAAACAGGCCAGCCGTACATCACCACTCCACAGAACTCATGATGTTTTATAGGAAGTTTTGTGCTGACCCAGGGTCATGCTGACATCATCCCACCTGTGCTTGGCATAGGCATAGTCAAGTCGAGTGTCGCCGGTTTCAAAGAGTCTGGCCTCGTTCCAGATATCGTTGCCGCTGGTTGGATCGTCGCTGCCGGTGATAAGGTCGGCGCCCACCTGCCAGTTTTCTTCTTTATTGTCCCGGATACCGCCCAAGCGAAAACGGGTATGAAAAAGCTCATGTATAAGATCCTTTGGCCTCGTCTTTATCCTCCCGGTCCTGCACATCGTCACCAACGCCCAGATATGCTCCTAACCCCGATGAACGGGATAAATGCCTTTCGCAGATTATTTTCTTGCAAAAAAACAAGAAAACAATCTGTAAGGCCCTAATGGGCGGTAACCGCGGTTCGCAAATACTCCCTGCTTAAATTTAGTATCTTCTTCTTTTATTCTAATCACTTACCGTATTCCCACGTTGGGCTTTTTTTACTTATTGATCCACACTCATTTGTTTATCTTGAATGATGTGGTGACAATACCGGCCCATTTTCAGGATGAGGGTAGTGCAATGTTTGAAAGTCATTCCTTGTTGATCAGGGTGATTGTCTTGAAAATTGGGGATGAAGAGAGCCCCTGAAACCCTGTTCATCTCCTAATGCAATCCTCATCAAATCCTAACAACAGGGGGGCATTATAGGCAGCATCACTAACCGGCAGAAATCCGCCGAGGTTAAGCCATAAAGGCAGTTGTAAAATTCTTTGTTAAGGAGATGCAAAATGAAGATGCAGAAAAGTCTGATCGGAAAGGCAGTAAAGAAGGCAATGCTGGCAGGCTGCATGGTGGCGGTAGCCACCACCGGCGCCATGGCAGGTGTTATTAAGGTTGATCCCGTGATTGGCTCATACAAGAAGGTCGGCGGAGTATCCGGTAATGTCGACAGTATCGGTTCTGATACCCTGAATAATCTGATGACCTTCTGGGCAGAATCGTTCCGCAAGGAATATCCGAATGTCCGTATCCAGATCGAAGGCAAGGGCTCGAGCACGGCACCAGTAGCCCTGATCGCAGGAACCGCCCAGATAGGACCCATGTCCCGGCCGATGAAGAATGATGAGATCGATGCCTTTGTCGCCAAGTATGGCTACAAACCAACGGAAATTGGGGTAGCCCTTGACTCTCTGGCGGTGTTTGTCAACAAGGACAACCCGATTCAGTCCCTTTCCATGCCGCAGGTGGACGCCATTTTTTCCAAAACTCTCAAGGGTGGAGCAACAGAGAGTATTGTCACCTGGGGCCAGCTTGGTTTAACGGGTGACTGGCAGAACAAGCCGCTCTCCCTCTTTGGTCGTAATTCGGCCTCGGGCACCTACGGTTTTTTCAAGGAACATGCGCTGGTAAAAGGAGATTATAAGGACATCGTTAAAGAGCAGCCTGGTTCGGCCTCAGTGGTAATGGGGATAACCGAGGATCTCTCCGGAATAGGTTATTCCGGAATAGGATATAAAACATCAGGGGTAAAGGTGGTTGCTTTGAGCGCCAAAGATGGAGAGAAGGCCGCGGATACGAGTTATGAGAATGTCCTTTCCGGAAAATATCCTCTGTCCCGGATGTTGTATCTGTATGTTGGCAAGGAGCCTAACAAGCCACTGCCGGCGGTGACTGCTGAATTTCTGAGGTTTGTTCTGTCCAAAGAAGGTCAGGAGATAGTGGTCAAAGATGGGTACTTGCCCCTGCCGGCCCAACTGGTTGACAAGGAATTGGCAAAACTGAATTAATCCCGGAAGCAGGAGCGGGGAAGAGAGGAGAAAATGCTTTGATGACGCTGCTCATTCTCTCCTCTGTTCCTGCTTGCAGCCATGTCCCTGCCAAGGAAACGAGAATCTCATGCAGAAAGATAAGCATAAACAGTTTATTAAGAAGGTCCGGCTTCAGGATCGTATTGCCACCCGCATCATTACCTTTGGGGGCATGCTGGTTATTGCCAGTGTCATTGCCATCCTGGTCCTGATCGTCCGGGTGACGGTTCCTCTTTTCCAGTCGGCCAAGATCGATATCGTCTCTCAGCTGCCGCTTTCTTTACCATCGGAATCCGTGCTGGCCATGGGCGTTGATGAGTATCGGGAAAATGCCTATGTCCTGAATGATCGGGGTGTCTTTACCTTCTATAACCTGGCCGAAGGCACGTCGTCTTTGAGTATGGATGCTGCCGCTGACAAGAACGTGGAGCTCACATCAATCGAGCTCCATAAAAATAATCAGTACAGCCTGTTGTGGGCGGATAAGAGCATTAGCCTGCTGGAGCTCACCTTTTCTTTGCATTTTGATGAGGCGGGAAGGCGGACTGTCAGGCCGGTGCTGAAAACCCTTGCGGACTTTCTTCCCCCTGATCCCGGGACTGCCGAAATCGTGCGTGGTGTCCTGCGCATGAGTGATGATGGCCGTCTGAGTAAGATTGTGCTTTTGGATGATAACAGTTTTTCGGTAACGCAGCAGGTGTCGAAGACTGATTTCTTGGGCAATGAGAAAAAAGAGGCCTTTTCTTTTGCTGTTCGTCCTGAAATCCAGGGGGAAATTACCGCCTTCACGGTCGATGAAGCCGGAGAAAGCCTCTTTGCCGGCACAGATTCCGGCAGTCTGTTACGCTGGGATATCAGTCGGTCTGACGGCGGACTGCTCACCGATAATGTGGTGACAAACCCTGATAGACAGGCCGTAACGGCCCTGTCCATGGTCTTTGGCGATGAGTCGGTAGCGGTGGGTGACGCCGGCGGAGGGCTGGCCAGCTGGAGTCTGGTCTGGAGTGGGGAGGGCGCCCAGAGGATAAAGAAACTGCGAAAAATCCATCAACTGGCGACCCATAAGGCAGCGGTTGCTGCGATTGTGGCCTCCCGTCGGAGCAAAACGCTGGTCAGCTTTGATGCACTTGGTGTGGTTCATTATGATCATATGACCAGTACAAACCATCTGTTGGAGGTCGGGTCTGAGTTGACACTTTTTGCGATTTCCGGCAATGACAAGAGCCTTGTCGGCTTTGATGGTGAACGCAATCTGATCGTCTGGGACGTGAAAAATCCGCATCCGGAAGTGAACCTGAAGACCCTGTTCGGCAAGGTGTGGTATGAGGGATATTCTCAACCGGAGTATGTCTGGCAATCATCTGCCGGCAATGACGATTTTGAATCAAAATTCAGCATCATGCCGCTGCTGTTCGGCACCATCAAGGGGACAGTCTATGCCATGATGTTTGCCATTCCGCTCTCCATCTTCGGGGCGGTCTATACCAGTCAGCTGACCAGTTATGCCTTCAAGAAAAATATCAAGCCGATGATTGAAATCATGGCCTCCGTGCCTTCGGTGGTCATTGGTTTCCTGATTGCCCTGTGGCTCGGGCCTCTTATTGAACAGTTATTTCTGGCAATTATCATTTTTATTCTGCTCCTGCCTTTTGTTCTGCTGGTCTTGATGATCGTCATGCAGCCCTATTACAAAACACCGGCCCTGCAAAACAGGTGTAACGGTTATGAATTTCTGCTGCTGGTGCCGGTCATTGGCTTGACCGCAGCCGCGGCTTCCTGGATGGCGCCGGGGGTGGAGGGCATGTTTTTTGGCGGCAATTTTCTGCAATGGCTCTACAGTGATCTTGGTATCCGCTATGATCAGCGCAACAGCATCATCATTGCCTTCGGCCTGGGCGTTGCCGTCATTCCCCTTATCTTTTCCATCACCGAAGATGCCATCTCCACGATCCCGACCAGCCTGACTGCCGCCTCCCTGGCCCTTGGCGCCAGTCGCTGGCAGACGATCTGGCGGGTCGTCCTGCCTTCCGCCAGTCCCGGAATCTTTGCCGCCATCATGATTGGTTTTGGCCGGGCAGTGGGAGAGACCATGATTGTCCTCATGGCCACCGGCAATACGCCGATCATGGACTGGTCGATTTTTAACGGGATGCGCACCCTGTCCGCCAATATTGCGGTGGAAATTCCGGAGGCGCCTTTTAACGGCACCTTGTATCGGGTACTTTTTCTCTGCGCCACGCTCCTGTTTGTTCTGACTTTTATTCTTAATACCGGGGCGGAAGTGATACGGGAGCGGCTGCGTAAAAAATATGGCCGCTATTAAAGAATGGAGCGATGATGCTGACTAAAAAATTCCTGCGGCAGGGAGAACCCTATGTCTGGGCCACCAGCCTGGCACTGTCGATGATCCTTTTTATCGTCTTTCTCCTGATGTATGTGGTGCTGGCGAACGGCATCCTGGTCTTCTGGCCCAAAGAGGTAAGCCAGGCAATCATGACCGATGGCAGCCTGGTGCTGGGTGAGAAGATCAGGCAAGAGAAAGATCCTGCCACCGGCGGACAAAGATTCCAGTTCAAGGTCGGGAACCGCGACCTCTATGGTCTTGACTTTAAATGGGTGGATGCGCAAAAGGTAAAGACCCTCAGCAGGCCGGAAGCTGCCTTTGTCCTGGAACGACAGGAACATGGTAACTTTTATGGCTTTCTGCAGGAACTGAAAACCCCGGGTCTTCACTCTCCGGCAGAGATGGGCATGACTCTGCAGGCGGCCCGCGATATCATAGAGCCTCAACGCGCCGAGGTCTCCAAGATTGAGAAGAAGATTGCCACCCTGAATCACAAGGTTGAACAGAGCAATAACCGGCTGGCCCGCCTGCTCTACAAAAAGGAAGGGGCAAGCCCTGCTGCCGCGGCCGTGCGGGCGGAGATAGAAGAACTCAAGACCGAGTTTGACCGGCTGGTTGAGATTCTGAACAGCAAACGAGCGATTGTCGCGGCCAATGTGGCGGTGATGGTGGATGCGAATGGCCGGGAAAAAATCATCGCCCTGGCCGATATTGTCCGCTGTTATCAGCCAAACGACATGTCCTGGCTGGAAAAATGCAGCTATTATATGAGCCGGATCAAGGAGCTGCTGATTGCCGAACCGCGTGAATCCAATACCGAAGGGGGGTTGTTTCCCGCCATCTTCGGCACAATCATGCTGGTCTTTATGATGAGTATCCTCTCTTTTCCTGTCGGTGTCCTGGCCGGCATTTATCTGCGGGAGTACGCCAAAGAGGGGTATCTGGTCAAAACAGTGCGGATTGCGGTGAATAATCTGGCGGGTATTCCCTCCATTGTGTACGGAATCTTTGGCCTGGGCTTCTTTGTTTACGGCGTCGGCGGCCAGATCGACCAGCTGTTCTTTGCCGAAAAATTACCGACCCCGACCTTTGGCACGGGAGGGATTCTGTGGGCCAGTATGACCCTGGGACTGTTGACCGTGCCGGTGGTTATTGTGGCCACGGAAGAGGCCCTGGGGTCGATTCCTCCCGGAATCCGTGAAGGGTCTCAGGCCCTGGCTGCCACCAAGTTTCAGACCCTGACCAGGATCCTGCTGCCCATGGCCTCGCCCGGTATTCTGACCGGTTTTATTCTGGCCATGGCCCGGGCCGCCGGCGAGGTGGCCCCGCTGATGATCACCGGTGTGGTCAAGCTGGCCCCGGCGCTGCCCCTTGACACCATCTTCCCCTATCTGCACCTGGATCGTAAATTCATGCACCTGGGGTTTCATATCTACGATATCGGTTTCCAGTCGCCCAATGTCGAGGCGGCAAAACCGATGGTCTATGTTACGACCTTGTTGTTGATCCTGATCGTAATAATCATGACGAGTACGGCTATCTATCTTCGCAACAGGATGCGAGAGAGGTTTTCCGTAGCCGACCTCTAATAATAAGGAGTGAAGATGTCACACCCCGTTAATCCAATAATGTCCGCGGAAAATCCGCAGGTAGCGGTCGAACACCTCAATCTTTTTTATGGTACGGCCCAGGCGCTGATCGATGTCAGTTTTGGTATTCCCAAAAGCCAGGTCACGGCGTTGATCGGTCCCTCCGGTTGCGGGAAATCGACCTTTCTCCGCTGTATCAACCGGATGAACGATCTGGTCGAAGGGCTGCGGGTCGAGGGGCTGATTACCATTGATGGAGAAAATATCAACGACCCTGCCCTTGATGTCATTGAACTGAGGCGCAAGGTGGGCATGGTCTTCCAGAAGTGGAATCCCTTTCCCAAGTCCATCTATGAAAATGTAGTCTATGGCCTGCGTATTGCCGGAATCAAAGAGCGAAGCGTGCTCGATCAGGCCGCCGAACAGAGCCTGAAAAGGGCAGCCCTCTGGGACGAGGTCAAGGATCGGTTGCAGCAATCGGCCATGGGTCTTTCAGGTGGCCAGATGCAGAGGCTGTGCATTGCCCGGGCGGTGGCCGTCCATCCCGAGATCATCCTTATGGACGAGCCCTGCTCAGCCCTTGACCCCCGGTCAACGGCCCGCATTGAACAGCTCATTCGAGAACTCCGCGATGAATACACCATTATTATCGTGACCCATAATATGCAGCAGGCCGCCCGTATTTCTGATTATACCGCCTATATGTACTTAGGCGAACTGATTGAGTACGGACCGACCCAGAAACTGTTTACCGTACCCGAACGTCAGGAGACCGAGGAGTATATCACCGGCCGCTTCGGGTGAGAGGAAAATGTCATAGACTGTTTTTGATACGGAATACTTACGTTGTTCATCGATAAAATTTGTGCAAGGGAAAAAGGAGTACCTTGATGGCATATAATATTCAGACTGAAAGAGAGACCCTGAAAGGCCACATTGTCTATCTCGGCACGGTGGTTGAGGAAAACCTGCAATGTGCTATCAAGTCCCTGGTTGAGAAAAATCCCGATCTGGCTTATCAGGTTGTGCAGACAGACAGGTGCGAGATCGATGCCATTGAGATCGATATTGAGCAGGAGTGCCTGCGCGTCATGGCCCTGCATCAGCCGGTAGCCTGCGATCTCCGTTTTCTGGTCACGGTCCTGAAGGTCAACATGGATCTTGAGCGGATTGGTGATCTGGCGGCCAAGATTGCCGACAAGGTCCTGCTGTTGTATAAGGCCGATCCGGCCTATTTTCTATCGGACGCTATGCAGCTGCCAGAAATGTTTGCCGGAATGTTTGATAAAACAGTATGGATGTTCAGGCAGGCCATGGAGGCCTTTATAAGTGAGGATACGGACCTGGCCTATAAGGTCTGTCTTGCCGATGATGAGGTGGATCTGGCCAAGCGGGCTATTTATGAAGATCTGGAGGAGAGTATCATGAATGATCCAGCCCGGCAGGTCTATCTGGCTAAACTGCTCAGTGTGGCCAGAAGCATGGAACGTATTGCCGACCACTGTACCAATATCTGCGAAGACATTATTTATATGGCGCAAGGCCGGATTATCCGCCATAATCTTTCCCAGTGATATCCAGCATTGATGAGCCCGTTGATGACTATCAGCAAACCAGGAGTATAATGTGGCCAGAGAAACCATCCTCATAGTGGAAGATGACGAAGATATCCAGCAGCTTGTTGGCTATAACCTGGCCAAGGCCGGATTTCATGTCCTCTATGCCGAGAATGGCGAGCAGGGCCTGGCTGCCGTAAAACGTGAGCAGCCGGATCTGATGGTACTCGATATCATGCTGCCCATCCTGGGTGGCTTTGAGGTGTGCAGGATTCTGCGCAAGGAGCCGCGGACGAGAACGCTGCCCATTATCATGCTGACGGCCAAGGGTGAGGACAATGATGTGACCGCCGGTCTCGATCTGGGCGCCGATGACTATATCACCAAGCCATTCAGCCCCAGGATCCTTGTGGCGCGGATAAAGGCGGCACTGCGGAGGCGGGAGGAACTGTCCGCTGAAGAGGGAAGGGAAGCAAAGGACGGAATGCTCAGGATCCATGATATCGTCATAGATCCCAAACGGTATGAAGTGATGGTGGCGGGCAGCCCTGTCTCGCTGACGGTCACCGAGTTCGGTATCCTCGATCTGCTGGCGCGGCGTCCCGGCTGGGTCTTCAGCCGTCAGCAGATTATTGACGGGGTGCGGGGCTATGACTATGTCATTACTCCGAGGGCGGTGGATGTCCAGGTCTTCGGGCTCAGGAAGAAGCTGGGGACATCTGGAGAATGTATCGAGACGGTGCGTGGTATCGGCTATCGGATGAAGGGATAGGCGAATTTAAATTCCCTGAAAGTTGTCTTTAGTGGAATGGGAAACGAAATCTCTGGCCGCCCGGGGCTGCATCCATCCTGTGCTATCTTCTTCCAGTAAGAGAGCCAAGGAGACCCCGGACAAGGGAGCGACCGATCTGGGAGCCGACGGTGCGGACCACGGATTTGAGCAGGGCCTCTCCCGCCGATTGTCGTTGTCCGCTGGTCCCCTGTTTCTGAGGTTCCGGCGCCGGGGGCGGCTGGAGAGCTACTGCGCGTTCTGTTAATACTTCATGGGCGGACTGCCGGTCAATGGGGGTGTCATAGAGACCCGTAAGTGGCGAGCTTGCGAAAAGACGTTCCCGCTCCCTGGTTTCAAGCACTCCGATGTGAGAACGGGGCGGGCTGAGCAGGCACCAGTCGACCATGGTTGGTCGGCCATGGCCGTCGAGGGTGGAGATGAGCGCCTCGCCAATGCCGAGTTCGGTGATCATGGTGGCGGTGTCGATCTGAGGATTCTGGCGGAAGGTCTGGGCCGCAACCCTGACTGCCCTCTGATCCTGCGGGGTAAAGGCCCGCAGTCCATGTTGAATCCGGCACCCAAGCTGGCCCAGGATCTCGTCGGGGATATCGTTGGGATATTGGCTGACAAAGAAAATTCCCACTCCCTTGGAGCGGATCAGGCGGACAACCTGGGTGATTCGCTGCCGGAGGGCGGCAGGTCCGTTATTGAACAGGAGGTGGGCCTCGTCAAAGAAAAAGACCAGCCTGGGCAGGGGGGCATCTCCCCGTTCCGGCAGTTCTTCCATCAGCTCCGAGAGGAGCCAGAGCAGAAAAGAGGTGTAGATTTTGGGGTTGGAGTAAAGGCTGGAGGCATTGAGCAGGCTGACGATCCCTCGACCGGAAAAATCGGTGCGCATCAGGTCGAGAATGTTCAGCGCCGGTTCACCAAAGAAGGCTTCACCGCCCGCCTCTTTCAACACCAGCAGGCTTCGCTGGATGGTGGCGATGCTCGTGCTGGAGATATTGCCATATTGTTTACCCAGCTCCTGCCGGTTGTCACTCATCCAGATCAGCATGGTGCGCAGGTCTTTCAGATCGAGGAGCAGGAGGCCTTGATCATCGGCCACGGTAAAGGCCACCTGCAGGATTCCACTCTGGGTGTCGTTGAGGTTCAGCAGGTTGGCCAGAAGGATGGGTCCCATCTCGGATACGGTGGTGCGAACCGGATGACCGGTATGGCCAAGGAGATCCCAGAAGAGGACGGGACAGCCTTCGAAGGGCTGATCTTGCAGACCGATACGGTTGAGCCGGTCGGTGATTTTAGGATGTTCCCGCCCGGGGGCCGCAATGCCCGAGAGGTCGCCCTTGACATCGGCCGAGAAGACCGGGACGCCGAGGCGGGAAAAGGATTCCGCCAGGAGCTGCAGGGTAACGGTCTTGCCGGTACCGGTGGCCCCGGTGATCAGGCCATGCCTGTTGGCCATGCCGGCGTCAAAGATGAGCTGTTCGCCCTCTTTGTTGCCACCCAGAATGATGTGATGACGGTCAACCATGGTGTGCCCCTCCCCCTTGATTCTTTATAGTTTCCGGCGGCCCTTCCCCTCAGGGCAAAGGTTCGTCGAGGGCCCGGATATCCCAGGCCTCGGTTCGGTTATTGTCGGTATTGATGACGATACGGAATTCAAAGATGCTGCCGGGATCAAGAAAAAGGGCATGGTTGGTGACATTGGATTTGGAGCAGTGAAAAAAGATGGTCTCCGCCGCCAGTCCTTCCGGTTTCATGGTGTAGTAGCGCATGAAACCAAACCCCCGGTCCGGGTTATAGTTGACCGCTACCCCTCGCTGCCAGTTTTCACCGGCGCTGGACTGGATGGGGAGGAGACCGGGGATGAGAAATCCCGAGAGATAAGAGTCGGCCACCTCTTTTAACTGGCCGCTGACATTGTTGAAGGCGATGACCTCAACCCGGCAGCCCATGTTCTGCAGAGCAACTACCAGGCGGACAAAGTCGCCGTCGCCGGTGAGCAGGATGACGCGGTCGAGGTTGCGGGCCTGGAGCAGGGCATCGATGGCCAGATCCATGTCGGCATTGGCCTTGGTGGTCAGAATCCCTTCGTCGTCGACAAAATGCTGCACATATTTTTTGATGATCTTGAAACCGCATTGGCGCAGGATGTCATGGTAGCGATACAGCTTCTGGCGGTATTCATGGTCATCCTTGGTACGGGCCCGGTCTTCCGCCAGATAGCAGTTGGCCCGCAGGAGGAGGGATCTGCCCAGATTGGCCAGGTCAACCAGGATGTCGTAGCGCATGCCATAGCCGCCGCAGAGGCGAATGTTCTCGGCATCGACATAGATTCCAGTTTTTAGCATTTTTTTAGTCTGTAGGTGAAGAATCTGGAGGGTTTGAGCTGACAGCCTGAAAAACTACAGGCCATCAACCCGGATAGATTTTTTTACTCCCATTCAATGGTGGCGGGCGGCTTGGAGGAGATGTCAAAGACCACCCTGTTGACGCCGCGCACCTCATTGATGATCCGGCTGGAGATGTCTCCCAGCAGTTCATAGGGGAGCTTCGACCAGTCGGCGGTCATGGCGTCTCTGGAGTCCACAGCCCGCAGGGCAATGACGTTTTCATAGGTGCGGCCATCGCCCATGACCCCCACGGTCTGGATGGGAAGGAGCACGGCAAAGGATTGCCACACCTTGCGGTACCAGCCGCTCTTTTTCATCTCTTCGAGGACGATGACATCGGCCAGCCGCAGGATCTCCAGCCGTTCGAGGTTGACCTCGCCCATGATGCGGATGCCCAGGCCCGGTCCGGGAAAGGGCTGGCGGTAGATGGCCTCTTCCGGCAGCCCCAGTTCCAGGCCCAGCTCGCGCACCTCGTCCTTGAACAGCTCGCGCAGCGGTTCGATCAGGTCCAGTTTCATGATCTCGGGCAGGCCGCCGACATTGTGATGGGATTTGATCGGGGCCTCGCCGCGAAAGGAGACCGATTCGATCACGTCGGGATAGAGGGTCCCCTGGGCCAGATAGTTGACCTCGCCCAGTTTTCGCGCCTCTTCTTCAAAGATCTTGATAAAGCCCAGGCCGATCCGTTTGCGTTTGATCTCGGGGTCAACAACGCCTGCCAGCTCACCGAGAAAGAAATCGGTTGCCTCCACATCGATGACCTTGAGCTTCGACTTTTCCCTGAAAAAACGGAGGATCGATTCGGATTCCCCGATGCGCATCAGGCCGTTGTTGACGTAGATGCAGGTCAGTTGATCGCCGATAGCCCGGTGGATCAGGGCGGCGGTGACCGAGGAGTCGACCCCGCCGGAGAGGGCGCAGATGACCTTGTTCGTGCCCACTTTGTCACGGATGGCCGCCACCGTCGCTGCGATGAAGGAGTACATGGTCCAGTCCGGCTGACAGTCGCAGAGGCCGAAGATGAAGTTGCGCAGGACATCAGTGCCGATCAGGGTATGGGCGACCTCGGGATGAAACTGGACGGCGACCAAGGGCCTTTCCCGGTGCCGGAGGGCGGCAAAGGGCGAATGGCTGCTGGTGGCCGTGGCCTCAAAGCCATCGGGCGCCACCTCCACCCGGTCGCCATGGCTCATCCACACCTGGTGATGGATGGGGCTGGTCTCGAGCCCGGCAAAGAGGCCGCCGGTAAACTGGACAGTGAGCTCCGCCTTGCCGAATTCCCGTTTTTCCGCCTTTTCCACCCTGCCGCCCAGCTGCTGCATCATGAGCTGGGCCCCGTAGCAGATGCCGAGGACCGGCAGTCCCAGCTTGAAGATGGCCGGGTCGGACAGAGGGGCATCGAGGTCATAAACCGAGGCCGGTCCGCCGGAGAGGATAATGCCTGCCGGGGCCAGTGCCTTGATCTTTTCCAGGGGGATGGAATAGGGATGGATCTCGCAGTACACCTTCTGTTCCCGGATACGCCGGGCAATAAGCTGGGTGGTCTGGGAACCGAAATCAAGGATGAGAATTTTTTTCATGGTAAGGAAATCCTGTTGGAAGAATTTAGAGGCCGTTATAAAAAGAGCAAAGCTTTTCTTGCTCTTTTTATTTACGGACTCTTATACTGCATCCAAGAAACAGCAATATTTACAGCTGTTTATTGGTGTGGCGTCTGGCAAGTTACATCTGCTGACGATCATACAAGGAGCCGTTCCGGGCAATAAAACGGCCATGTTATTTTTTACAGCTGCTTCGGAATTCCTAATTCGTAATTTCTCTGATCATGCTGTCCGGTAGTTGGGCGCCTCTTTGGTGATGATCACGTCATGGACATGGGATTCCCGCAGTCCGGCGGTGGAGATGCGGACAAATTTGGCTTTCTCACGGAGCTCCTCGACTGTGCCGGCGCCGACATAGCCCATGCCGGAACGCAGTCCGCCCAGGAGCTGGTAGATGACATCGGCCAGAGGCCCGCGGTAAGGGACTTTGCCTTCAATGCCCTCGGGGACCAGCTTGGACTGGGTGCTCACCTCGGACTGGAAATAGCGGTCAGAAGAGCCTTTGCGCATGGCGCCGATGGAGCCCATGCCCCGATAGCCCTTGTAGGTTCGGCCCTGGTAAAGAAAGGTCTCCCCGGGGGTTTCATCGGTGCCGGCAAAAAGAGAGCCGATCATGATAGAATGGGCCCCGGCGCCGATGGCCTTGGCCAGATCACCGGAGTGTTTGATGCCGCCATCGGAGATAATGGGGATTCCATATTTGGCAGCGGCTGCCACACAGTTTTTCAGGGCAGTCATCTGGGGTACACCAACGCCGGCGACAATACGGGTGGTACAGATGGAGCCTGGACCCACACCCACCTTGACCGCGTTGGCGCCAGCCTTGATCAGGGCGAGAGTGCCTTCGTAGCTGGCAACATTGCCGGCAATGACCGGCAGGTCGGGAAAGGCGCTCTTGATGGCTTCGACTGCCCGCAGTACCCCGCGGGAGTGACCATGGGCCGAGTCCATGACCACCACATCGACGCCCGCATCCACCAGTTTCTGGGCGCTGGCCTCAATACCGGGCCCAACGCCCAGGGCAGCTCCCACCAGGAGACGGCCCAGATGATCCTTGGCGGCCAGGGGGTATTTGCGTATCTTTTCCAGATCCTTGATGGTGATAAGCCCGGCCAGATTGCCGTTGTCATCGACCACCAGCAGTTTTTCGATGCGATGCTCATGGAGCAGGGCTTTTGAGTGCTTGATGTCAATGCCGACCTTGGCGGTCACCAGGTTCTTGCTGGTCATCACATCGCCAACCCGCAGCTCGTTGTCAGAGACAAAGCGCAGATCGCGGTTGGTGACGATCCCCACCAGTTTGCCCTCGCGCAGGACCGGCAGGCCGGAAATCTTGTATTTGGCCATGATCTTTTCCACATCAGCCACGGATTGATCCTCCCGTACCGTAATCGGGTCAATGATCATCCCCGATTCCGACTTCTTGACCTGTTCCACCTCCTTGGCCTGTTTGGCGATCCCCATATTTTTATGGATGATGCCTATCCCGCCCTCACGGGCCATGGCAATGGCCGTCCGGTGTTCGGTAACTGAATCCATGGCCGCGCTGATCAGCGGGGCGTTGAGATTGATGGTGTCAGTCAATCTGGTGCTAAGGGAGACTTCATTGGGGAGAACCTCCGAGGCTGAGGGCACAAGCAGCAGGTCATCAAAGGTAAGGGCTAGTTCTATGGTGTCGGGTAACATGGAAGACTCCTATCACAAGGTTCAGATGAACAGAATGGACTGAATTTAAGAGGTTTCAGCTTTGAGGTAGTGGGATTCAGCAAACAGACGTGACGGCTTTGTATGCTGTTTTTAACATTCAGATCCTCATATTATTGTTTATAACGGATCAGACAGTGTAGCATCTCATGATAAAAGCTTAAACCTTTTTTAAGATTTGCCTCTTTTTAACTTTTATGGGGTTATTGTTGACCTTCACCCTTATAATATGATTTATATATAAAGAATATAAGGAGAAGTGAATCTATGCTTATAAATATTAATCCTGAGAATCCTCAGCTCAGGCTGATTCAACAGGTTGTTGAGCAACTGCGGGCAGGGGCGATTATCTGTTATCCAACGGATACCGGTTACGGTGTGGGGTGTGATCTGTTCCATCCAAAGGCCATCAAGCGCTTGATGCAGATTAAAAAAAGACCCGCGGGGAAACCTTTTTCTTTTATGTGTTCCAGCCTGAAAGATATCAGTGACTATGCCCATGTGTCAAATACGGCCTATCGCCTGATGAAAAAAAATCTGCCCGGCGCCTATACCTTTGTCCTCCCAGGCAGTAAACTTGTGCCTAAAATCATGGCGACCAGGCAGAAAACCGTTGGTATTCGGGTTCCGGATCATCCTATCTGTCTGTTGCTTCTTGAAACCCTTGGTAATCCCATTGTCAACACCAGTATCCCGGTGGAGAGTGATCATCAGGTCCCGACTGAGGCCTATGAAATCGATATGATTCTTGGCAACAGGGTCGAGGTCATTATCGACGGTGGTCCTGTCTACCCGGATCCTTCTTCGGTCATTCAACTGACCGGAGATTGTCCTGAAATATTGCGCCAGGGGAAGGGTGATATTACTCCGTTTTTGTAGAAAACTCTCTGTTGCTCAGCACTCATCAGGTCTTGATCAGCGGTTCTTTCAGCGACCTGCTCATGGTAAAGTGGACGGTCTTTCTTTCTGGAATATCCATAATGATGCCGGTTTTGGGGTTTTTGGTGCTTCGTGCCTTGCGTTTACGAATGGAAAAACTGCCAAAACCCCGAAGCTCTATTCTTCTTTTTTCTATCAAGGCACCCCTCATAGTCGTCAGCATGATCTCAAGGGCGGCGGTCACATCCTGCTTCGGCAGGGAGAGGTCTGTGCTGACCTGGTCGATAAGTTCTTTTTTTAACATGTTTAATCGTGCTAGCTCAAAAGTAGAGTGATACCCGAGATCTGCAATTGCGTGTTGTCCGGTAGTCGTACGGGCACAGAGGCAGCGTTGGTTACCGGTCTCGATAATTTCGGCGCTCGGACAAGTGCAAATTTCAGGTTATAAAAAAAAGGTTGTTTTGCCGTAACTAATTTACCAGCAAAACAACCCTATGTATTCAGATGAACCGTAAGGAATGGTCACAAGCTGACCTGTCCTTACGGTTCATCATCTCGGAGGAGCGGTTAGTCTTCTTCGGCCTTTCCCTCATCACTCTGTCCGCTCTGGGCAGCCTTCATGAGGTCGCCCAGAGTGGCTGGAGCGGCAGATACTGACGCCGCTGCAGAGGTTTCTTTCCTGGGTGCTGCCTGGCCTTTTCCTTCAGCGGCCGAATCCTCGCCATCCCCTTCCAGGGTCTTGATGGAGAGACCAATCTTCCTGTCTTTTGCCGATACATTAATGACAATGGCCTTCAGGATGTCGCCAACCTGATAGGCGCCGATAGGAGTCTTGATCTTCTCTTTGCTGAGCTCGGAGACATGAATCAGCCCTTCAATACCTTCTTCAAGCTGCACGAAGACACCAAAGTCAGTGACGTTGGTTATCGTTCCTTCAATAACGGTACCGGATGGATATTTATTATAGGCAGCCTGCCATGGATCCGGCTCAAGCTGTTTGATGCCGAGGGAGAATCGCTCGTTTTCCTTGTCAATCTTCAGAACGGCCGCCTGGATGGTCTGGCCTTTAACATATTTTTCAGATGGATGCTTGATCCGCTCGGTCCAGGAGAGGTCAGAGACATGGATCAGTCCGTCAATTCCGTCTTCAATGCCGATAAAGACACCGAAGTCGGTGATGTTCTTGACTTTTCCCTCAATGATAGAGCCGACTGGATATGACTCTGTGACCAGGTCCCAGGGATTGGGCTGCAGCTGTTTCATGCCGAGTGAAATCCGTTTGGTCTCTGGCTCGATGTTCAGAACCATGACCTCAACCTCATCGCCTACTGCCACGATCTTGGAAGGATGGCGCGGTTTCTTGGACCAGGTCATTTCAGAGACATGAATCAGTCCTTCAACGCCTTCTTCCAGTTCTATGAAGACACCGTAATCAGTGATGGAGACGACCTTTCCTGTGGCCGTCTCGCCAACGGGATAACGGGTGGCAACGGTTGACCATGGGTCTTCTTTCAGTTGTTTTACACCCAGAGAGACGCGATCGTTCTCTCTGTCATATTTAAGAACCTTGACCTCGAGCTCCTCGCCGACCTTGTACAGTTTGGCCGGATGGGAAACACGTCCCCAGGAGAGATCGGTGATATGGCAGAGACCGTCCATGCCGCCCATGTCGATAAAGAGACCATAGTCGGTGATATTGGTGATGGCGCCCTTGATGATCTGGCCTTCCTGGAGGATGGAACGCATCTTCTCACGCAGTTTGTTGCGGTCTTCCTCAAGGATGGCCCGCCTTGAAATAACAACGTTATTCCGTTTGCGGTTAAACTTGAGTACCTTGAAATCAAAGGTATCGCCGATGAGCGCATCCAGGTCTTTGACCGGACGCAGATCGATCTGAGAATAAGGCAGAAAGGCTGGAACGCCAACATTGACGGACATGCCGCCCTTGACTCTGCTCTCGATCTTGCCCTCGATGGTGCCGTTTTCTTCCTGGATCTTGGCAATATCTTCCCATACCTTGATGGCAATTGCTTTTTCCCGTGACAGCAGGAGTCCACCTTCTTCTTTACGACGTTCAATAAAGACCTCAAATGTGTCGCCGATTTGAAAATCCTTACCTTCTTCCAGCTGGAATTCGGATTTGGCGACATAGCTTTCCGCCTTGTCTCCGACGTCAACCAGGACATAGCCATCGACAACGCCGATGATGGTACCCGTGGTTACATCGCCAACGTTGACGACGCTGCTGTTTTCTTCCATCGCAAAGAGTTCGGCAAAGCTTAACTCTTCATCATTGCTTGTTGTTTGTGTGAGTGCCTCTGTCATGGGTGTTTGCTCGTGCGGCCCCGGGAGGGGACCAAGGTGTAAGGGTTGATCTTTATCGCCTGTTGAGAGACAGACGATGCCGGTAACATATGAAAGAAAAATAAAAAAATGGACCTTCTTTCAAAGATGAACAACAATATATAGCAAAAGAAAAGTGGAAAGACAAGCACTTCTTGTTTTTTTTACCCTAAAAAAACTCAGGAACTGCCCGCGCTCATAATAAAATAATTTTTTCTTTACGCTTCATCCCCCTCTGGGGTACATAGTAAGAGAGTAAAAGGTAGAGGAGGAAGAGTAAATAAGGAGAGTTTTTAGAACCGTGCCGTGCGCTCCCCTGATTCCTCTTTCCTGTCTCTTGTTTTTTTAATATTTAACTGATGCAAGATCCTCTAAAAATGGCAGAAATTAAAAGTACCATGGATATGGTTATGGAACGGGCCGCTCGTATGGCCGCCCGTTCCGTTGGGCAGTCTGATTCTCAGGAGTCGGAACGAACAGGGATGCGTCTGGCTGCCGAGTATATCGGCCTCAGCCTGGGTGATCTCGCGCCGGCGCTGGCCGGGCAGGCGCCAACTGAGCAGATGGCGGTCCGCAAGGGGATGGCTCGGGCCCTGATGCGTAATATTATCCTGCCTCGCGACGAGACCCTGATGGCCACCAGTCTTCGGGCCATAGAGGGTCTGCTTGAGTTGGAGCAGTCGGCGGCTGACATGGCTGCCATCTGTGGTGAGCTGAAGCAGATTCTGGAGCAGTATAATCAGCATACAGAGCAGATAAGGACGCAGCTTGAAGATGCTGTTCGCTCCCAGCTTGAGCAGAAACTCGGGCCGCAGGAGTCTCCGGCCGGGAGCAGAATGTCCATGGATCCGGCGCTGCATCCCATGTTTCAGAAGGAGTGGGTGAAGATGAAGGCGGATCTGGACCTGCAGTACAATCAGGCGCTTGATCAACGTAAAGAGCTGCTGCGGCAGCGCTTTGCCTGATGCGCTGCGCTGAGCGGACCGGCCGGATTCAGGCGCTGTTGCGCCGGAAAAAGATCGACGGACTCCTGGTCAGTCAGCCGGAGAACAGGCGCTATCTGAGCGGGTACTCGGCACTCGATCACGGGATTGGTGAAAGCTCTGGCTGCTTGTTGATTCCGGCCAGGGGCGAGCCCCGGCTGCTGACTGATTTTCGCTTCAAGCTGCAGGCCGAGGCCGAGGCCGATTCCCTTTCTGTCGTCCTCTATCCCAAGGGGCTGCCGGCCCTGTTGAAGGAAATGCTGCCGGATCTGAAGATTAGGACACTTGGTTTTGAAAGTGAGTATACCCTCTACTCTTTTGCCGAAAAACTGAAGGTCCTGGCTGATAAGATCGGCGTCCGGCTGGTCCCGACCACTGGTCTGGTGGAAATGCTTCGCCTGATCAAGGATGAGAATGAGATAGAGAGGATTCGGGCCGCGGTCGCCCTCAACGAGCAGGTCTTTGCCGAGGTGTACCGCTCCCTTGCTCCGGGCCGGACTGAAAGGGAGATTGCCCTGCTCATTGAGTCCACCATGCGGCGGATGGGTGCTCAGTCCCCCAGTTTTGAAACGATTGTCGCCGCCGGCAGTAACAGCGCCCTGCCGCATGCCGTGCCCGGCCCTGTCATCATCGAGCAACACCGGCCCCTGATGATTGATATGGGGCTGATCCTTGACGGCTACTGCTCGGATATGACCCGCACCTTTGTGCTTGGCGCGCCGGACGACCGTTATCTTGAGATCCACCGGCTGGTGCGCCGGGCCCAGCTGGCGGCTCTGGCAGCCATCCGCGAAGGAGTGACGGCCGCCGCAGTCGATAAGATCGCCCGTGATATTATTGCTGAAGCGGGACATGGCCCGGCCTTTGGTCACTCCCTGGGCCATGGCGTCGGTCTGGCCGTTCATGAAGAGCCGCGCCTCTCCGCGCGCAATGGCAAAAAGTTGCGGGCGGGGATGGTGGTGACCGTTGAACCCGGTATCTACATCCCGGGCTGGGGCGGGGTTCGGCTGGAAAATATGGTGGTCGTCCGTGAAGACGGCTGTGAGCTGTTAAATAACAATACAACCGGGCTTGATCTATGACTCCAGTAGGCGTACGCAAATATTTTGTTCTCGACACCAATGTCCTGCTTCACAACGCTGAATCTCTGACCTCCTTTGATGATAATTACGTGATCCTGCCGATGACGGTCATTGAGGAGCTGGACAGTTTCAAGCGCCATAATGATGAACTGGGACGCAGCGCCCGCCATGTGATCAGGCAGATTGACCAGCTGCGCTCGCAGGGGTCGCTCAAGGATGGCGTCACCATGGAAAACAGCGGCATCCTCCAGATTGTGGTTGAGTACAAGGATATGCCGGGGATCTTTATTGATATGTCCGTGCCTGACAACCGGATCCTGGCCGTGGCCCATGCCCTGCACCAGGAAGGGAAAAAGGTGATCTTTGTCTCCAAGGATATCAATGCCCGCCTCAAGGCTGATGCCCTGGGCATTGATGTCATGGATTTTGAGAAACAGAAGTGCAACTTTGACGAACTGTATACCGGCTGGCGGGAGATTCAGGTGGCAACCGAGATGGTCGACCGCTTTCATCAGGAAAAAGGTGTGGAGACAGAAGGGTTTGATTTTCTGGACAACGAATTTGTTCTCCTGCAGGATGCGGCCAACTCGAAGCACTCAGGGCTTGGCCGGGCGGTGGGGCCCAACAGCCTGCTCCCGCTCGATGCCCGTTTTGAGACGGCCTGGGGTGTCCACTCGCGCTCCAAGGAGCAGCGGATGGCTCTCGAGCTGCTCATGGACCCAGCGATCAGCCTGGTGACACTGATCGGTCAGGCCGGCACCGGCAAGACCCTGCTGGCCCTGGCCGCCGGCCTTGAATGTGTCCTCCACCTGCAGGGGTATGAGAAACTGCTGGTCTCCCGGCCGGTGATCCCCATGGGCAAGGATATCGGCTATCTGCCGGGAACCAAGGATGAAAAGCTGTCGTTATGGATGCAGCCGATCTTTGATAATCTCATCTATCTGATGCAGAAGGATCATCGCTATGAGGAGGGGACGGTCCAGCAGAAGGTAAACAATCTGTTCAAGGATCAACTGGTGGAGCTTGAGGCCCTGACCTATATTCGCGGCCGCTCCATTCCCAGGCAGTTTGTCATCGTCGATGAGGCCCAGAACCTGACCCCGCATGAGGTGAAGACCATTATCTCCAGGGCCGGTGAAGGCACAAAGATGGTGCTGACCGGTGATCCGCAGCAGATCGATAATCCCTATCTCGATTCATCCTCGAACGGTCTTTCCTACGCCGTGGAAAAGTTGAAGGGGCAGTCTCTCTATGGTCATGTGACCCTGAGCAAGAGTGAAAGAAGTCCGTTGTCGGCCATCGCCGCCGAGTTGTTATAACAACCCTTTTCATGCAGTATAGATAATTATGCGCCAATATCTCATAGATGATCTGTCCCCCATGGAGCGGGATAATATAGAGTCCTACCTCAAACGCAACCTGCAGCGAGGGCCGATGATCGGCATTTACTGGATCGTCCTGCCGCCGGAGATACTCTCCGACCTGCAACAGACCCATGTCGAAAAGTGCGGTCCCTATTACTGCGGGGTTGAGGTGGGGAAGAGTTCGGTCTGTTTTGAGATGCTGGTTCGCAGTCAGGCCAACCTGCATTGTGACTGTATCGCCCATGCCACGCCTCTTCAGCGCCAATTCATCCTCGATCTGGCGGACAAGATGCTGGCGGAAGAGCTGATTCGTTCCTGAGACCCTGGCTCGTTTAGCGTCGAGGCCCTGACATAACAGAAGGTGCCTGGATGGAGCGACAGTGGCATCCGGGGACGGAAGTCGTTTATGCCACGCCCTGTCCCGGATTTCATTGCATTTCATCCAGGCTACTTGCTGAATAGTTGTCAATAGTTATCAATTATGCATTGCCAATTCCCCGTACCTTTTTGGAGATATCATGAACAGTTCCGTAGATTCTACCCCCGAATTCATCGAAGCGGTGTACCGGAAAATGGACGCCAATATTGCCCTGGTCAAAAAACGGCTGGGCCGCGCCTTGACCTATGGCGAGAAGATCCTCTACGGTCATCTTGATAATGCCATGGAGGCAGAACTTGACGCCGGCGTCTCCTATGTCAAGACCCGTCCGGATCGGATTGCCCTGCAGGACGCCACGGCCCAGATGGCTATTCTCCAGTTCATGCTGGCCGGCAAGGATGAGGCGGCGGTGCCGGTCACGGTGCACTGTGACCATCTGATCCGGGCCGAGCAGGGAGCAGAGGCGGATCTGCGGAGGGCGCGTACGGAAAACCGTGAGGTCTATGACTTTCTGGCCTCCGCCTCCCAGCGCTATGGCTTTGGCTGCTGGCTGCCGGGCGCCGGTATTATTCATCAGGTGGTGATTGAGCAGTATGGCTTTCCCGGACTGATGATGCTGGGCACGGACTCCCATACCCCGAACGCCGGCGGTATCGGGGCCTTTGCCTCGGGGGTTGGCGGGGCCGATGCCGTGGATGTCATGGTCGGCATGCCCTGGGAGGTGCTGCATCCCCGTTTTGTCGGCATCCGGCTGACCGGTGAGCTGCAGGGCTGGGCCGCGCCCAAGGATGTGATCTTGAAGATCCTGGGCATGCTCACCTGCTCGGGCGGCACCAATCGGGTTATTGAATATTTCGGGCCGGGGGCCGCCAGCCTGTCCTGCACCGGCAAGGCCACCATCTGCAACATGGGCGCCGAACTGGGCGCCACCACCTCTCTCTTCCCCTATGACGAACACATGGCCGCCTATCTGCGGGCCTGCGGCCGCGGGGAGACGGCAACCCTGGCCGACAGGTACGCGCATCTGCTGCAGGCCGACGGCGAGGTCCTGGCCAGTCCTGAAAAGTTCTATGAGCAGGTCATTGAGATTGATCTCGCCAGCCTGGAGCCGCACCTGGTCGGCCCCCATTCGCCGGATCTTGCCGCCACGGTCTCCACCATGAAGGAGCATATTGCCAAAGGTGGCTATCCGGCCAATATAACCTATGCACTCGTTGGTTCCTGTACTAATTCCTCCTATGAAGATATGGGGCGGATTGCTGTCATGGCCGAAGAGATCGCCGCCAAAGGCTTGCAGCTGAAGATCCCCCTGCTCCTGACTCCGGGGTCCGAGCAGGTCCGTGCCACCCTTGAGCGGGATGGCCAGCTGGCAAGCCTTGAGGCCATCGGGGTGACGGTGCTGGCCAATGCCTGCGGCCCCTGCATCGGCCAATGGAAGAGAACAGGGATAGAGCCGGGGTTCAAGAACTCCATTGTCACCTCCTACAACCGTAATTTTCCTAAACGCAATGACGGCAACAGCGGCACCTGTGGCTTTATCGCCAGCCCCGAGACCTGTCTGGCCTATGCCATGTTCGGCACCTTTGAGGTCAATCCCTATGCAGCGGAGCTGCAGGCGGCCGATGGCACAGCCTTTGTCCTGACGCCTCCCGGTAAAGTACCGGAGGTGCCTGCCCGGGGTCTTGTTCGAGATGAATCCGGCTTTCTGGCCCCGGTCGAGTCCCTCGCCGCCAGGGCTGCTGTGCCGGTGCAGGTGGCGCCTGAGTCGGAACGTCTGGCCCTGCTCTCTCCCTTTGCTCCCTGGGACGGGCGTGATTTCAAGGGTCTGCGTCTGCTGATGAAGGCCAAGGGCAAGTGCACCACCGATCATATCTCGCCTGCCGGTCCCTGGCTGCGTTTTCGCGGCCACCTTGATAACATCTCCGGAAACATGTTCAGCGGTGCCACCAATGCCTTCACCGGTGAGACCGGGAGTGGCCTCAATCAACGGACAGGCCTGCGGCAGCCCTATAATGAGATCGCCCGGGCCTACAGTGCCGCCGGTGACAACTGGCTGGCGGTGGGTGATACCAATTATGGAGAGGGCTCTTCCCGGGAACATGCGGCCATGAGCCCTCGTCATATGGGGGGGCGGGTGGTGATCACCCGCTCTTTTGCCCGCATCCATGAAACTAATCTGAAAAAACAGGGTGTCCTGCCGTTGACCTTTGTCAGGGCTGGGGACTATGACCTGATCCAGGAAACTGACCTGGTCGATATCCTGGGTCTGATCGAACTTGCCCCCGGCTCTACCGTAACAGCGGTGTGTTATCATGCCGACAACACGGAATCGGTCATCGCCCTGAACCATTCCCTGAATGATGAACAGATTGCCTGGTTCAAGGCAGGCTCCGCCCTGAATTCCCTGGGAGCCGTGACGAAATCATGCAAAACGTGACCAGAAAAGATATCAGGCTGCCGTCACCGCCGGCTATTGCCTTGCGTATTCTTGAGGTGGTGAAGCAGGATGACGCCTCTTTTGAGGAGCTGGCCCGGATCATCCAGGTCGATCAGGCCTTGACCACCAAGATTCTGCAGATTGCCAATTCTTCCTTTTATGGGATGGCCAATAAAGTCAATACCATAGAAAAGGCGCTGTCGCTCCTCGGCCTGAATGTGACCAAGAATATCGCCCTCTCTTTTGTCATTGCCAAGGAGATAACCGGTCCCGAGTGTGGAGGCTTTAACTTTCATTATTTCTGGAGACGGGCGGTCACCTGTGCGGTAGGCGCCGAACTGCCGGCCTCTTTGCTCCGCTATAAGAACGAGGACCTTTTTGTTTCGACCCTGCTCCAGGATATCGGCATCCTGGTTATGTACCTCAGCCGACCTGAGGAGTATCAGCCGGTATTTATATGAAAAGAGGGTAGCCCGGTCTTCTGTTCTTGGTATCGAGCGGAAGATCTTTGATTTTGACCATCAGGAGGTCGGGTCTGTACTGCTTGCCGGCTGGGGCTTGCCGGAGTCGATCTCGACCGTGATCCGTCATCACCATGGCAGCGACTGCCCGGAAGAGCTCAGGATGCAGGCGAGGTATCTGCGCTGGGCAACCATGCTGGCCTCGATCTATGATGGGACCAGGAGTGTGGAAAAGCTGCAGGGCCTGAAGGCTGACATCTGTCCCGCTTTCAATATCCAGGCTGAGGCCATTGATGCCCTGGTTGATGATGTGGCGAGAAAGAGTGTCGAGATCCTCTCCTTTTTCGAGATCGACCCCGGCGAGATGAAGCCCTTTTCCCTGCTGCTCCTGGAGGCCAATGATGAACTGCAGCGGATCAAGCTCTCTTATGAGCAGGTGGTCATGCAGGCGAAACAGGCCAGACAAAGGTCGGAAGAGCTGGCTGCCGAGTTGCTGAAGGCCAATGCCAGACTGAGAAAGCTGGCCTTTCGTGACGGTCTCACCGGTCTCTATAATCATCGCTATTTCCAGGAATTGATGGAAAGAGAGACGGGCCGGGCCAGGCGTTATCGTCAGCCCCTGTCGCTGATGCTCTTTGATGTTGATTACTTTAAAAAGGTCAATGACCTGCATGGCCATCAAGCAGGCGATGAGGTTTTGCGCTGTCTGGCCAAAACAGTGAGGGCAGCCTTGCGTTCGACGGATCTTGTTGCCCGTTATGGCGGCGAAGAGTTTGCGGTGATTCTGCCCATGACGGATCTGGCCGGTTGCAAGGTTTTTGGCGAGCGGCTACGGCGGCAGATTGAAGAGATGCGGGTTATGGTTGGCGGCATCGCCATCAGGATTACCGTCAGTCTAGGTCTGACCACCTTTGAACCTGGGATGGTGTCGATGAAGACGGCACAGATCATTGCTGCCGCTGATGCTGCCATGTATCAGGCCAAAAACCAGGGCGGAAATTCTCTTGTTGTCAGGAAACTGGATGAGTAAACGGCCGGATTTGCTGGAGGCCCTGACATAACAGCAGTAGTCTGGATGGAGCGGCAGCGAAATCCGGGACCGGTGGGTGTTTATGCCACGCCCTGCCCCGGATTCCATTGCATCTCATCCAGGCCACCTGCCGGGGAAGTGGTCAGGTGCAAAGAACATCGTCTTTGCGAGCGGCAGCGAAGCAATCCAGAAAACCCGGCCCGTGAGCCGGTGGGTGTTTATGCCACGCCCTGCCCCGGATTCCATTGCATTTCATCCAGGCCACCTGCCGGGGACGTGGTCAGGTGCAAAGAACATTGTCTTTGCGAGC
>JAHYIV010000047.1 GCA_019429465.1 Desulfoarculaceae bacterium
AGCGAGGTCACGAGACTCCGAATTATCTCGTCACTGCGGCGTACTCAAGTACGCCTCATTCCTCGAAATTTGCGCGCCTCGCATTTGACGCTTTTTACTTAGCCATCCCAGAAATTGAGTTTTTACGGGACGCTCAATGATTGCATCCGGCAGCATAAGACGCTATAGTAAAAGAGTTGTGGACAATAACAGAGGTTTCTTATTATAGAACATCCCCATGCCTACAAGGTGGCCCCATGCTGGATTTGAATTCAACCCTGGCCTTTGAAGTCAAAAAGGAGATTGCCGATCGTTATTTCGGGTTTCGTAAGATCATCGAAGAGGACACCAATGAGTATCAGCAAAACATCATTTCCTCAGCCCTGGGACTGGAGGAAAAGATCGGATTCGACCTTATCCGTCTCTATGTTCTGCTCAAAGACGACACCCTGATTGATGATCTTTTCAAGATCACCGGTCTAGGCGAGGTCCTTTTCTACGACCCATACATCAGCAAATCACCCACTATCAGGAAACGGGTGCTGACCGATATCCCCGTCCACGGCCTTACCCGTAAACGGCGTTTTCAGAATATGTTTTTTGACATTTACGATGCTCTGGAAAGGCATGTTGCCGACTATCGACAGAACATCCTCGATCTGGCCGAAGACCAGGAGACGATCAAGGAAGAGATCAATCTCTTTTATCAAAAAAATGATATCAGCGGCATCATGCTTTTTCTCCGGGGTATGGACGGGGCGAATGCCGGCACTTCCGGCCCGATGGCGGGTTCCATTGACACCGATAATGCCATCATCATGGAAGAGAAAATGCGCCTGCAGCCGCCCCAACCCATTGAAAAATTCCTGCCGGTCCTCTCACCTATCCCTCCGGCAAAAGAGATCAAAGATAAACTGCAACAGCTTGTAGACACAGCATTTGCCAGACAACCTGAGTTCGATCCTAAAAAACTATGATTCTTCTCCCACAAACCATCAGTTATCGCCAGACTCACAACCATGACTGTTAATATTCTGCTGGCCGGATCACACCAGGATCCAGGCAACACGATGCTGCAGGAAACCTTGCAGACCCTGCAGGCCAAGATCTTTCTGGCCGCTACTACAGATGAGATGCTGCGCCTTTATCAACAGCATGATTTTGCCCTGCTCATTGTCGATGAAAGCTCGCCGGCAGGGGGCGAACGACTTCAACTCCCCCCGCTCTCTCCAGCCACGATCATACTTTCCATTATTTCCTCAGAGCAGGATCCCTTCCCGTCCACAGGGCCCCAGGGAGTATATCTTGATTCCATTGCCCGGCCGCTGAGCCCATCTCTCCTGCTGGCCAGGATTCACACCCTGCTCCACATTCACCACCTGAAGCAGGAACTGCTCTCCTGCCAGGACGCTCTGCAGGATCAGCGGGAGAAAAGTCACCAATACCGACAGTCTCTGGAACAGCAGAACCATTATCTGAAGATGCTGTCGGTACGAGACGGACTGACCGGGCTTTTTAACCGCAGACATCTGAACCAGACGCTCGAACAAGAGCTCCACAAGGCAAGGATTCAGAACAGCGATCTGGCCATCCTTCTCATCGACATTGATTACTTCAATGAAACAAACAGGATATCCGGGCAGCTCTTTGGCGATTCGATCCTCAATGAATTTGCAGCACGACTCACCCAGAACGTGCGGGACCACGATCTCTGCTTTCGTTTCAGCGGCAGTGATTTTATTGTTCTTCTTCCTCAAACAGATATGACCAAGGGCAGGGAGTATGCGGAGAGACTGCGCCTGGCATGTTCAGACAAGCCTTTCACCAGTGGCTATCACAGTCGTTCCGTCACCGTATCTATTGGTCTGGTCACCTTGCTGGAACATCAACCTGAGAACCAGGATGAGTTTCTCAACATGGCTGACCGGGCGCGATATCAAGCCAAAGCCGAAGGACGTAACCGTGTCATCGCCTATGACCAGAAACATGTTGCGACAGAAGGGAAGATCGACACGGTTTCCCTGCTGCATGAGACTCTACAACGGATCCTGGAAAAAACCAAAAGCAGCTCCCTGGCCTCGCTCCAGATCCTGACCCAGAATGTCACCGGCAAACATCAGGACGAACACACACTGCTGGCCACCCATTACATCGAGCTGCTCTGCAAGCGACTGGACATTCCCGCGGCCATGGTCGACACATTTTCCAATGCCCTCATGCTCTACAGCTGTTTCCGTTTACTGCTCCACCAGGAACTGCTGGCAAAAAAAGAGGAATTCAGCTATGAAGACAGGAAGGTGATCAATGACCTGCCTTATAAACTGGCGGAGCTTACCCAGCACTTTGACTATTTTTCCAATGAACGGCACATGTTGCTGTGTCAGGGAGAACGTTATGACGGCAGCGGCTACCCAGAAGGACTAGCCGGAGAGGACATCCCCCTTGCCTCCAGAATATTCAGCATGGCAGATGGTCTTGCGGCCATGAATGCTGATCGGCCGCACCGCAAGCGCCTCAGCCCGGCCAAGATCCTGAGCGAACTCGCCCGGGGGGCCGGTACTCAATGGGATCCATCACTGGTCTTATTGACGCTCGACATTCTCGGCGAACAGCATTTTTTACCCCTTGACGAGGAACTTCTCATGCAGACAAGAGCGCTGGTCGCGGAAAAAACCGCTCAATCATCCGTCCGCGCGCAGTAACGGATTTCTCTCAAACAGGACATATTCATAGTATGCCCCATTCAGATATCACAGCAATTATCAAGCAGATAGATTCCTTCCCCCCACTCCCGGGCACGGTCAGCCAGGTCTTGCAGATTACCGGCAACCCGGAAAGTTCAGCCCATGAGCTTATGCAGGCCATCCTGCCTGATCAATCCATGTGTGTCGCCATCCTCAAGATAGCCAACTCCGCCCTATTCGGCAGACCGCGCGAGGTACGCTCCATCGAAGAAGCTGTTGTCGTCCTCGGCTTCCTCGAGATCCGTAACATTATCCTGACCCAGGCCGCTTTCAGCTCTTTCCGAAAATTCAGAAACACCAATAGACAAGACATTGATGCCCTCTGGCAACACTCTTTAACCTGCGGACTGGCAGCCAAGATTATCGCGGCGCAAACAACAGGCTATTCACCGAGTCAACTCTTCATCGCCGGACTCATCCATGATATAGGAAAACTGACCCTGCTCATAACCTTTCCCGGTGACTATAGCCCTGTGCCGGAGCTCTCAGGCCCCTCGCCTCTTTCTCTTAGTGCTGAAGAAGAGAAGAAATTTGGCATCAGCCATGACCATATCGGCAGGCGCCAGCTTCATCGCTGGCTCTTCCCTGAGCAGCTCTGTGCCGCCACCGGCAATCACCATCACCCTGAATCCGATGCCGACAATGCCGCCTTCCCGCTGATCGTTCAGATGGCAGATATTCTCAGCCACTGTGTTCATGGCAAAGAAGCGATGACTGGCCACCAGATCCTGAATCTCATCAACGATCTCTCCCCCGCAAGCACTCTTTTATGGAGCCGTTACCGCTTCGACTGGCAGCCGGAAGATATCGAAAAGTGGCTGTCTGCTCTGCATACAGACCTCGCAGAGGGAGCTCTTATCAGTATGTTCAACGATTAAGCCGCTATAAAAAAATAACATGGCCATCTTAGTGCCCGGAGCGGCATAAGCAGCGAAAAATCAGAGACCCCGATGAAAATCCCTCACCTTCAACAAACACTCCGCGGCACCCGAAGACTGGCCGAGATTCTAAGAGTCTTGTCCAAATTCGGTTTCAGGGAGATCATTATTGAACTGGGTCTGGATACCTGGCTGCCCTCCATAAAAAAAGAAGAAAAGCCAGGTGTCGCGGCTCAAGAGGCAACAACACTCTCCCGGCCAGTACGATTGCGGATGGTCCTGGAGGAGCTCGGGCCCACCTTTATCAAGCTGGGCCAACTGCTGTCCACCAGGCCTGATCTGGTCCCGCCGGAATGGGCGGAAGAGTTCAAACAACTCCAGGATAACTGCCCGCAAGTACCCTATCCCGAGATTCAAAAGGTCCTGACCGCGGAGTTCCCCGGCCGCCTCACCCTTCTCTTCTCCTCCATCGAAGAGAAGGCACTGGCCGCGGCCTCCATGGCCCAGATACATCGGGCCAGGCGTGTTGATGGCAGCGAAGTGGTCATCAAGATCCTGCGCCCCGGCAACCGACAACTGATCGAAGAGGATATGGCCCTGCTGGAAGGCATGGCCCAGTTCGTCGAGCACTACTTTTCCAATCTGGGCTACAGTCCGGTGGCCGTGGCCAAGGAGTTTGCGCGGGAACTGTCCAAAGAGGTCAACCTGATCCACGAAGGACAATCGACGGAACGGCTGCGCCGCTACTTTCAAGACGATCCCAACATCTCCTTTCCCAAGGTGCATTGGGAGGCAAGCACCAGAAACATCCTGACCCTGGAAGAGATCCATGGCCGACTGCTCTCCACTGTCAACCCCGAGCTGTTAGAGGCTGACACATGCCGGGCCATTGTCGCCATCGGCACCGACGCCATCTTTAAACAGTGCCTCCATTTTGGTTTTTTTCATGCCGATCCCCATCCCGGGAATATCTTTCTGCTGCCAGGCAACAAACTCTGTTTCATTGATTGCGGTATGACCGGACAACTGGACAAAAAGACCACTGACCAACTGATCGATCTGATCGCCGGGGTGATGAAGGGAGATATTGACAGACTGTGCCGAGTGGCGATTGAACTGACTGATATTGACCCGCTGCTCACCGACCGGCGTGATTTTCGTGCCGACCTGCAGCAAGTCACCACTCACTTTCAGGAATCCGACCTGCGACACCTGGATATCGCCAGATTACTGTCAGATTTTTTTGGTATGCTCCAGCGCTATCAGGTCCACTGCCCGAGTGACCTGATCTTTCTGATCAAGGCCTTGACCACCATTGAGGGGGTAGCTGAGCAGTTCGACCCGGAATTTGATGTCCTGGCCCATGTTGAGCCCCAGATACGGGAGATCGTCACCAAACGCTATGGTTTTGCGGCTATCCGTCAGCGGATGGAAAAAAGTATGGCGGGCTATCTCGATCTCCTCGAAAACATGCCCCAGGAGATTCAACGCTTCCTCGATCAGTTCCGCCACAGCCAGTTCACCCTGAATCTGGAGATCAAACGCCTTGATCATCTGGCTGAGAAGATGGACTCTTCCAGCCGGCTCATGGGGATCTCCATGATCATCGCGGCGCTGATCGTTGGCTCCTCCATCCTGATCCTGGCTGATCGTATCTCCGGCGCCCCTGGAATCCTAGGCACCCTCGGCATCATCGGACTGATAATGGCCGGCATCTACTCTGCCGGTTTTGTCGCCTCCTTTCTCTGGCTCAAGAAGCGGAAATAACAACTGCTAAACAATTACGAATTAGAAATTACGAATTACGAATGTTTTAATTCGTAATTCTCAATTCTCAATTCGTAATTGGTAATTCGTAATTCAGATAGCCCCGGCCATCTGCTCACAGATGGCCGCAAACGATTCCTCGTCCAGGCTGGCCTCACCGACAAAGAGCCCTGCCAGCTCCGGCATATGCACATAATCCTTGACGTTGTCAGGATTAAGAGAGCCGCCATAGACCACCGGTCTCTCCGGCTGGAGGCTGCTGGCTATAGACCGGGCAGTTTCCGCGGCCTTTATCGGCGGCTCCGGGATCCTGACCGTCAAGGCATCGACCGGGCCATAGGCAATAATCATCTCCTTGCTGTCAATATGATTAAGGGCCAGAAGCTGCGACTTGGCATAGGGCTGATCCACACAGACAATGGGAATCAGGCCCGCATCCACCGCCTCGCGCATCTTGTTGGCCGCATCCTGATCGGTCTCATGAAAATAGCGCCTTCTTTCCGAGTGGCCGATGATCACATAGTCAACCAGCTCCTTGACCATATCCGCAGCTATTGCCCCGGTATAGGAACCCTTGGGAAAGGGTGAGATATCCTGGGCCGCCAGGGACAGATTTTCAAGACCCAGGCTCTTTACATAGTGAGATAGATCCTGCAGACAGATAAAGGACGGGGCCACGATAATCTGAAGCCCCTCCACCGGACGATACTGTCTGGCAAATTCAGCAAACCACCGTCTTGCCTCGGCGATGCCCTTGTTACATTTCCAGTTAGCAATCACATATTTTTTCACCATCACACCCCCTCTTCATCATTATCGCCCCCTGAGTCATCACCACCAAAGACAGAGAGGAGATCGGCATCCGTGTCCTGATGAGGCAGGGCACCGGAATCCGCAGCGAGTACGGCAAGGTCCGCGGGAGCCAGTGAACCATCCTCTAGGATTTGAATCTTCTGGAAGAGATCATCATCCCCTTGTGCTGCCCTGTATTCACCCGCCCCGACCGGAAAGATATCCAGATTCCGCAGATAGGACTCAAGGGTCGCCCGTACTTCCCTGCGGACCTCCTCCCGTTTCTGCTGCAGCGCCTCGATCTCTCCCGGCAGGCGGGAAAGTTCGGCATGCGCTGCCTGGCGCAGCGTTTCTATCTCGGCCCTGGCGGCATCGAGGAGCTGCTCCGCCTGCTGTGCGCTCTTCTCCTTCAGCGAGTCGCAAAACTGTTGCGCCGCGGCCAGTGTTGATTTGAAATCAACCTCATCTTTTCTGGCTTCCCGCTGCTGCTCTTCTATCAGCGCCATCTTGCGCCCCAGGGCCTCTTTTTCTGCCTTTTCCTGGAGAAGAGCCTCTCCCGCCTCATGAGTCCTGGACTCGGCGCTGCTCAGTGCATCCTCCCGCCCCTTGATCTCCTGTTCCAGGCTGGCGACCCGGGCATGCAGCCCTGCCGCTTCCTTGATCGATATCGCCAACTTCTGTTCCGTGGCCAACCCGGCCCGTCTCAACTCTTCAGCCATTTTTCGGGACTCGTCGTTGCTGGCTTCCAAGGAGATCTTCTGTCGTTCAAGCTCTTCTCTTTCCTCATGGAAGAGCTGAAGGTCGTCAACCAGGAGCCGACAACGCTCCTGCAATTCAAAAAACTCCTCGGCGATCACATCCAGATAGGCCTTGACCTCAATAGGGTCATATCCCCTGAATTTAATCTGAAATTCCTGATCCTTGATAATCTGCGGTGTGGTCGACATAAGAATCCTCTCTCTTGTGGGCGAATGAGGCCGCTGTAACAAAAACACGGCTACCTGAAATCCTAAAACGGCGGTCACTCTTCATCCATCCATGGGGCGAGCGACACTGGGCCGTCCTTGGCCTGCGGTCACTCTTCATCCATCCTTGGGGCGAGCGACACTGGGCCGTCCTTGGCCTGCGTAACGTCTCTAAAACAGCTGCTTTGTTTCTATGCCGGACCTACCTCAACCCATGGCCCTGGCCATCTGTTTCAGGGTGGGAACCAGAAAACTCTGCAGAAACATTATCATCAAAATGAGAATCATGGGAGAAAAATCAATCCCCCCCATAGTGACAGGAAGCCACTTCCGGATTCGACTCAGCAATGGCTCGGTGACCTCATACAAAAATCGGACCACAGGATTAGAGGGGTCGGCATTCACCCAGGAGATAACCGCCCTGCCGATAACAATCCACAGATAGGCGGTAAGCAGAAAATCAAGCAACTGGGCCAGGGCCATCATAAAATTATTGAGCACAAACATCTTTCACACTCCTTGTCAGGCAACACCAGCAAGATCAGCAAAGCCAAAAAGATAGTCTCCTGGTCAAGCCACTTTGCTCCCAGCTGGTACCAGATCGCTGACCGTAGTCAGGACCAGACGCTTTTTCCCTTCCACCTCGGTTTGGGCCGCCAGGACCATGCCCTGTGACTGAACCCCCATGATCTCGACCGGCTGCAGATTGGCCACAATGAGCACCTGACACCCGATCAATTCTTCCGGCGCATAATATTCGGCTATGCCGGCGACGACCGTCCGTTCCTCCGGGGCCTTGACCGTCAACTTGAGCAGCCTGTCAGATTTCAAAACACGCTCGGCATGGACCACCTCTGCCACGCGCAGATCGATCTGCTGGAACTGGGAAAATCCGATCACCCCAATTCCCGCAACTGCCGCCTTCTTTTTCTCTTTTTTCGAGGAGGTTTTGGGAGCCGGAGTTCCGGGTGCCTCTGCAGGGCCAGCCTCCCGCTCGGGCTTGTCCATCCGCGGAAACAGCGGAGTTGTTATCCGCAGCCTGGTACCGGCCGTGCTCAATCCCCACAGGGCCCCTTGGGGAAAATTGGCAATCCGGGGATCATCGACGTTCAGACCCAGTCCGGCCGCCATCTTGTCACTGGTCTGCGGCATCACCGGACGCAGAACCAGGGTCAGCAGACGCAGACACTCCACCAGATTATAGAGCACAGCCTGCAAGCGGTCCTGCCGGGCCGGATCCTTGGCCAGGACCCAGGGTTCGTTGACAACAATATATTTATTGGCATGACTGATCAGCTCCCAAACGCCCTGCAGGGCCCGATGAAACTGGAATTGCCCCATGTCCTCGTGATACTGGGCCAGCATCTGCAGGGCCATCTGCTGCAGGGACTCATCGGGTTCCTCTGTCGCGCCGGGCGCCGGTACCTGCGAATCTGTATATTTCTCCAGCATGGCCATGGAGCGACTGAACAGATTGCCCAGGTCATTGGCCAGGTCAGAATTCTTGCGCGCCACAATCTTGGCACTGGTGAAGGAGGAATCAAGACCAAAAGACATCTCCCGCATGAGAAAATAGCGCACCGTATCGACACCGTACTCGGCCACCAGTTCCGCCGGACGGACCACATTGCCGATAGATTTTGACATCTTGGTTTCATCCACATTCCAGTAGCCGTGCACATGGAGGTGCTGATAGAGCGGGAGACCCATGGCCAAAAGCATGGTGGGCCAGTAGATGGCATGGGGCTTGAGGATATCCTTGGCGATCACATGCTCCGCCGCCGCCCAGTATTTATGAAACGACTCGCCGTCCGGATAGCCGATGCCGGTGAGGTAATTGATGAGGGCATCAAACCAGACATAGGTGACAAAGTGCGGGTCAAAGGGCAGGGCGATTCCCCAGGTCAGCCTGGAGGTGGGCCGGGAGATACAGAGATCCTCCAGGGGCTCGCTCAAGAAAGAAAGCACCTCATTTTTATAGCGCTCGGGGGTGATAAAATCGGGATGGGCGTGAATATGATCAAGCAGCGGCTGCTGATATTTGGACATGCGGAAGAAATAGTTCTGCTCCGTGATCGGTTCGGGCGGTCGCTGATGATCGGGACAGTTGCCGCCTACCAGCTCCTTCTCGGTCAGAAAACGCTCACAGCCCTTGCAGTAGAGCCCTGAATATTCTCCGAAATAGATATCGCCCTGGTCATACACCTGCTGCAGGATACGCTGGACTGTCTTGATATGGTCCGCATCCGTGGTCCGGATGAAGGTATCGGGGATGACGTGAAGCAGCGGCCAGCTCTCCCGGTAGAGGGCGCTGATCCGGTCCACGTAGTCAGCGGGCGACACCTGTTCTTTTAGGGCCGCCTCGGCGATCTTGTCACCATGCTCATCGGTTCCCGTCTGAAACCGGACATCTTCACCGCATAACCGGCGAAAGCGGCTGTAGACATCGGCCACAATCGTGGTATAGGCATGTCCCAGATGCGGCTGGGCGTTCACATAATAAATCGGGGTTGTAATATAGGTTGTCATCACTCACTTCGTCTCAGGCGACAAGTAGATAGTAGTTAATGGTTAATGGCCAGGCCCCCTTACTTCTTTTCCTTCTTCCCGCTCTCTTCAACCTTTACCGGTTCAAAGGCCTGCCACTGTTCTTTGGTTAACAGCTGGCTGTCCCCCTTCTGATCGATGACCAGGATGGTTTGCTGCAAGGGATTCTGCCGCCTCACCAGAAACTGTTCTTCGCCGATCTTGATCCGCTTGCCGGGCTTGGGCATCCCTTTTCGCTCCCGGCGATAGGTGGAATACTCATAGGTCAGACAGCACAGCAGACGATTACAGACCCCGGATATCTTGGCCGGGTTCAGGGGCAGATCCTGTTCTTTGGCCATCTTGATCGAGACGGAATCGAACTTGTCCATGAAGACGGAACAGCACAATTCCCGACCACAGGTGCCAAGGCCGCCAATCATCTTGGTCTCATGACGCACCCCCACCTGCCGCATCTCCACCCTGGTATGAAACTCGAGGACCAGATCTTTTACCAGATCCCTGAAATCAATCCGGTTATTAGCCGTAAAATAGAAGACGATCTTAGTGCCGTTGAAATAACGCTCGGCCCGCACCAGCCGCATGGACAGCTTATTCTGCAAGATGAGAGACTTACAGGAAGCAAAAGCCGTCTCTTCCCAGGAGGTGACTGTTTGGAATCTCCCGACCTCTTCCTGATTGGCCCGGCGGATCAAGGCATACGTGGCCCGGCGTTTCCGCGCACAGCCACATCCTTCACCGCCAGGGGCCCTGCTGACAATGATTGCCGGTTCAGGGCCATGATCCGTTTTGACCATCACCACCTCGCGGGCCTTCAGATCGGGCAGCTCTGCTGATGCCGTAAACTCCTGCCCTTTCTCCCGAAAACAGATCCGGTAAAAGGAAATCTGTCTCCCCTCGCGCACCTGTTCCACTGACCTTTCGTCCTGCTGTGCCGACATAAATATATTGGTATTAAATTGTTAACGGTTTATTGCTGTAACTGAAAAAGAAGCACCTCGCACACCAGGGAACGGTTACAGTTACGACCAAGTTCTTTTTCAGCCCGGTCAACTGCCTGCAGCTTATCAAAAAGTTGACGGAAATTCCAGCGCTTCTGATTATTTCCTCTCCGGCCCTCAGCTCCAGTCACCTGCTCATGGACCGACTGGGCCAATGAATCCTCAACCAGCATATCTCTCAACCAGATACGCAACAGGCCGAAAAGAGGCAGCAGATCTTCCTTTAAGGCCGCCATCCTCTCGGCCGCCTGCAGCAGCAAGCTCACATCGCGGCTGCCGTCTTTCTCCGGATCAGAGACCAGCGCCACCAGTTGCCGCCAGAGGGCAACCATCTCGCTTCGGTAGAAGAGCAGGGCCTGACCGGGAGAGCCTTCAGAGAGACGGGCCAGCATCCTGGCATCTTCGGGCTCCAGCTCAGGCTTCTCACGTAACAGCACCTGAACCGTCTCTTCCTGCCCCAGACTGAAAAAGGGGATCACCTGACACCTGGAACTGATGGTGGGCAAGACATCCCGGGCTGCCGCCGCCGTCAGGATCAGCAGATTATTTTCCGGCGGCTCTTCCAGGGTCTTCAGCAGACTGTTTGCCGCCTCCGAGCGCATGGTATGGATATCCTCCAGCAGTACCACCCGCACTCCGGATTCATAGGGCGGATAGGAAAGCGTCTGGACCATCTCCCGGATACGGTCGATCTTGATCGTCCCTTTTTCCGGACTGATGACCAGAAAATCAGGATGATTCCCCGAACCGTACTTCCGGCAGGATGGACAGTGACCGCAGGGCAGGGACGCCCCAGTGTCGCGCGCTCCATGGATGGATGAAGCGTGACCGCAGCCATCCATTCCCTGTCGCTGCCGGCAGTTCACTGCCGCGGCCAGACTTCTGGCAAACAGCTGTTTTCCCACCCCGTCCGGCCCCCGGAACAGATAGGCATGGGCCAGATTCCCTGAGGTAAGGGCCCGTCCCAGAAGGTTCTTGGCCTTTTCCTGACCGATAAGGCTGGAAAAAGAAGGAATCAATTGTCTCTGCCGGGTACCCATTCTTACGCCTGTCCTCCTGTTTTTCTGAGCGGTCTTACCGGTTTCTAACCCCGACGAAAGGCACTAAAAAAGCGTCTGCTGGCGCGCTGGCGGAGTCGCTGCCCGCCGGTCATCTGCCCGCTCCTCCGCTTCTGCATCCTCCGACTCGAAAGGACCGAGATACAGATATCGCTCCAGCGAGCGCTGATACTCGGTCCACTGCAGACCCGGCCCCTTTATCTTCTTGCGCAGCTGCTCCATCAGGTTCATCTTGGCATCCAGGTCATCGACAAAACTGAGGAGAAAGGCCTCAACAGTCATGGGAACAGTGGGCGAGCCGAACTCGTGCCGGCCATGATGACTGAGGATCAGATGCTGGAGCTGGGTGAGAAGTTCTGCTGGAAAATCCTTGATAGACCTCGCCGCCGCCGCCACCATCTCACTGCCCATGACCAGGTGGCCCTTCAGCCTCCCCTGGGCGGTATAGTCAATAAGGGCAAGATCCATCGCCAGCTCTTCCACCTTGCCGACATCATGGAGCAGGGCCCCGGCCAGGAGCAGGGAGCGATCGACCCCGGCATAGTGGGCGGCCAACTTGTCGGCCACCAGAGCCACAGAGAGGGAATGCTCCAGCAGACCGCCCACATAGGCATGATGGATTCCTTTTGCCGCCGGCGCCTCCTGAAAACGCTGCCATATAGGCTCGTTCTTGAAAAAAATGCGCAACAGCTTTTTGAGATAGGGATCCTTCACGGAGGTGACCAGGGTCTGCAGATCTCTGGCCAGCAGTTCCAGATCCTGACCAGAGGCCAGGACAAAGTCGGCAAGATCAACCGCCTGGCGATCAACACCACGGACGGCATCGATCTTGAGCTGCAACTTATCCCGATACGACTGGACCTGACCACTCAAATGGACAAATTGACCAACCTGACACAAGCCCTGAAACTCCTCGGCCTGATCCCAGATCGGTCCGCCGATCTCACCACTCCTGTCGGCAACCTCCAGGATCAGATAGGGTTTTCCGGCCCTGGTCTCGGAGAGACGCGCCGTCTTGACCAGAAAAAAATCATCCAACCGGTCGCCCTCTTTCAACTGATCTACAAACTGTGTCTTGCGCATGGTAACTTATCTTAACTTTATTGCGGGGTTTCGGTCGTTATCGGGCAAACGCCGCATCAAGGAAACTGATTAATAAACTGTGTCTTATGTATGGCTCGTTCATTTTAACTTTATTGCGGGGTTTCGGTCGCTATCGGGCAAACGCCGCATCAAGGAAACAGCCCCGAAAAGATTGGCTGTTTCCTTGATGCGGCATAAGAGGCCGTAAAAGAGACAAGCAAGAAAAAGACCTTGCTTGTCTCGTAACGGTCTCTAAACCGCTGTAGTAAAATAACATGGCCATCTAAATGTCCGGAGCGGCATAAGAGGCCGTAAACGAGACAAGCAAGAAAAAGACCTTGCTTGTCTCGTAACGGTCTCTAAACATTGAAGCGAAAGTTGAGACAATCGCCATCAGCCACCACATATTCCTTGCCCTCGGAGCGCATCAGACCCTTGTCCTTGGCCACCGCCTCACTTCCGCAGGCGACAAAGTCCTCATAGGCAATGGTCTCGGCCCGGATAAAACCACGCTCAAAATCGGAGTGGATCTTGCCTGCCGCCCCGGGCGCCTTGGTGCCCTTGGAAATAGTCCAGGCCCTGGTTTCTTTCACCCCCACCGTATAAAAGGTGATCAGCCCCAGGAGTTCATAGCCCGCCTTGATCAGCCGGTTCAATCCCGGCTCGCTCATCCCCATATCGGCCAGAAACTCCTGCTGTTCCTCCGGCGACAAGTGGCTCAGTTCCTGCTCGATATTGCCGGAGATAATCACCACGGAGGCCCCCTCCTGACGGGCGGCCTCTTCCAGCCCCCGCACGAGGGCGTTGCCCTGCAGCGCGTCTTCTTCCGCCACATTGGCCACATAGAGCACCGGTTTGGTGGTCAGCAGGCAGAGATCGCGCAGCAGATCGCGCTCCAGGTCATCATCGGCCGCGACGGTGCGGGCCGGTAGTCCACTATCGAGTGCCGCCTGCAGTTTCTCTAAGAAGAGACCTTGAGCCTTATAGACCTTGTCCCCTGACTTGGCCTGGCTGAGTGTTTTCTTCAACCGTTTGTCGACGGTATCCAGATCGGCCAGGATCAACTCCATATTGATGATCTCTCGATCACGATCCGCATCAATGGAACCATCGACATGGACGACATTCTCATCCTCAAAACAGCGCACCACATGGATAATAGCATCCACCTGCCTGATATGACCAAGAAACTGGTTGCCCAGCCCCTCACCCTGGCTGGCCCCCTTAACCAAGCCGGCAATATCGACAAACTCCATCTGGGTTGAGATCTTGACTTTGGTTTGAGCAAGCATTGCCAAGGTATCCAGACGGAAATCAGGCATGGCCACAATCCCGACATTGGGCTCAATGGTACAGAAAGGATAATTGGCCGCCTCAATGCCGGCGGCGGTCAAGGCGTTAAAAATTGTTGATTTTCCAACATTTGGCAGGCCGACAATGCCACAACGAAAACCCATGAAAGACTCCTGAAAAAGGATATGCGTATTCAATTAATACGCATATCGTATATCTTAAAATTCCTGACCATCAGTTACAAAAAATATCAAAAAGTGTAGTATACCCCGCAACAATGGAAAATGCCCCTTTTTTTAACCCGCAACCCTTCCTGCCGTGCTCACTTCCAGGACCAGACACCATGACCGACTCCATTCTTATCCATAACTGTACCCTGGCCGTCACCGCTGCGGACACTCTCAGAGAGGACGGCTGGCTGCTGACCAGAGGGGACACCATCGCCGCAATCGGCACAGCCGACACCAGGACGCAGGCCGAGACCACCGAGGCGACGACAATCATCGATGCTCAGGGCAAGATGCTGGCACCGGGGCTGATCAACGGCCACAATCACTGTGCCATGACCCTCTTTCGCGGCCTGGCCGACGATCTGGAGCTTGCCGCCTGGCTGACTGAACATATCTTTCCGGCGGAGGCTGCGCATGTAAACGAGGAGATGGTGTACCATTGCTCTAAACTGGCCGCAGCCGAGATGATCCTCTCCGGCACCACCAGTGTGGCCGATGGCTATTTCTTTGAAGGCCAGGCCGCCCGGGCCTTTGTTGATTCGGGGATGCGGGCGGTGGCTGCCCAGGGAGTTATCGACTTTCCAGCCCCCGGTGTGCCGGACCCTGCCGGCAACCTGGAGGCAGCGGCCCGTTTTCTCGATGAATGGCAAGACAGGAACCCCCGCATCACCCCGGCAATCTTTGCTCATTCCCCCTATACCTGCTCGGCTGCGACCCTGCAAGGGGCCAAGAGAATGGCCATGGAGCGCCAGGTGCCGTTCTTTATCCATGCGGCGGAAAGCAGGCAGGAGCAGGAGATGATCCGGGAACCCCGGGGGACAAGCCCGGTCAGGCACCTGGCAGCCCTCGGACTGCTTGACCCGGACACGATCTGCATCCACGGTATCTGGCTTGATGAAGAGGATCTTGACCTGCTCGCGCAGTCCCGGGCCGGGGTAATCGTCTGCCCCCAGAGTCACCTGAAACTGGCCTCAGGCATAGCCCCGGTATCGGCCATGCTCAAGCGCAACATCCGGGTGGGCCTGGGCACTGACGGCTGCGCCAGCAATAACAGCCTCGACATGTTCCGGGAGATGGACATCTTAAGCAAGACCCAGAAACTCCACACCCTCGAGGCCACTTCTCTTTCGGCCAGACAGGCGCTGAGATGCGCCACCAGCAGCAACGCCGAGATACTGGGACTGGGCAAGACCGGCCAGCTGCTTCCCGGATACAAGGCCGATCTCATCCTGCTCGATATGCAGCAGCCTCACCTGAGCCCCTGCTACAATCAGGACCTGCTCGTTTATGGTGCCAGCGGCGCCGATGTCCGGAGCGTCATCATTGATGGCCGCCTGGTCATGCATGATAAAAAAATCTTGAGCTTCGACGTCGAGGACACCATGCGGGAAGTGCGCCGGTTAGCCGGAGCCATCTGCGAGCACCAGGGCAGAAATCGCGGCTGAAGCCGCTCTTCCATACGCGACAAGGGGGAGACTATGGAAGGCAGACCAGTACAAGCTCTATCGACGGCAAGGGATCAGGAAGAAGCTCCACGATCCGCCCCTAGGCGCTGGCCAGCACCTGCCGGACAACTGCGGCCAGCTCTTGCAGGGAAAACGGCTTCTGGAGGAAAGCGACCCCCGCGTCGAGCACGCCGTGCCGGGCAATGATATCGGCGGTATAACCCGACATGAACAGGCACTTGAGCCCTGGATACAAGGCCAACAGGTTCGTGGCCAGATCCCGGTCATTCATCCCGGGCATGATCACATCCGTCATGAGCAGGCGAATATCTCCGGCGTATTCCCGGGCCAGACGGATGGCCTGATCTGGAGAATTTGCCGCCAGCACCGTGTAACCGTGTAACCCATCCCTTCAAGCATGATGGTTTCGTAAAAACTCAATTTATGAGATGGCTAAGTAAAAAGCGTCAAATGCGAGGCGCGCAAATTTCGAGGAATGAGGCGTACTTGAGTACGCCGCAGTGACGAGATAATTCGGAGTCTCG
>JAHYIV010000067.1 GCA_019429465.1 Desulfoarculaceae bacterium
GCGTCGCCCTCTACAAAAAGGCCCTCAAGGAAGGCCGGCCCTATAACGGCGTCATCATGGACCTCACCATCCCCGGCGGCATGGGCGGCAAGGAGACCCTGGTCAAGCTGCAACAGCTCGACCCCCGGGTCAAGGCCATTGTCTCCAGCGGGTACGCCAATGACCCCATCATGGCCAATTACCGGGCGCACGGCTTCTGCGGAGTGGTGCCCAAGCCCTACAAGGTGGAGGAGCTCCGCCAGTCCCTCTCCGCCCTCTTTGCCCAGAGCTAGGCCCTGGGCCAACCCCATCCCCTTGTTTTCTTTTATGGTAACTACTCGCCCCCCTTGCAAAAAAGAGCAAAAAGAGCAAAAAGAGCAAAAAGAGCAAAAAAAACTTGACAGCATTTCAAGCAACATCTCAGCGTCGCTCGAGGTTCCTTGTATAAAGAGCTAAAATTGCCAGGCAAAGTCGCTTTATTCGTTCGCTTTCGATAGCGTTAGGCAAATTTGATGAAAACAACCCTCATCGTCGCGCCATGGGCGCTACAGAGGGTCAAAAAAAGTCATGGTATACTGTTGCCATGGCAACGATCAACAAAATTAGTGTTCGCGATGAAGTCGATCGCCTGAAACAACAGTTCTCTGACCTCAAAGAGACCAGTCAGATATCACCTGAGATTCGGGTGCTGCTTGAAAGCCTCTTGGTGATTGTTGAGGTGTTACTGTCTGTGTTCATGGAGAAAACGACCCGCAAGAACAACAAAAATTCCAGTCTGCCATCTTCGCAGACAGAAAAAGATGAAACTGCCACGCCAAGCACCTCAAGCAAGGGCAAAGGGAAAAAGGTCAGTGGTGAAGTAGGCAATACCCGCACCATAGAGACCGTTACCACAGCCAAGGCGGAAACCTGTGATGTCTGTGGCGTCTCGCTGGACAATGTCCCTTGCCACGGGCATGAACGACGCACGAAAATTGATATTGTTTTTGAGCAGGTTGTCGAGCATGTTGATGCTGAAATAAAGCAGTGTCCCAATTGCGCAGCAACGGTCAAGGGTCATTTTCCACCGGACATGCCGGGGACTTTACAATACGGTAACGGACTCAAGGCATTCGCCATCCACCTGATTATCAGTCAGATGGTTGCCTTGAATCGCGTCCAGAGCCAGATTGCCGCCATGATTGGCCGGGTTGTCGCCGAGTCCAGCCTGCTCAAGTTTGTTTTGCGCCTCCACCTGGCCCTTGAGCCATGGGAGATCCGGGCCATCGAAACCCTGCTACAGGCGCCAGCACTGCATGTGGATGAAACATCATTCCGGGTTGATCGCAAAAATTACTGGATCCATGTCCATTCAGCCGGAGGAACGACGCTCAAGCTGCTTCATCGCAAACGGGGGAAAGATGCCATTGTTGGGGTAAACATCATACCCCGATATGGTGGTGTGCTCATTCACGATTGCTGGGCGTCCTATTTCTCATATGACAATTGCCGTCATGGGCTGTGTGGTTCTCATCTTTTGCGTGAACTGGTTTTCATCATTGACTCCAATCACTACAGATGGGCCCGCAACATGAAGAAGCTTCTACAGCAAACGAGTCGGCAAGTCGCGAAACGCCCGGAGAAATGTCTGACCGAGCAGGAGTATGCCAGCCTGCTAAAATGGTATCGCACCATTCTGACCCGTGGCGGCAAGGAAATGCCGGTAATCCCTGAAAAGCCGAAAGGGAAACGGGGTAAAATGGCCAAGTCGGACGCTCATAATCTGTGGGAGCGGCTCCGAAAACATGAAGCTGCGGTCTTGTTGTTTGCCAAGGACCAGCATGTGCCATTTACAAACAATCGAGCAGAACGAGATCTTCGCATGGCCAAGGTGAAACAGAAAGTATCCGGATGTTTTCGTCGCATACGGTATGCTGAGGCCTACTGCCGGATTTCGAGTTATTTGCAAACCATGGCCAGCCAAGGCATCAATCCGCTTGTGGCAATTCAGATGGCATTAGCCGGTAAAATCACTGATATTGAATAGGGGTGCGAGTAGTTACTGTCAAAGATCAGAATGCTTGCCGGGTGCTGCCCGGGGCTGCAACGGGGTACTGTTGCCAAAAAACGGCAAAAACGACTATGTTTCTACCGGCTCGGCCAGTAAAAGTTTCAATGGGGCGCCATCAG
>JAHYIV010000068.1 GCA_019429465.1 Desulfoarculaceae bacterium
TCCTCGGCCACCCAGCGGGCGCGCTGCGCGGTAAATCGCAGGACGGCGGTCTGCGTCGCCGGGCCGGAAAAAATGCCGAAGGAGCCGCTGTAATAGCGGTCCAGCTCGTCATCCGGGATTTCCATCGCCTCGTCATCGAGCATGACAGGATCACGGATACGGTCAAGGGCCAGGGTACGCAAGGCATCGGCCTGGTGGCACCAGGTATCGAGATACCAGTTTTCGCGGTAATAGATGAGCCGCTGGGGGGAGACAATCCGGCTGGAGAGACAATCATTGGCCCGATTATGATAGTGCAGATTCAGTCTGCGGCGTTGGAGGGTGGCTGAGGCCACGGTATGAAAATTTTCGGGCAGACAGGCACGCGCGCCCACATAGTGAAAACGGAACCGACGGAAAACCTCACCCGTGGCCACATTGTTGGCCTGCAGGATCGATTCAATCCGCTGCCGGAAGAGAGAAAACTCCTGGCGGAGCATACCGGGCTGCATGCTCCTCAGCAATTCATGAACGGTGAGCAGGGCTTGGAGCTCGGCCAAGCTGAACCAGAGGCCGGGCAGCTCGTACTGATCCCCGCCCGTCTGGTCCAGGATATAACCGTTTTGCGCCTTATCATAGCGAATGGGCGCCGCCAGCTCATGGCGCAGTTTAGCGATCATCCGCTTGACCGTGGGCCGGGAACATTCCATACGCTCCTCCAGTTCACGCATGGTGATCGGATAACGACGGGCATGAAGGATGGTACGCAGTTGGCAAATGCGGTCAAACGTGCTCATTTTTTCTCCGGCAAAGGGTAGAATGAAGACTGGGAACAGTCACTCTTGCCTTTGCCGGAGAAGAAAGCAATGATTTTATGTAAAAACAGAACAAACCCCAGCGAATCACACGCCGGACATTTCTCAACATATTTGAGAGGGAATAGATCACAAGCCCGACATAATGGCCGCATATAACCGCCTGGGTCAAATATGGCCATATCTGACCCAGGCGTTAAGGACTGTTCCGGAAATGACTTCTTCTATATTTACTCATAAAAATTAGGCTGATGGACTATATAACATCAAGTACCAGCCACCTGGCACAAAGTTTGCTTCTATAAAAAGTGTCGAACAAGAAGCATTTATTAAGGCGACTGATGATTCCTATCGTTCTCTTTGAATTTTCACTTTGAGTCTTCAGTCATTTTTTTCACTTCCTATATAGAGAGGAGTAACCGCCATGAATAAGAAACATATTTTTATCCCCTTAGCCCTTCTTATGCTGATCGGCACCCTTGGGGCCTGTTCATCCAAAACCGAAAGCACGGAAGTTCAGACAACCACGACGACTTCCGAAAGACCCGTGATCCAAGAGCAGCAGACCACCACCACAACAACTGAAAGTAAATAGTGAGTGGTCTCGCCAATTCACAGTTCAGCAGCTTGCAGGGATTGGCCCTGCCGGACGCACAGAGATGAAAGAGAAAAACCCACGTCTGGGATTCAAGACAAGATCGGGAAGGAACAGCAGAGCGCGGTTCTTCTCCCGATGCAGTGCCACGAGGCGATAAAGAATAAGTTCATAAAAAAAGGAGAAAGTCATGAAAAAAGTAATGCCATTCGTATTCGCATTGGCCGTTCTGGTTGTACCAATCGGGGTATTTGCCCAACAGGGACAGATAACTGTCGGCACGGTCACGACGACGGAAACAGTGGGGACAGTCAGTGAGGTTAGCCCCGACACCATCGTGATTCGATCGGAAACCAGCACCACTCCTATGGAGTACCGTTACACAGAAAGCACAACCTATGTTGACGACACCGGTGCGGCTGTCTCCATTGAGACGGTTAAGTCCGGCCTGCCGGTAACGGTTTACTACACCCTTGAAGGTGATCGCATGGTTGCTGACAAAGTAGTGGTTCAGAAAACCACGACGACCACGACCGAAACACCCGCGATCGAAGAGCGAATCGAGACCACAACGAGGACAATTGAGACTAAATAAGCTAGTCGAGCCAGTATAATGTTGATGGCGTCGTAAAAAGTCGCCAACTGCTTCGTTGCTGCAGGTAAGCGAGCTTGCGAGACTCCGAATTATCTCGTCACTGCGGCGTACTCAAGTACGCCTCATTCCTCGAAATTTGCGCGCCTCG
>JAHYIV010000012.1 GCA_019429465.1 Desulfoarculaceae bacterium
CTTCAACCTGTTACCGCTTTGTCGCGGAATTTTAGATGGAGCCACAACAACACAATCCAGATTATTATTGCTTAAATAGCGATAAATGTCATATCCACAAGGCCCTGCTTCGTAGACAAAACGGAGCGACGCCCCTGTTGATAGAAGTTTACGGATAACTTTGTCGAGTTGATTCATGTCGTTCTCAATTTTACCGTAAAATCTCACTTCACCATCACGACCGTCATCGGCTATGCCAATTGATATTGAATTTTTATGGACATCTAAACCGATATTCTTTATTGTTTTCTCCATGACCTGCCTCCTTGATTTTGGCTCTGAGTTGATTGTGGCTTCTCAACTTAACCCACGCTTGCAAGGGAGGCAGGTCTTTTTTTGCTTAAGTGTTAACCATCATATCTAAACTCAGGGACCGGAAAATACTGATGTACCTGACTTGCGACTGGATTTGAGCCGGATCTGGCTGCACCGATTGAAAAACCGTAGATGTAGTTGCGCTACATCGAGGATTTTGCAATTGAGGTGAGGTCAAAGCAACCTGTTTCCAAGGACTATGCCTGCGACAATCTGCCGCATTGCTTATCATCCTGCAGCGTGATACTTTGTGGCACCTAATAGCGGAAGTGTTTCAAAGTGTTTTTACATACTGGAACACAATATTTCTTGGCATAAAATGACGAGCAGGAGGTGCTTGCACAATGGACTGGGGAGATTTGATCAACAAAGGCGGTCCGGTGGTGCTTCTTCTCATTGGCTATTCACTGGTGGCGTTGACCATCGTGGTTGAGCGGCTTTTGTATTTTACCTCCCTAGCCAGGCCGGCTGGAGATTTTGCGCAACAAGTGCAGGGAGCGCTGGCGGCCGGCAGGGCCGGGAGAATCAAGAACGATTTGCGCGGCCCCGAGGCTTCGGTCGTTCTGGGCTTGATTAGTGCGGCCGCGGCCGGGGTCAAGGATCTGGGGCAGGTCGCCTCCCGGCTTGGCTCAAATGAACTGCAGCGCATGGAACGCGGTTTTCGCACCCTGGGCATCCTTGGTAATACCGCACCCCTGCTGGGACTTCTGGGAACGATTATCGGCATGATCAAGGCCTTCATGGTCATCGAGCAGGCCGGAGGCCGTGTGGACGCCCAGGCCCTGGCCGGCGGGATCTGGGAAGCGTTGATCACCACTGGGGTCGGCCTGGCGGTGGCCATTCCTATCCTCCTGCTACTCCACCTGCTGGAAGGGCTGGCTGACCGGCGGACCCGCTCCATGCGCTATTACGCCTCTCTGGTCCTGGAACAATGGCAACCCTGCAGGACCACAGAGGACACAGACGACCAGGAAACGGCGGAGATGCAGCGACCGGAGGTATTGACCAATGCATTTTGAGGGACGAAAAAAAGTCGGCCAAGGGCTCAACCTGACTCCCCTCATCGACGTGGTCTTTCTGCTCCTGATCTTTTTTATGCTCACCTCCAATTTCATCCGCGATGAAATGATTCCCCTGGCACTGCCCACCGCCGAGACAGGCCAGCCCCTGACCGGCGAGAAGACCCTCCAGGTGGTACTGGACAACCAGGGTCGGATCCTGATCGACCAGGAAGCTATCGCTCCGACCGCCCTTGAAGAAATCTTGCGACAGAAACTGCACCTGCTGGCCGAAAAAAGAGTACAACTGCGCGGGGACCAGGCGGTCTCCCTGGGCCTGACAGTCGAAGTCCTGGACGCGGCCCGCAAGGCCGGGGCTGAGGGCATCGACATCATCACTCGGGAGCCATGAGCAGAATCATACCTCGTCCCGAATCAGGGATCTATCCGGCCTCCTCCCCGGTCTCATCATGGTGGCCACTGCTCCGGCCGACTCCGGGGATGAGTTTCTGGCCGATCGCCTTCCTGGTTTCCCTTATCCTGCACGGACTGCTTGGCTGGTGGGGGGTATCCTCTCTTCTTGTTTTTGCTCCGGCCAAGGAAAAAGTTCGGGTGACCAAGATCAGTTTCGAGCGAGAGCAGCCTGCCAAACCACAGCCATTGCCTATACCAACGCAACCGGTTTCCAAGCCGGTTACGATCCCCAAGGCGGTGATCAAGGCAAAACCCGAAAAGATGAAGAAAGTGGTTCCCGTTGTTGATCAACAACGGGTTTCCATGATTGAGCCTCGGCAGGAGATTGTCCCGCAACCGGATGTTTTGTCTCCTCCACAGGAGACAGCGGTGGTGCAGCCTGTGCTACCGTCATCGGTTGCGCCGCTGGACGTGGAGGCCCGTCAGCAGTATTTGGCTGAACTTTTTGCCCATCTTGAGGCGCATAAATACTACCCGGCCGCAGCCCGCCGCCGACGCCTGGAAGGGAAAGTTCTGGTATCATTCACCATATTACGCGACGGCAGCATCCGCGACCTGCGTCTTACCGGCGGTCAGTTGCGACTCCGTGAGGCGGCTCAGCAATCGGTTGAACGGTCTCTACCGTTGCCCCTTCCCAGGAACGAAATTCCCACGCCACTCAGCATAAATTTTCAGATGGACTTTCGCATGCGATGAATTGTTCATCGTAACCAAACATCCAACCAAGGAGAGAAGGTATGACCAGGGAGAAGAAAAAGAGCTATTGCGTTGCTGTGGTGTTTGGACTCACTGCACTGACCTTGACCGTTCCGGTTTGTGCGGCCGAACCGGGTACCGGCGAGAATCTCGGCACTATGATGGTGACAGCGCCACCGCTAAATGATGACCAGCTTTCCGCCAATGTTTCGGTGGTTGATGGCGAAGAATTACAGTCTTTACGGCCTGCCACGAGCGACACGGCCAGTCTTCTGAAAAACATTCCAGGCGTCAGCCTCCAGGGCGCCGGCGGAGTTTCGATTCTGCCGGCGATTCACGGCCTGGCCGACGACCGCTTGCGGATCAAGGTTGATGGTATGGATCTGATCTCGGCCTGCGGCAACCACATGAACTCACCGCTTTCCTACGTCGATCCGACCAATGTGGGAAGCGTCACCGTCTTCGCCGGCATCACGCCGGTCAGTGTTGGCGGCGACAGCATCGGCGGCACGATCCTGGTGAACTCCACTGATCCGGAATTTTCCCAGACCGGTGAAGGCCTGCTGCGCAAGGGTGAAGTGGGCGCGTTTTATCGCAGCAACGGCAATGTACAAGGCGGCAACATCGCCGCCACAGTCGCCAGCAAAACGCTGAATCTGAGCTACCGCGGTTCGACTGTCAAGGCTGACAATTACAAGGCTGGCGATGATTTCAAACCGGCCGGGCCCGCAGCAGCTGGCCGCAGCTGGCTGGATGGCGACGAGGTCGGATCCACCATGTATAAATCATCGAATCATCAGCTCGGCCTGGGACTGCGCAATGAAGACCATCTGCTCGAGTTAAAGGTGGGCCTGCAGGATATCCCCTATCAGGGGTACCCAAACCAGCGCATGGACATGACCGACAACGACAGCACGCAGATCAATCTGCGCTATAAGGGACAATACGATTGGGGTGTCCTGGAAGGGCGCGCCTATAATGAGAAGACGCGGCATAAGATGCAGTTCTTCGACGACAAGCTCTACTGGTATGGTCCCAATAATGTGCCAAACTCTGATGGCGTGCCTTGTACGACTCTCAGCGGCGGCATGAATGGCTGTGCGGCAGGTATGCCCATGGAGACCGAAGGAAAAAACACCGGCGCCCTGGTCAAGGCGGACATTGAGCTTTCCGAGCGCGACCTGCTCAGGATAGGCGGCGAAGCCCAGCGTTACCGACTGGATGACTGGTGGGATCCATCCGGCAAGGGGATGTGGCCGAACACCTTCTGGAACATCAATAACGGCGAGCGTGATCGCCTGGCTCTTTTCGCTGAATGGGAAGCGCAATGGAATCCCCAGTGGCTGACCCAGCTCGGGATCCGTGGCGAGCAGGTGGACATGGATGCCGACGAGGTGCAGGGTTATAATATCACCGGAGCGCAATATCTGGCCGAATCGACCACCTTCAATACCGCCGACCGCGATCAGACAGACCACAACGTCGACCTGACCGCGCTGACCCGTTTCACGCCGGATGCTACCCGCACCATCGAATTCGGCTATGCCCGGAAGACCCGCTCCCCGAACCTCTACGAGCGTTACGCCTGGTCAACCGGAGGCATGGCAATGCGCATGATCAATATGGCCGGCGACGGCAATGGTTATGTCGGCAACCTCGACCTGGAACCGGAAACCGCCCACACCCTGAGTGCGACCTTAGACTGGCATGATGCAGGCCAGGAGAGATGGGGGCTGAAGGTGACGCCTTACTACACCTATGTTGATGACTACATCGACGCCCGGCGTCTTGACAATTCTGAATTCCCCAATGTGCCTGCGACGAATATGACCGACACCGATGCCTTTGTCTACCTCCAGTTCGACAATCAATCCGCCCGCCTCTACGGTGTAGACGTATCGGGACATTTACCGCTTGCGGAAAATACCGCTTACGGTGCCTTCACCGCAACCGGCGTGGTGAATTTCGTTCGGGGCAAGAACAGGACGACCGACGACAATCTTTATAATATCATGCCGTTAAATGCGAGACTGGCTGTAGTGCATCGTCTGGGGGGATGGACCAACACTGTTGAGACTGAACTTGTCGATAACAAAACACGAGTGTCACAAGTCAGAAACGAACTGGAAACCGGAGGTTACGGCCTGCTCCACCTGCGCAGCAGTTATGAGTGGAAACAGCTGCGCCTTGACGTCGGTATCGAGAACCTCTTCGACAAGTTCTACAGCCACCCGCTCGGCGGTGCCTATAGCGGCCAGGGGAAGACCATGTCAGGAACTGATGTCCCTTGGGGTACACCGGTTCCAGGCATGGGCCGTTCATTGTACGCCGGTCTGACTGTCAAGTTTTAGCCAGAGGTTTCTTTACATCGTTTCGACTTCGGTCCCGCCGGAAAGGGAAAAACCCCAGTCCATTTCCTTTCCGGCCGGCCCGACATTTTTTTTATTCTGTGCTAATGGTGCCCGTCCATGTGACTGGTGGATGACAGACAGGGGCGGTGAACACCCCGCCCCTACGCCCAGCAGTGATAGATCCGCCAGAAACACAGCTTCTATTGCACTGGCCAATGCCAGCTTTCCCCGTCCGCAGCCACGAAAGAAAATTTACCTGTTTTTTATGAAAGTCGATCAGAGAAACGGCCGCAGGATGCCTGAGTGACCAACCTTCATTTTTCGTTGTGGCTGGCCTATCTGGCCCAGCCATGCTGGTTACTTGATCTTCAAATGGCGTCTAAAAATATCGGCCAGCAGCGGAGCCACCGAATAGACATCAAGCAAGGCATCATTCTTAACCCCGGGAACGGTATCGGAACCCATCACCCTGGAGATGGGACTGTTCTGGAATCGTTTCCGGGCATCACCCGCCAGCACCAGATGGGTGGCCATGACCGCCACCTGCACGGCGCCTGCCTCCAGACAACGTTGGGCTGTCTGGATGATGGAACCGCCGGTGCGGATCATGTCATCACAGACAATGGCCGTCTTTCCTTTAACCACGCTTGAGACCTGACCGATAATGGTCTTGTCGGTATCGTAACGATCCTTGTCGGCGGCGATATGCGGACAGTCGAGCATACTGGCCAGTCTGGCAATCCGCTTGGAGAACCCGTAATCAGGAGAGACCAGGACATAATCGTTCAAGCCGCTGGCCCTGATTTTCTGGATCACCAGTTCGTCGGTCCACACGTGTTCGGTGCGGATCTCACCGGCATGGGCATGGAGCACCGCCTCGGAATGCAGATCAACAAAGGCGACAAAATGAGGCCTGGCCCTGAATATCTGCCTGGTCCTGGTCACTCCCTTGGGGATTTCACAGGAGTTGGGTTTGGCCCGCTCCATTGTGGAATAACCCAGATAGGGAATGGCCACATTGATGGTGGCCGCATTCCAGTACCTTCCCCCCTGGATCAGATCGAGGAGCTCCTGATGCGAGCTGTCCGTATGGGTGGCGCCTATGATGATCAGATTCTTCCCCGCCACCTCGGCAGGAAAGGCATGATACATTTCACCATCGGCAAAACGTTTGCGGATCATCTCGGAGAAGGGCACCCCCAACTCCTTAGCCACCTTCCAGCCCAGCTCCGTTGAGGCCTCATTGGCCACCACCATGGATTCCAGTGTCACAATTTCACCTCAAGGCGGCAACAATGGCATCACCCATGGCCACGGTATTGACCACCTTGGTCTTATCAATGGCGATATCGGCGGTATGGATACCATCATCGAGAACGCTCTCTATGGCGTGGTCAATGGCAGCAGCCGCCTCGTCCATGCCGAAGCTGTAACGCAGCATCATGGCTGCGGACAGGATCTGGGCAATGGGATTGGCGATACCCTTGCCGGCGATATCCGGGGCCGAACCACCGGCCGGCTCATACATCCCGAATTTTTCGGCATTGAGACTGGCCGAGGCCAGCAGCCCCATGGAACCGGTGAGCATGGCGGTCTCATCGGAGATGATATCGCCAAACAGGTTGCCGCAGAGCATGACATCAAACTGATGGGGATCTCGCACCAGCTGCATGGTGGCGTTATCGACATAGATATGGTTCAGGGCTACATCCGGATACTCCTTGGCGATCTCGATCACCACCTCCCGCCACAGCACCATGGTGGTGAGGACATTGGCCTTATCAACGGATGTCACTTTCTGGCGACGCAACCGGGCAGCCTCGAAGGCCATGCGGGCAATGCGCTCGATCTCGAAACGGGTATAGGCCATGGTGTCAAAGGCCCGCTCGTCAGGGCCTGAGCCTTCGCGGCCTTTGGGTACACCAAAATAGATACCGGAGGTCAGCTCCCGCACACAGAGAATATCAAAACCGTCACGGACGATATCGGCCCGCAGAGGGGAGGCTGCGGTCAGCGACTTGAAGATCTTGGCCGGACGCAGGTTGCAGAAGAGGTCAAAATGCTTGCGCAGGGGCAGCAGCGCCGCCCGCTCCGGCTGTTGCGCCGGAGGCAGGGCTTCCCATTTGGGACCGCCCACCGAACCGAAAAGGATGGCATCGCTCTGCTCACACTGGGTAAGGGTCGAGGGCGGCAGGGCCTCACCATGATTATCAATGGCAATCCCTCCCACATCGGCGTGCTGATAACTCAGCTCAAAGTCAAACTTGTTCTGCACTGCATCCAAGACCTTGATTGCCTCCGCCATCACTTCCGGGCCGATGCCATCACCAGCCAATACTGCTATTTTCTTCATTCCATTCCCCTTATTTTTTTTATGCGGGTCTTCTGCCGCATCTGCAAAAATTGCCATCAACATTTGATTCGAGTAAAGTGAAACACTTTAAACCAACCTTACGGGGATTATCAACTGAAATCCTTTCTCGTCCCGTGCCATTACCTTGCCATCATCATCATTTTCCACAAACCCATTGACTTTTGCACCTTAACAAAGGCATAAAGAACTTATATTACTCCTTCGATACCAACCTCAGCTGGTAATATCTGACCAAGATTCATGGAAATCAAAAGAAATACCATTCTCATCAGCATCCTGTGGACTCTGCTCATTGCCGCCTCCTTTGCCTGGAATCACAGCCAGACACAGCAGGCATAGGAAAAACAGGCCCTGCAGACAGCAAGAAGTTTTTTTGACCATATTATCATCACCCGCCGCTGGAATGCTCAACATGGTGGGGTCTATGTCCCGGTCACCAGGACAACACTTCCCAACCCCTCTCTGCAGGATCCCATGCGGGAGATTCAAGTCAACGACTCCCTGACCTTGACCAAGATAAATCCCTCCTTCATGACCAGACAGATCGCAGAGATTGCCATGGCCCAGGAAGGCATACAACTTCATATCACCAGCCTCCGTCCCCTTCGTCCAGAAAATGAGGCCACTGAACAGGAAGCATTTTTTTTTGCAAGAGTTTGAGTCAGGCGTCAAGGAGGCGGGTCTTTTTATCGAAAAGAACGGGAGCACGTCATTCTTTTACATGGCCCCTCTCAAGACAGAAAAGGCCTGCCTGCCTTGCCATGAAAAACAGGGTTATAAAGAAGGTGACATACGGGGGGGCATCAGTGTGACCCTGGACTTTATGCAAAGCGCCCATTTTGGTACTCTCCTCCTGGCCCATATCGGTATAGCTCTCGTAGGCCTGCTTGGCATCTTTATTTCAGGGCTTCGCTTAGACCGGGCCTATGCGATCATCCAAAGACAGGCCGCTATTGATTCCTTGACCGGAATTCCCAATCGCCTCCAGTTCTCGGAACATATCATCACAGAATTCGAGCGCAGCAACAGGGATCAAGGGCCACTCTCCGTCATCATGTGCGACATAGATAATTTCAAGAGTTACAATGATAGCTACGGCCACGGCAGTGGCGACAAATGTCTGCGACAAGTTGCCCAGGAGATCAAAAAGTCACTGACCAGGCCCGGGGACTTCTGCGCTCGCTACGGAGGCGAAGAGTTCGTGGTCATCCTCCCTGATACTTCCCATAAGGGGGCCTTGCATGTTGCCGAAAAAATACGGTTGAATATCCTCAACCTCCAGATTCTCCATGAGAAGTCATCTCCCCTACCAGTCGTCACCCTCAGCCTGGGAGTGGCAATATCAACGGACCAGCCCCTGATTTCCCACGAAGAGCTCCTCAAAAATGCAGATACGGCCCTCTATCAGGCCAAGGCCAATGGTCGCAACTTGGTAGAATCCATCATCAGCATATCTGACACGCCACTTAGATAGCCATGTTATTTTTTTACAGCGGCTTAGTGTTCACACAGATTTCAAATCTGAAACTTCCCGTTTTTTGCAATTCTCGAAAGCTTTTCATTCTCATTCCGCTTTATTCCATCCAGCTATCTTTTCATGGGTTTAAGAGAGCAGATCGGCTATTTCCTCCCGGGTCAGGATAGCGCCCAGGCTTTGCCGGCGCCGATCTACGATTTTACGGCGATCCCGTTTTTTACGCCGATCAACGCCTAGACGTGACCGGAACAGTGATCGCAGCCAGCCTTTGACCGCCTTGCGCTGGCTAACCTTTGCCACCCGGTTGTCGAAACGTCTTTCTTCCTGTAAACGTCGGTCGTCAGTCTTCCGGCGGGAAGATAAAGCTTGACGTCGTTCCAGAAACTCAGGTCTATCACAGACGCGTTGACTTGATCGTGTCAAGATATTTTTCATCATCCCTATTTGATATCACAACATTTGTCATGTTATCGAGAAAAAAAAGGACACCCTCTTTGCCCCCACCTCTCAACAGCCGAGATCAATTGTTATTGTCTCTATTTAAGATGCCCTGTATAATAGTCAATTATCTCCTTCATACCTTTGGTATGGGATAATTCATTCACCCCATTTCACACCTGACATGACCAGGGATTTCTTTTCTTTTACAACAACAATTTCCATTAAAAGGTGACAAAATGACAAGAAAGAACCTCATAACACAGCTCATGATCGGCTCTCTGCTGGTACCCCTGACACTGTGCGCATCACAGAGCCAAGCCGGAAATATTGGAGTCAGCTTTCATCTTGGGATCCCCCTTCCGTCAGTCGTCATAGCCCCGCAACCTGTTTATCGGCGACCAGCGCCTGTTTTCTCTTTCAACGCAACGCCAGAATTTATCTACTCGCCATCACTGAGTTTCTATGTGGGAATTGGATCACCCTACGATCTCTTTTACCACAACAACAGCTACTTTATCTTTGACCGGGGATACTGGTACAGATCTTCTCATCTCCGTGGCTCATGGCAAATAGTAGACTACCATATTTTGCCGCCAGGGTTTCGCAAACACAAGATTGAGCAGATCAGAAGATATCGTGATACAGATTTCAAGGCCTCTCGCCGCCACCAACAGGTTAGCCCTGACAGACGTTATCCTCCCCGCTATAGCAGGGAGTACCAAGAGAGAGACCGCAGGAGTTATCGAGATGACAGCAGGCCTCGCGAATTCGACAGAGACCGCAGGAATTATCGGGACGACAGAAGAACTCGCGAATTCGACAGAGACCGCCGCTGATCATGATCAGTAAAGAAAGTCCAGGGGAGCCATCAGCAGGAAAAAGTCAGCAAGGCGCGACTGGCACCGGAGAAGGGCAGTTCCCGTTCAAGGGTCAAGACATGCCGAAGAGAAATGGCAGGAGAGAGTTTTTGCATGGTTTGCAATTCCTCCCGCCATTTCGGACCCTTCATACAGATAACCGTTGTCCGCTGGTCGCACAAGCGACTGACCATCCCCAAAAACTCGGCAATATCAGTGACCGCCCGACTGGTTATATGAGTAAAGACAGGGCTGGACGGCAGCAGGACCTCATCCTCCACCCGGGCAACCAGCACCCTCGCTTCGCTGAGATTCAGGGTCCTTATGACATGACGGAGAAAGGAAACCCGCTTCAACCGCGGTTCCAGTAAAGTCACGGTTATCTCAGGCCGGGCCGCCTTGCAGACAAGTCCCGGCAAACCGGCCCCGCTTCCCACGTCGAGCAGATGGGTATTTTCGGAGTTGCCAAGGAGGGGAAGCAGGGTCAAGGAGTCCAGAAAATGGTTTTCCAGAATCTCCGCCTCCGACGTTCCCTTGGCAATCAGATTGATCTTTCTGTTCCAGCGCGTGAGTTCCGTAAAATAAAGGAACAGCCGCTCCACCGCCTCAGCATCCAGCACAATCCCCAGACCACTGCAGCCCTGCTGGAGCTGTTGCCGAAAATCAAAGGGTTTCACCGTCACCGTCTCTCTACCCTTTTCCCTGCAACCGCTCAGTCACCGAGGCGGCATGCGCGGTCAGACCTTCGAGGGTGGCCAGCCTCCGGATATGATCCGCATCCTCGAGCAGGGCCTGCTCCGAGTAGCTGATGATGGAGCTCTTCTTCAGGAAGGTCTCCACGCCGAGCGCGGAAGAGAAACGGGCGGTGCCCATGGTGGGCAGGACGTGGTTGGGGCCGGCGAGATAGTCACCTGCGGCCTCGGGGGTATGATGGCCCAGAAAGATGGCCCCGGCATGGCGGATCCGCGGCAGCATAGCCCAGGGATCGCTGATCATCAGCTCCAGATGTTCAACAGCGATATCATTGGCCAGATCAATGGCCGCATCCAGGCTCTCGGCAATGAGGATCACCCCGCGATCAGCCAGGGATTTGCGGGCAATCTCCTGCCGCGACAGCTTCGCCAGCTGCCGTTCCAGTTCCACCAGGATCTCGCCTGCCAGTCCCTCTTCAGTGGTCACCACCATGGCCAGGGCCAAGGGGTCATGCTCCGCCTGGGCCAGCATGTCAGCGGCCACATGACTGGCCCTGGCGCTGGCGTCGGCTACAATCAGTACCTCGGAAGGCCCGGCAATCATGTCAATACGCACCCGGCCGGAGACCTGGGCCTTGGCCTCGGTTACAAACTGGTTTCCCGGGCCGACAATGACATCCACCGCCGGGATGGTCGCGGTGCCATAGGCCAGGGCCCCAATCCCCCAGGCCGATCCAGCCTTGAAGATCTCGGTGATCCCGATCTCCTGGGCCGCCACCAGCAGATGGGGGCTGATCTTGCCGGCGCGATTGGGCGGAGTGAGCATTATCCGCCGGCCAACCCCGGCAATACCGGCCGGTATGCCGTTCATCAGCACCGACGAGACCAGCGGTGTGGAGCCGCCCTGGCCGCCGGGCACATACAGACCTGCCGCATCGACTGGCCGGACCAGCCGGCCGACAATGGTCCCGTTCTCCCTGGTCTGCATCCAGGAATCCTCCATTTCCCGTTCATGAAAGGACTGAATCCGTTCGATGGCCAGGGTCAGGGTCTCAAGAAAGGCTTCATCCACCAGCTCATAGGCCTCAAGCATCTCGGCCAGGGAGACCTGCATATCGGCCAGCGCCAGATCGGGCGCGTCAAATTTTCTCGTATATTCAAGGACGGCCGCATCGCCTCGTTCCCGTACAGCGACCAGTATCTCGGAGACAATGGCCCGACAGGAATCATCCGCTGGTTGAAAACGTTGTAGAAGAGCAGCTATAATCTGCTCCCCTTCCTCGGTATTGCTTTTCACAGGCTTAATAAGCATATTTTCCCCACTCAATTTTTTTTTAAACCAGGTCGCTTCCCTGAAAAGGGCAGCAACCGCGGGCAACAGCTCCCTTACTCATCCTTCCGTCCCCAGTGAACCCCGATGGTTCCAAGCATGAAGCGTTGATATCCAACATCCTGAAAACCGGCCTCAGTAAAAAGAGCGGCCAAGGCATCAGCGCTGTAAAATTCCATGGTTGAACCGGTCAGATAAGCGTAAGCGGCCTCATCTCTGGCAATAAATCGGCCAAGAAAAGGGATACCAAAGCGAAAATAAAAGCGGACAAAAGGGTACAGCAGGTTTTTCCGTGGAGGCGTGGTATCCAAACAGACCACCCGGCCGCCCGGCTTCAGGACCCGGCGCACCTCTTTGAGCACCTCCAGGGCATCATCAACATTTCTGAGGAGATAGCCAAAGCTCACCGATTCAAAACTGTTATCGGCAAAGGGCAGGAAATTGGCGTCACAGGCCTGCCAGTAAATTTCCAATGCCGCAAACCGCTTCCCGGCCTCCTTCAGCATATTCTGGGAAAAATCAGCACCAATCACCCGGCAATGATGGTACGTCCTCCGGGTCAGGGCGGCAATATCGCCAGTGCCGGTAGCCAGATCGAGCGCCCATCCCGACCCGGGATCCTGCACCTTCCCGACCACAAAACGGCGCCAGCGCTGATCCTGCCCCAAGGTCATCACCCGGTTCATCAGGTCATACGACCCGGCAATGGCATCAAACATCCTTTGGACACCAGGCCCCTTACTCACTTTTTCATTCTCTTTCTCATATTTTAAGTGTGTATCTGTATCCATCCGTGGTTCCTGGTAATGTTCAACAGGGGGCAAAACCCGGGGTGCGCGGAAAGGGAATCACCTCGCGGATATTGGCCATACCGGTGACAAACTGTACCAGGCGTTCAAAACCAAGGCCAAAACCGGAATGGGGAACCGTACCGTAGCGCCGGAGATCAAGATACCATTTATAGCCGCTCAGTTCAATGCCCGCCTCCTGCATCCGGGCCAGAAGGACATCGTACCTCTCCTCGCGCTGACTGCCGCCGATAATCTCGCCTATCCCCGGCATCAGGATATCCATGGCGGCCACGGTCCGGCCGTCGTCACTGACCCGCATATAAAAAGGCTTGATGGCTGCCGGATAATCCGTGACAATCAGCGGCCGCTGATAAATCGTTTCCGTCAGATAGCGTTCATGCTCTGACTGCAGGTCAATCCCCCACTCCACCGGATAGGCAAACGACTGCTTTGACTGCAGGAGTTGTTCCACGGCCTCGGTATAGGTGATCTGGGCAAAATCATGCTCGACTACCCGCTGGAGCCGGGCCAGCAGCCCTTTTTCAATAAAGCGGTCAAAAAGGGCCAGATCCTCGCTGCACTCGGTAAGGACCAGCCGCAGAAGATACTTCAGCATCTCTTCCGCCACCTGCCTGTTTCCGGCAAGGTCGCAAAAGGCCATCTCCGGTTCCACCATCCAGAACTCGGCCAAATGCCGGCTGGTGTTGGAATTTTCCGCCCGGAAGGTCGGACCGAAGGTGTAGACATTGCCCAGGGCCTGGGCATAGACCTCGGCCTGAAGCTGTCCGCTGACGGTCAGACCGGCAGGGCGGCCGAAAAACTCATTACCGGCCTTCCCGGCAGCAGCTGCAGAGGGAGTAGTGACCTGAAACATCTCGCCTGCGCCCTCACAGTCACTGGTGGTGATGATCGGCGTATGTACCTGAATAAAACCACGCTCCTGAAAAAAGGTATGCACCCCATAAGACAGCCGCGACCGAACCCTGGCTACCGCCCCCAGGGCATTGGTCCTAGGCCGCAGATGACTAATATTGCGCAAGAACTCAAAGGAATGATGCTTTTTCTGCAGGGGATAGGACTCCGGATCGGCCCAGCCAAGAACCTGCACCTCGGTGGCCAGCAGCTCAACCGCCTGCCCCTTGGCCGGTGACTCCTGCAGCGTACCGTGTACCAATACACTGCAGCCGGCACTGAGTCTTTTGACCTCCTCCCCATAATTGGCAAGGGTCTGATCAGCAATCACCTGGATATTAGCGAGAGATGAACCATCGTTCACCTCAATAAAAGAGAAGCCGCTGGCATCCCGCCTGGTTCTCACCCAGCCCGCAATCTGCAGCTGTTCCCCTGCCAGCGGAGCAGCAAGGATAGTGGCTATACGTTTTCTCATAAAATAATTCACCTTGAATGATAGATGGACGCATTCAGCAATCAAAAAGTTTTTTTCATTGTGTTCAGCACAGCGAACACTTCCCGCAATACAGCACCATTTCGCCCTGACCGGGCAAATCGGCCGGATTCTTTCCGGTCAGCCCGGCAAGATGGGCCCCGACCACTGGACACTTGATGGTCAGGAGAAAGAAGATATCCGCATCGATCCCGGCAACTGCCTCCGACAAGGTCTCAAAATTCCCCTGACCTTTGGAAATAATAAGATCAGCACCCCGAAAGGCATCAAGAAATTCAGCGGAGCAGCTGGCAAGGGGGGTTCCTGGACAGGCGGTTCCATTGCTGACAATTCTGGCATACCGATCAAGGCCGCAGAAGATGGCATCAGCGATCAGGGCGTCATTAATGATCGGCCCTTCTTTCACCGCCACAGTCACCTCCAGCCCCAAATCGACCAGAGCCCGGACAACCAGGAAATCATAGACGATCTCGCCGCAGTTATCGGCAAGGTAGAGAACCCTCGCTCCTTGAGGCAGGCGGCAGACCCGCTCAACCAGCTGCCTGCTGGCATCAATGACCAGGGGCAGTGTCCTGGCCCGGACCAGGACTACCCCCGCATCAAAACTATGCATAGCCCCGTAATCAATGATATTACCACCAATAGCCAGGCGGATGGCGGCCATCAGGGGCAGCTCACTCTGTTCAACTTCCCGGATGAGATCAGGCAGGAGGGCAAGGGCCTGATCGTTTGATGCTCTTTTTATGGCCAGGTAGGGATCAGCGCAACCGGTCACCCCGGCAATGGTCGCATAAACTGCCACTGCATTTTCAGGTGGGGTCAAGGACATCTCCATCCGCGGCAGCAGGGCGGCAACAGCCCGGGCCACTGCCAGATGCACAGCCTCGTCCGTCGAACTGATCCGCGCCACCCGCAGGGCCTGGGCCATAAAACAGGAAAGACAGTCAACAGAGCACCTCATAACAGGTATCCTTCCCGCACATTGGCCATTGAGGCAAAGATCGAGGCCTTGATCCCGGGATCTTGATCATACATGGTCTGCAGCAGCTTGCGTACGTGATCACGCCGGGTATTCCCTGCCAGAGGGCAAAGATTCTCAACTGGTGTCAGACCAAGAGTCCTGGCCATCTCCAGCACCTCATGTTTTTCAATATAGGCCATGGGTCGGACAAGAGCCAGCCTGCCGTCAAAAAGATCCTGCCTGGGCATCATGGTTGAGAGGTTGCCGCTATAGAACATATTGAGGAAAAGGGTCTCGATAAGATCGTCCTTGTGGTGACCAAAGGCAATCTTGCTGCATCCATAGTCCCGGGCCAGATCAAAAAGCTGATGACGACGCTGGCGGGCGCAGAGAAAACAGCTCCGTTCAGGTCGCTCATCTTCCGGGGCAATCCCTGGTGCGCGCGACACCGGACCATCAGCCAGTTGCCTTGCCTGTTCCACCAACAGAGGGATGCCGAAGCGGTCAAGTTGACGGCGGATCTCGTCAACAGGATTGGCGCCACCATCCCCTGGTTTCCGGAATCCCATATCAATATGGACAAACCGCAGGGTGTAGCTGATGGGAGCCTTCTTCAGCCACATCTGCAGCAGCCAGGCCAAAACCAGACTGTCAACCCCGCCGGACACGGCCACCAGCACACAATCACCATGACTGAGCATGGAATAGGCCTGCATGGCCTGACCAATGCGCCGGTTGACCTGCCGGGGAAGAATCATCGCTGATCTCATCAGGCACCCTCAGGAAAAACCATTTTGGCTTTCACTCTGTCGTTGCAACTCCTCAGGGAGAGCTTTGATGCTCCGGAGTTGCACACGGAGTGGACGCTGGCCAGGGACGGCCCAGTGTCGCTGGCGCCTAGAACAGCGCTGGTGCTACCGCCTCGGGAGAATGATTCCTGGAATTTGAACAAAAAAAGACTGCCGTTCATGACACTCCAATGGTAGTTTTTTTTAACGTGACATGTGTTTTGGCATTTTCCCGGCATTAAGCTGGATAGTTACGTTTTTTTTAAAGCCACGACCGGCAATAAAAAATGCCTGCTGAATTTGCTTCACGCAAACCAGCAGGCAGCTGTAAACGAACAGATACACAGATGGATGATGTTCTTATTTCTGCAGATAAGGACAGTCCGCCAGACGTTCCTTCAACCCCTGCCTGACCAGCTCTTCGGCAGTAATCCATTTAAAGCCCCGGCTTTTCACCTTGCCAAGGGCGAACAAATTACTTGACAAGGCCTCCTGGATCTCATCAAAAGAAGCATCCCAGAGCACTTTCCCGCTCTCTACATGAGTGAGCACCAAAGCAAAGGCGGCAGAGGCAGGAGAGTTCACCGCAAGGTCACTGCCATCCCGCTCATGAAATCGCGTCACCGTCACCTCGAGTACCGCATTGGCACCCAGTTTGGCGCCAATGATCTGCATCTGCGCCAGACGGTCGCCAGCAGCACCGGTCAGCAAGGCATCCAGATGATCCTCTGTCACAATGTGAACCTTATCGTTGGCGCCCAGTTCAGCACTCATCAACCCGTCAACAAATACAGCCACACTGTCACGGGTTGAGACGCCTTCAGGTTTCGTGGTCAGGGCCTCTTCTGCTATCATGACCGGCATCACCACTATCCCCGTGAGAGGCTGGAGCATTACCGTTTTCTCTTCGGCCTGATCAACCTTCTTTGCCGAACAGGCTGAAACAAGCAGCGCACAAAAAAGCAGCACAATACAAACACTGGTATTTTTTTTCACAAATGACCTCATTTAAATTTCAGATGGACATCTCACGATCCCAAACGACCTGGTGATCTATTTACAGTACGCCTTTTGAAGACAGGGGTCCAGTCACGAAACAATTTACGCCGGTGGCCTGATCCATCGCCCGGGCCAATCCCTTGAAAACCGCTTCAATAATATGGTGACTATTCTCACCATGAAGCAGATCAATATGCAGAGTCACCCCAGCGTGTTGAGAAAACGCCCTCATAAACTCAAGGGCAAGGGCAGTATCAAAGGCTCCGACCTTCTGATCAGGAACTGCGGCGACATAGTGCAAAAAAGGCCGATTGGAGACATCGACCACAACACGTACCAGGGTCTCATCCATGGGAAGATAACTCAGTCCATATCTGTTTATCCCACTTTTATCACCAAGGGCCTGCGTAAAGGCCTTCCCCAGACAGATTCCTATATCTTCCACTGTATGATGATCATCAATCTCGACATCACCTGTCGCCTGAACCTCAAGATCAAAAAAACCGTGCACGGAAAAAAGGGTCAGCATGTGATTGAGGAAAGGAACAGCTGTATCAATTTTTGCAACACCGGTGCCGTCAAGTAACAAAGTCAGCTGAATATCAGTTTCACGGGTAACACGATTAACCCGGCCATACCGCTGCTCAATAGTATCCATACATTTTCCTTAAGAAGTAGACCATAGTCCAGATCGAGGCGTGCACCCCACATTGGTTTCAATCCTCAGCACACTCAAGACCAAATAATTACACTATTTATAGCATATATGGTTCAAAGAGGGCCATCTCTTTTTTTATCTCAGCCGACTTTTAACAATACCAAAGCAAAATATAACTATTTCTTATTGACAAAGGAGTTGCAGGTTTGTTAAAGTAGCTTCGTTCTACCTTCTAGATATTGAGCGGGAGTAACTCAGTGGTAGAGTGCAACCTTGCCAAGGTTGAAGTCGCGAGTTCGAATCTCGTTTCCCGCTCCACAATAGAGACTCGAAAAGGTTCGACACAGTTCGAACCTTTTTTTATTCAATGTATTAATCAGCATCCTGAGGAACACCATGAAAACCTATCTGGCTCCGGTCAACGAGATCGAAAAGAAATGGTATGTCGTCAATGCCGAAAACAAAATCCTCGGCCGCTTGGCGACAGAAGTCGCATCCCGTTTGCGCGGCAAACACAAACCAACCTTTTCCACCTTTATCGACAACGGTGATTTCATTATTATCACCAATGCCGAGAAGATTCAATTGACTGGAAAAAAATGGGACGACAAAAAATACTACCGCCACACAGGATACATCGGCGGGATCAAAGAACGAAATGCCAAAAAATTATTAGAGGTACACCCGACTGATCTCCTCATGAAGGCGATTAAGGGAATGCTGCCAAAAAATAAACTTGGCAATCAGCAACTGAAGAAACTCAAAATTTACGTTGGCAACGAGCATCCACATGCGGCTCAGCTGCCTGCTGAATTAAATATTTAACTTTTCGCGGAGAAAGCAACCATGGCTCAAAATCGTTTTTATGCCACAGGGAAAAGAAAAACAGCAGTTGCCAGAGTCTGGATCACCCCAGGCAGTGGCAAGGTTACTGTGAATGCCATGAGTGCGGATGACTACTTTGGTAACACATTCCAGACCTACAAGATAGCAAAACCCTTCCAGGTAACCGATAACGCTGAAGGTTATGATGTCATAGCCACCCTTAAAGGCGGCGGAAAATCTGCCCAGGTTGATGCCTTAAGCCATGGAATTTCCAGGGCCCTGCTGCACGTTAATCCTGAGCACAGATTATCCCTGAAGAAATCCGGCCTCCTGACCCGTGATCCTCGTATGAAGGAACGGAAAAAATATGGTCAGAAAGGCGCACGTGCCAAGTTTCAGTTTTCTAAACGTTAATTTCTTTCTCTCTGTTTGGAACCTTTGCTCCTGCTTGAAGACGGACACCATCCTCCTTCGAGCCTAAAGGATTTCTAACGGAAAGAAAATGGTTCTATCGGAGGGGATAACAGATGTTCTGTTATCCCCTCTTTTTATTTTACAAGGGACGCACATTATGTTAAACGTCGCAATTATCGGCTCCTCCGGCTACACCGGTGCCGAGCTGGCCAGAATCCTCTGCAACCACCCGGATGTAAGGCTCACAGCTGCTACCTCACGACAATACGCGGGCCAGCCGCTGGCGCATGTTTTCCCCCATCTGCGTAAAAAAACCGATCTGATCTGCGAAAACTTCACCACCGAGGAACTGGGCGCCAGGGCAGATCTTTTTTTTACCGCCGTACCACACCAAACGGCCATGGCCATTGTGCCGGATCTTCTGGCTGCCGGGAAAAAAGTGGTCGATCTTTCCGCGGATTTTCGACTGCGTGATGTCGCTGTTTACGAGCAATGGTACCAGAAACATTCTGCTGCCGAACTGCTCAAGGAAGCGATCTACGGCCTGCCCGAGTTGTATCGGCAACAGATCCGCAACAGCAGACTCGTCGCCAATCCTGGCTGCTATCCCACCTCAATCATTCTGGGGCTGGCCCCCCTCCTAAAGGCAGATGCCATAGACCCGCGGTCAATTATAGCCGATTCAAAATCAGGAGCATCCGGGGCAGGCCGCGTAGCGCAGGTAGGTTCACTTTACTGCGAGGTAACAGATGGTTTCCGGGCTTATAAGGTCGGCGGCACCCATCGCCATGTCCCTGAAATCGAGCAGGAGATCAACACCTTTCTGCAGGAACCGGTACAGATCTCTTTTACCCCGCATCTGCTGCCGATCTCACGCGGAATTTTAAGCACTATCTACGCCCAGCTTAAGCCTGGGTTTAATCAAGCCGATGTCAGCCTGCTGTATGAAAAGATGTACTCACAAGAGCCCTTTATCCGGCTCCTTCCAGAAAACACCTTCCCAGCCACCCAATATGTTCGGGGCTCAAACTTCTGCGACCTTGGATTCAAGATTGACTCTCGAACCGGTCGCATCATCATCCTGTCCGCCATTGACAATATTGTCAAAGGCGCGGCCGGACAGGCTGTCCAGAATATGAATCTGATGTGCGACTTTGCTGAAACAGCCGGACTTGAAACCGCGCCTTTTTTTCCATAGGCCCTCGAAAGCAAAATAAGCCGCTGTAAAAGAAATAACATGGTCATCTAAGTGCCAGTAGCGGCATAAGCGGCATAAGCGGCATAAAGGAGCCGGTCGCTCCTACGCCGTCCATGGCGCTCGCGACACTCGGCCATCCCTGGCCTGCGTAACGAAATAGATATAAATAAATGGCCATGTTATTTCGTAACGGCTCCTAACCATTCAAGGGCCTGTCCACGCAGTGATCGCTCCTCCTTCTTCTCTCTCTGGAGCGCTCGACACCGGAACTCGGAGACCAAGAATCCGTCCCAGCGCCTGGAACCGTGACAAATTCGACATTCCCAGACAAGTTGTTTCGCCTCGGCTCCTTACGCATTCAGACGGCTGCCAGAAAACCCCTTATTCTCCCTTTATCAAGCTAAGGTCCCCCTGGCATGCGTAACATAAAACTCACCATCGCCTATGATGGCACCGATTATAGCGGCTGGCAGAGACAAAAAAGCAGCCTCACCATCCAAGGAGAGATTGAACGGCGCCTCCAGCTCATAACCAACAGTTCAGTTTCTCTGTATGGTGCCGGCAGAACCGATGCTGGTGTCCACGCCAGAGGAATGGTTGCCAATTTTCATACCGAAGCTCCCATCCCCTGCCCGGCCTTGCTCCGAGGATTGAATGGACTCCTTCCACAGGCCATCCGGATCCTGGATGCCTGTGAGGTGGTGCACGATTTTCATGCCCGCTACTCTGCCAAATCCAAAACATACACCTACGCCCTGTTTACCGGACCAATCCAATTCCCCATGCACCGCCTCTATGCCGTTCAATTTCCTCACGTACCGCACCAGGAAAGAATCCAGCCCTGTCTTGAGATGATCAGAGGAACCCATGATTTTGCCAGTTTTGAGGCCGCCGGTTCCCGTGACTTCAAGGCAGCAAGTGTCCGCGGAGCGATTCGCACCCTTCATGAGGCAACTTTCACCAGAACGGCCCCGGAATCGTACCAGTTTCAATTCACCGCTGATGGTTTCCTGCGACACATGGTCCGCAATCTGGTGGGTACTTTACTTGAGGTGGGAAAAGGCAGGCGATCTGTCCTGGAATTTGAGCAGATACTCCTGGCCAGAAAGCGAAGCGCGGCAGGACCGACCGCACCTGCGCATGGTCTCGTACTGGAAAAGATATTCTACTGAACTCACTATTCACTCTTTCTCTTTTTCCTGTTGCCAAAAGAAGACGAAACAGGTAGAGAATTAGAACTGAATCTTAAAGAAATCCTCACCTGAACCCTGCAATCAGAACAGCACAAAAGCCCTTAAAAAGGATACTAAAATGAGTTCTCCTCGCATCGCACTGGCAGACAGAGTTATCAATATCAAACCCTCTCCAACCCTTGCAGTGAACGCCAAAGCCAAGGCCCTGAAGGCTGCAGGCGCTGACATCCTCAACTTCAGCGTCGGCGAACCGGATTTTGACACTCCTCCCCATATCTGTGAGGCGGGGAAAAAAGCTATCGATGAAGGATTTACCCGCTACACAGCAGTCCCCGGCATACCTGAATTACGCGAGGCCATCTGCCAGCGGCTGCAGAAAGAAAAAGGGCTCTCCTACACGATGGATGAGGTCCAGGTTGCCTGCGGCGGCAAGCATGGCCTCTACAACATGTTTCAGGCGGTGCTCAATCCCGGAGATGAGGTTCTCATTCCCGCTCCCTACTGGGTCTCCTACCCACCGATGGTCCAGCTGGCTGGCGGCACCCCGGTCCTGATACCGCTTCTGGAGCAGGATGACTTTGATCTCAACCCCGAAATCCTCCATAAATATGCTACCAGCAGGACCCGGGCCATCATTATCAACTCGCCCTCCAACCCCACGGGCTCCGTCTTCTCAATCGAGGCCCTGCAGGCTATTGGTAAAATGGCCCTGGAAAACGGCTGGCTGATTATCACCGATGACATCTATGACACCATCACCTACATGGACACAGATCTCCCCCATATCCTGGATATTGACGACCGGTTAAAGGACCAGACCCTTATCCTTAATGGAGTTTCCAAATCCTTTGCCATGACAGGATGGCGGATCGGCTGGACTGCCGGGCCGAAACATATCATTGGGGCTATGAATAAAATCCAGGGACAATCGACATCCAACCCCTCATCCATCTCGCAGAAAGCGGCACTTGCCGCAGTCACCGGCCCGCAGGATTTCCCGAAAACCATGCAGAAGGCCTTCCTCCCCAGGCGGGACTTTTTTGTTGAAGAGCTGCGCGCAATCGAAGGGGTGAGTTGCGTTAAGCCCAAAGGGGCATTTTATGTCTTTCCAAATTTTTCCTCTTTCTTTGGCAAGACATTCAAAGGCAAGGCCATTAACAACTCAGTGGATCTGGCCGATTATTTCCTAGATGAGGCCAAAGTAGCCTCCGTGCCAGGCGCTGCCTTCGGCGCCGACGATTTTGTCCGCTTCTCCTTTGCCACCTCCATGGCGATCATCAAAGACGGGATGGGCAGGATAAAAAAAGCGCTGGCGAATCTGGCAGGATAAGTGCTGGAAGCTCACAAACCGTTTTCAGGGCACCTTGGATATTTAATATCCAAGGTGCCCTGAAATTCACTTGCCAACCTTTTTTTATTACCTCAATCCTGCTCGTCTAATCCCTCTGCCTTCCCGCTCTTCACCTGAACGCTTACTTCTTTAAAGTCAATAACTGCTTAGTCAGCAGGGATTGTTTTGCCAACAAGGACTGCAGTTTCCATGGTGAAGAAAGACAGGCCCTGCTGGCACTGCAGGTGGACATCACATCACAGAAGGCGAGGAATTCTGCCAGGGCATCACTCATAACATGACCTTTACGTGAAAGTATCTGCAGCTGTCGGTGCATATCAAGCCCTTCGACCTTCAGGCTTTTCAACCAGCCATGTTCCACTTCCCGACACACCGTCAAGGACGACAGGCAGGCAATACCCACACCTGATTCAACGGCCCGCTTTATGGCCTCAGGATGCCCCATCTCCATGATCACCTGAATCTGATCAAGATAGGCCTTCATCTTCTCCCTGAATATTGCAACCGTCCCGGACCCCTCTTCCCGCATGATCCATCGGGTATTCTTGAAATCTGTCTTCAAATTAAATATTTCATTACCGGCAAGCGGATCATTCGGACCAACCAGAATTACCAGCTCGTCCTTGAACCAGGGACGGATGATGGTATCAGGATGCTTTACCGGCCCTTCAACAAAAGCAACATCCGCCTTTCCCTCCCGGATGAGGGTCTCGGCGTAGCGGGTATGATGAACAAGCATGTTAATCCCGACATGGGCATGCATTCGTTTGAAGGCACCAATCAGATAAGGAAGGAGATAGTCACCAATGGTCGTGCTGGCCACAATATCGATATGGCCGGTAAGTTCATCATTCTTCTCGGACATGATGCTCTCGACATTACTGACCTGACAAACAATCTCTTTAGCAAGAGGCAACAGATAGCGGCCCCGTTCATTCAATAAGAGACTGCGTCCATGACGGTCAAACAGGGGTCCAGCCAGCTGATTTTCAAGTTCGGCCAGGGCCATACTCACCGCCGACTGGGTCACAAACAATTTTTTGCTTGCCTTGGTCACCTGGGCTGTCTCTGCTACCGCAATAAATATTTCCAATTGTCTCAGGGTGATAGACATATGCTTCTTCCTTCTTCAATATTTCTTATAAAAGTTATCTTTTTTTTAGATTAGTGTTGTCGCACTTTATCACGTATATACAAATTCTCAATAGCTTTCGTGAAAGTTATTTTTAATCAATAATATTTCCTATAAAATTGAATAAATAATAGCCGTTACATACATGAATGGCCATTCATTATTCAGTTGACAATCCCTCACTCCTTCATTATAAAGAGACCCATCAGTGAATAATTGATCGTTCATTCAATGTCAGGAGTGTCAATATGGAGCTTCAATTTTCAGACTTTCTTTACCGCGATAATATCCTCTGGATCGCGGCTTTCACCCTGGGTGGTCTCGCCTTTGCCTTGGGACCAATCGCCATTGTTTACCTCCTCATGCCTCGCGGCACCCGTCAATTCGAAAACAGAAACAAGCAGGCCATTGAATGCGGCATGGTGCCCATTGGTGACAGCTGGGTGCGCTACGGCACTGTTTTTTTTCTGTACGCCCTTATCTTTCTTGCCTTTGACGTGGACATCCTCTTTCTTTTCCCGGTCGCCCTTGCCTACAATAATGAGATGTTTGCCTATAGAGATCTTGTAGAAGTTGTACTCTTTGTCGGAATTTTATCGCTCGCAATCGTATACGCATGGATCAAGGGAGTATTCAAGTGGGAACGCAAAACGTACCTTCACCGTTAGAAGCAGTACCTTCGTCACTGGTTCAATTTGCCGTTGCCGACAAACTGATCAATCTTGGCCGGGCAAATTCCTTATGGCCGCTCACCTTCGGCCTGGCATGCTGTGCCATTGAGATGATGGCAACAGGTTGTGCCCGATTTGACATGGCAAGATTTGGCGCTGAGGTCTTTCGTCCATCTCCCAGGCAAAGTGATGTGATGATTGTGGCCGGCACCATTTCCAAAAAAATGCAACCGGGAATCAAGACCCTCTACGACCAGATGCCTGAGCCCAAATGGGTCATGGCGCTCGGCAACTGCGCGATCTCCGGCGGCCCTTTTGCCTTTGAGGGTCAGTATGGCATTGTCCTCGGGGCCGACCAGTTTCTGCCGGTTGATGTCTATGTCCCTGGCTGTCCACCACGTCCGGAAGCCTTACTGCAGGGCATCATTGAGCTCGAACATAAAATTTCCGGCTGGGACAGATGGAAAAACCCAGAGACTGCCTAGATTTCTTCATGCCTGACTACGCCTCCCGGACCACATTGAACATGATACGACCAATCATTTAAGCCGCTTCACATTCCTTCGGAGCCACAGGATATGATACTCGAAACAACACAGCAAGCACTGCAAGCGATCTTTGCCGGCCCTGTCCCGGCGGCAGATGAAGGTGTAGCCGGAGGCCAACGTGGCAATGGTGTCATCACCCCTGACTACAAGACTCATGGCTATCATCTTGACGCCCAGGTGAGCGCCGATCAGCTCCTGGCTGCGGTGAACATTGTTGACGAGGCCGGATTTTTCATTGAAAGTATCACCGGTGTCGACTGGATCAAAGAGAACCAGCTGGAAGTGATCTATGACTTCTCCCGTTACGATTTTGACGCCTGCCGGGTGGTTATCCGCACCAGGGTGCCTCGTGACAACCCCGTGGTCCCCACCATTTCCACCATATACGCCGGAGCAAACTGGCATGAGCGTGAGACCCACGATTTTTTCGGCATCAAATTTGCGGGTCACCCTCACCTCGTCCCCCTGCTCCTTCCTGAAGATGCAGATTTCCATCCACTCTTAAAGGATTTCAAGGCATGAGCGCTCCAATTCAACTCCGACCGGATGAGACATTCATCCTCAATGTAGGGCCACAGCATCCAGCAACCCACGGCGTCCTCAGGGTTAAAATGCAAATGGATGGTGAATATATTGTCAAAGCGGAAACCGTCCTTGGCTATGTCCACCGCATGCACGAAAAAATGGGGGAGAACAGGACCTATGCCCAGTATCTTCCCAACCTGAGTCGCCTCGATTACCTTGGTGCTCTGGGGTATACCCATGGCCACGTCCTGGCCATCGAGCGGGCCGCAGGGATTGAGGTGCCGGAACGCGCCGAGTATATCCGGGCCATTACCGTCGAACTCAACCGTGTCGCGTCCCATCTCTTCTGGTTCGGGGCCTTTGTCATGGACCTTGGCGGCTTTTCTCCCCTCATGTACGCCATTCAGGATCGTGAACATATCCTTGACATGCTCGAGGCAGTGACTGGCGCCCGCTTGACCTATTGCTATTACCGTTTTGGCGGTCTCTACAATGATGTGGACGATGATTTCATCGAGGCGGCCAAACGTTTTATTCCCCGCATGCGCAAATCGCTCAAGAAATATGACGCCCTGGTGACTGGCAACATCATATTCCGGAAACGACTGGAAGGGATCGCGCCGGTCTCCGCCGAGATGTGCCGCAAATACGGGGCCACGGGCCCGGTTGCCAGGGGTTCCGGGATCAACTTTGATGTCCGCAAGAATGAGCCCTATTCCGTCTATCCTGAATTTGATTTTGATGTCCCGGTATATCATGAATGCGACTCCATGGCCCGGTACAAGGTGCGCATGGATGAGATGGAGCAATCACTGCGGATCATCGAACAGGGTCTGGAAAAATTACCGGACGGACCGGTCATGGCCGAAAAGAAACCCAAAAACATCAAACTGCCGGTCGGAGATTTCTATCAGGCGGTGGAAACCGCACGCGGCAGTTTCGGGATCAGGATTGTCAGCGATGGCGACAAAAACGCCTACCGCCTGAAACTTCGTTCACCAACATATTCGAATATGCACCTCTTTGACGAGGCATGCGAAGGGATGCTGATAATGGATGCCCTGGCATTCATGGGAAGCCTGGACCTCGTCATACCAGAGATGGACAGGTAAATTTTTTCTTAACCGTCATCCAGAAATATCAGCAACATTAAAATACCATGATCGCTTTTAGTGCCTTACAGATTATTTTCTTGTTTTTTTTGGCAAGAAAATAATCTGCGAAAGGCACTTATCCCGTTCATCGGGGTTAGCAGCAATACTGAAACAATCAGAGTCGCAAAGGTTCTCTGGTAACAGCTCCTCGATCAAAGGGGAAAAGCGGAGCCTGGCGAAAAGTGGCACAACCGCAGAGCAGAATCGATCCACAGTTAACGTTTGGCTGAGAAGTGGAATAAGGGAGAGGTGCAATGAGTTTAACATTATTAAATGTCATAGTTGCTGTGGTGATCGCCATCGCCTTTGCCGCTGTCAATGCCGCCTATCTGGTCTGGGCCGAGCGCAGGGGCGCAGCCCGAATCCAGCGCCGTCCGGGGCCAAACATCAATGGTCCCTTTGGACTGTTGCAGCCACCTGCTGACGGCATCAAGTTAATGACAAAACAGCTGATGATCCCTGGTGGGGCCGACAAGATTCTCTTTATGGTGGCCCCGGTGCTGGCCATGGTCCCGGCCATCATGAGTTTTGTCACCATCCCTTTCAGTGAAGGAATCGTTGCCAGGAACATGGATATCGGTGTTCTGATGATCTTCGCCTTTGCCTCCATGGGTGCCATGGCCATTCTCTTTGCCGGCTGGGGATCACGCAACAAGTATGCGGTCATGGCCTCGGTCAGAGCGGTCTCACAGAGTGTTTCCTATGAAATTCCCATGCTGATCACGGCCATTACCGTGATCATGGTCAATGGCTCCATGGATCTCAAGGCAATCAGCCTGAACCAGGCAGGGGGATTCTGGCACTGGAACATCTTTCCCTCCCTGCAAAGTCCCTTGATGCCGATCTCTTTTATCATATTTTTTATCTGTTCCCTGGCAGAGACGAATCGCGCCCCCTTTGATCTCGGAGAGGCAGAGAGTGAACTGGTGGCCGGCTTTCACACCGAGTACGGCAGTATGGGTTTTGGTCTCTTCTTCATGGGAGAATATGCCAATATTGTCATTGGCGCCTGCCTGACAACTATTCTGTTCCTGGGAGGCTGGGGATGTCCCTTTGGCCTGTTCCCGGGTGTCTGGTGGTTCCTGCTGAAAATCTACCTCCTGATTGCCACATTCATCTGGATTCGCTGGACCTTCCCCCGAACAACCATCTACGGACTGCTCAATCTGTCCTGGAAGATACTTATTCCAATATCCCTGTTCAACCTGCTGCTCACAGCAGGACTACTGAAGGTGTTCTAATATGGGCGGTTATTTCAGCGATATATTCTATGGTGGTAAAAGCCTGCTCGTTGGGTTGAGTATTACCTTTCGGGAATTTTTTAAACCAACAGTAACTGTTCAGTACCCCTATCAGACCCTCAAGATGTCGAAACGATTCCGCGGACATATCGAACTCCTCGGTGATGATGAAGGGAAAACCAAATGTGTCGTCTGCGGGATGTGCGAGCGGGCTTGCCCCTCCGGCTGCATCACCCTTGGTTCTGTCTCGGTGGATATCGAAGTTGATGGCAAGATAAAGAAGAAAAAGGTGCTAAGCAAGTACGATCTGGATTTTACGAGATGCTCCCTCTGCGGACAATGTGTGGAAAATTGCAATTTTGGGGCAATCGATTTTTCAAAAGAATATAATCTTGCATCGACTCGCAAGGAAGATTTTCACTTTAATCTTCTTGAACGATTGAAGCGCATGGAGCGCTTGGAGGTGAAAAACGCATGAACCCTTCCATGGTCATAACAGAAGCTCCCGGGCTGTTCACTGCCGATGGGCTGACTGGTCTGATTTTTCTCGTCATGATGGCGGTGACTCTCACTGGTGGGATCATTGCCTGTTGTGCAGAGCGCCTGATACGGGCGATTGCAGGCCTCATTGTCTGTTTTATCGGGGTGGCTGCCCTCTATTACTTCCTGAATTCGCCATTTGTGGCCATGATGCAGATGCTCATCTATGTAGGGGCCATCTGCATCACCATCGCCTTTGCCATTATGCTCGCGGCGCCGGAGGAAAGCAGAAAGAAAGGCCCGGCAGGACCACTGTCAGGCCCCTTAGGATTTATCAGCGCCGGTCTTGTCACCTTTGGCTTGATCGCTATGGCGATGAGAACCACGTTCACCTCTTATCCCAAGATTAATAACGGCACAGTGGAAGAAATAGGGATCGCGTTTCTGACCAGTCATTCCATGGTCTTTGAGCTCATATCCATTGTTCTGCTTATTGCCATTATCGGGGCACTGGTCATAGCCCACACCGGGAGGAGCAAATAATGTCTTTACTTACTCTATATAACAATCTCAACACCTTTCTGTATCTGGCCGCCCTGTTGTTTGGCATGGGAGTCTATGGGCTCATGACCCATCGAACGCTCATCGGGATGCTGATTTCCTCTGAACTGATACTGGCCGCTGCCTCCATTAATTTCATGGCCTTTAACAGGTTTACGGCGCCGGATCCGGCAACAGGACAGGTCTTCACCCTTTTTATCATGGCCATCGCCGCAGCCGAAGCAGCCATTGGTCTCAGTATTGTCATCGCCGTATATCGAAATTACAAATCAGTCGACACTGAAGATCTGGTCGACCTTAAAGGTTAGGAAAAGGGAACATCTGTCATGGATATAACAACGGTCAGTTCCGCTAAACTTCTCATAACTCTCCTCGTGCCGCTCCTTGGTACCCTCGGTGTCATGTTTGTGGGAAAAAATGAAAACATCAGGGAAGGTGTTTCATCTGTCGCCTCAATCATCCTGCTTTTACTCGTCGCCTCCATGATTCCGACAGTTCTTGCAGGCAAGACCCTGATCTTCCATATGTTCACCATCCTTCCCGGTATCACCGTCACCCTGCGGGCCGACGCCATGTCCATGATCTTTGCCCTGGTGGCATCGTCGCTGTGGACGATTGCCGTCTTCTACTCCATGGGATATATGCGGGCCCACCACGCACATGCGCAGACCAGGTTCAACGCCTGTTTCGCCCTGGCAATCTTCGGGGCCATCGGGGTCGCCTTTTCCGACAACCTCTTCACCCTCTATCTCTTTTACGAGATCGTCTCGATCTGCACCTACCCGCTGGTGGCCCATAATCAAGATGAAGAAGGATATAACGGCGCCCGTAAGTACATCATCTATCTGACCACGACTGCCAAGGCCTTTCTGCTGCCCGCCCTGATCCTGATCTATGTGCTGACCGGCACCCTTGATTTCGCCCCCAATATCTCCACAGGGATCTTTCCACCGGATGTCAACAAGGGTCTGGTGATCATGCTCTACATTTTCTGTCTCCTTGGTTTTGCCAAAAACGGGGTCATGCCCTTTCATCACTGGCTGCCAGGTGCCATGGTCGCGCCCACTCCTGTTTCCGCCCTGCTCCATGCCGTGGCCGTGGTCAAGGTCGGTGTCTTCTGCACCACCAGGGTCATGCTCTATGTCTTCGGGGTGGATACCATGCATGCCTTGAACCTCGGGATCCCAACCGCCTATTTTGTCGGCTTTACCGTGATCATGGCCTCGGTCCTGGCCCTGTCAAAAAATAATCTCAAGGAACGGCTGGCCTATTCAACCATCAGTCAGCTTTCTTATATTATCATGGGTGTGGCGCTGCTCACCCCGGCAGGGATTGACGGCGGTCTGATCCATATCGTCAATCATGCCTTCGCCAAGATCACCCTCTTCTTCTGTGCCGGCGCCATTTATATTGCCGCCCATAAGAAGGATATCTCGGACATGGGAGGACTGGGAAAGACCATGCCCTTCACCTTCGGGGCTTTCGCTATTGCCTCACTCTCCATGATTGGTGCCCCCCCTGTCGGCGGATTTATTACCAAATGGAGTCTGCTGGTGGGATCAATCCAGGCCCATCAGATGGGGATACTCATCATCCTTATCGCCAGCACCATGCTCAATGTCAGCTATTTCGCACCCATTACTATTAAGGCATTTTTCGGTAAACGACCGGAAGGTGACACGTTTCAAGGTATCCAAGAGGCACCTTTGTCCATGCTGATTCCCATCCTCATTGCCTGTACAGTCTCAGTCCTTCTTGGTATCTTCCCCAACTTTATGATGCAATTTGTCAAGGCGGTGACAGGATGATTGTCAATCTTATCGATTATCTACGAGACCGTTTACCGACGGTTAAATATTGCTGCTATGGAGGTATCGTCCTCATAGTCATATGGAGCCTGACGGTTGACACCAGCCATGCCCACACCTGGGCTGAAAAGATGATACCGGGATTCTGGTCTCTGTTTGGCCTGGGCTCCTGTGCAATCGTCATTATGGTGGCAAGAGTGCTCGGCCGCAGCGGGATCATGACCCGGGAGGATTATTATGACAACTAGTTTTTTCCATCCGGCCCTCATTATGATCATAGGGGCGCTTCTCCTGCCCCTGGTCAGAGGACCATTCAGAAAGCCCTATCTCTTTCTGATTCCCATATTAACCTTCCTCAATGTACTCTATCTGAGCCAGCATCCCGGCACCTATGGTGTCATTCAGTTTCTCGACTGGGAACTGACCTTTGGCCGGGTTGACCGTCTGTCCATGATCTTTGGCTTTATCATGGCACTGATGGCCATTATCGGCACCATCTACTCCCTGCACGTGGAAGATGAATGGCAGCATATTGCGGCCTGGTTTTATGTGGCAGGTTCGCTCGGTGTCATCTACTGTGGTGATTACCTGGTCCTTTTTCTTTTCTGGGAGATGATGGCCTTTGCCTCGACCTTCCTGATCTGGTTCAAAAAGGATCCTGAATCGCTGGCGGCTGGCTATCGATACATCCTCATCCACTCCTTTGGCGGCGTCATTCTGCTGCTGGGATTTGTTCTCAGATATCAGGCCACAGGCGATCTCTCCTTTGTCCAGTTGAATGTTCAGAGCCCTGAACTCTACACCTGGCTGATTATGATCGGCCTGATGCTCAATGCCGCTGTTCCCCCACTGCACTCCTGGCTGCCGGATGCCTACAGCAAGGCCACGATCACCGGCTCCGTCTTCATGTGCGCATTTACCACCAAAACGGCCATCTACGCCCTGGCGAGAAGCTGCGCCGGCTTTGAGGTGCTCATTGTCCTCGGGGTAGTCATGGCCATCTACGGCATCATTTATGCGCTCATGGAAAATGATGTCCGCAAACTCCTGGCCTGGGAGATCATTTCGCAGGTTGGCTATATGGTGACAGGTATAGGCATTGGTACATCCCTGGCCATCAACGGCACCTGCGCCCATGCCTTTGCTCATATTCTCTATAAAGGTCTGCTCTTCATGGCAGCAGGGGCTGTCATCCATGCCACGGGCAAATCAAAACTCACTGAACTCGGCGGCCTTTACAAGAAGATGCCTGCCACCTTTGTCTTTCTGGTGATCGGAGGAATATCTGTTTCCGCCTTCCCCTTTCTCTCCGGTTTTGTCTCCAAGTCAATGATCATCACGGCCAGCTTTGAATCCCACCTCCTCTGGGCCGGGTTCCTCCTGACCGTGGTCTCTGCCGGCACCTTTCTGGTAGCTGGCCTCAGACTTCCGTATCTTCTCTTTTTCAGTGAGAATAATTGTTCGGATGAAACCTGGGAAAAGGCAGCTGACCCTTCCTGGAACATGCAACTTGCCATGGTACTTGCTTCATTTTTCTGCATCCTCATAGGCACCTATCTTCCCTTTCTCTACACTATGCTCCCCTACACCGAGGTGGCCTATCATCCTTACGGGGCCTATCATATGAGCGAGACCCTGCAGATCCTGGCACTGACCGGACTTGGATTCTTTCTGCTGCGCAAATACATCAGGGCCAGAGAGACCATCAGTCTCGATCTGGACTGGTTCTACCGCAAAGGCGGCCAGTGTTTTCTGTGGACGGCCACCAACCCCATACAGTGGTTTGATACCGCTTTTGGCAAGGCCTATCGCGTTGTCGGTCTGAGCACCCTGATGACAACTTCACAATTCTGGTCATGGTTTGACTGGAATGGAATTGACGGCGTGGTTGATGGTACGGCCCGTTGTGTACGCGCCATTGGCCGGCGTGTCAGTCTGGTTTTCCAGCGCGGTCAGATTCAGCAGACAATATATTATACGGTAACATTTGGAGCCGTTATTCTTGTAGCTTACGTCTGGCTATAAATCACTGATTTCGAGGACCACCAGGAATGGATCAACTACTTATAAATCCAGATTATCCACATATTCTGAGCACCCTTATTTTCCTGCCACTGGCAGGCGGCTTATTGCTGCTCTTTATAAACAATGAGTTTTTTGCCCGCTATTGGGCACTCGGGATAACAGCTCTGACTGCCATATTCTCAATTCCGCTAGTCAGTGCCTTTGATCAAACATCTGCAAAATTTCAATTTGCCGAGCAGTACAGCTGGGTTCATGCCCTCAATATCCAGTATGTTATCGGAGTGGATGGCATCTCTATCCTGCTGGTGATGCTGACGACCATGATCATGCCGCTCTGTGTCCTGGCATCATGGAGCTATATCAAGACCCGCGTTCAGGCCTTCATGGTCTGTCTGCTGATCATGGAAGCTGCCATGCTCGGCGTCTTTATGGCCCTTGATTTTGTTCTGTTCTATATCTTCTGGGAGGCCATGCTCATTCCCATGTACCTGCTCATCGGGATCTGGGGTGGACCACGCAAGATCTACGCATCGATAAAATTCTTTCTCTACACCCTGGCCGGTTCCATCATGCTGCTGGTTGCCATCATTTGGCTCTACAAGACGAATAATTACTCCTTTTTCATCCCGGATATGATGTGGCAGGATTATTCACTGACCGCCCAGACCTACCTCTTTCTGGCCTTCTTTCTGGCCTTTGCCATCAAGGTTCCCATGTTTCCCTTCCATACATGGTTACCAGCAGCACACGTTGAGGCGCCAACAGCCGGTTCTGTTATTCTGGCCTCCGTTCTCTTGAAGATGGGCACCTATGGATTTCTTCGCTTTGCCCTGCCCATCACCCCGGAGGCCACGACTCTGTTCATGCCCTATGTGCTCTGGCTGTCGATAGCCGGTATCATCTATGGCGGGTTTACCGCCCTGGCCCAGCAGGACATGAAAAAGTTGATTGCCTATTCCTCTGTTGGTCATATGGGGTTTATCACCCTCGGCATCTTTGTCATGAACCTTGAAGGAATGGAAGGCGCTATCCTGCAGATGATCAATCACGGTATTACCACTGGCGCCCTGTTCCTCTGCGTAGGGATGATCTATGAGAGGACTCACAGCCGTGACCTTCGTTCCGCCACCGGTATTGGCAAATACATGCCAATCTATGTCACCTTTCTCACTTTTTTCTCACTCTCAGCCTTTGGTTTTCCAGGAACCAACAGCTTTGTCGGTGAGTTTATGATTCTGGCCGGCACATTTAAATACAGTATAGCCCTGGCCCTGGCTGCCATCCCTGGTGCTGTTCTTGCTGCAGCCTACATGCTGCGCATGCTGCAGAAGATAGTCTGGGGCGGCACAGATAATCCTGACCAGTCATGGCTGAAGGATCTGAATCTACGCGAGATTATAACTTTATGCCCCTTCCTCTTTTTTGTCTTCTGGATCGGCTTGGGGCCCCAGCCTTTTGTTGATCTCATGCATGTCAGTGTTGCAAGTCTTCTTGATCAGTTTCATGCGCATCAGGGTCAGGCACTTGCTGCGGCACAATTAATTCTTCATTAAGCGAATTTAATAAATAACGATCTAGGGTAACCACATGCAATTTCTACCTGAGTTAACACTGTTGGGAGCGGGTCTCATTATCTTCCTGTTCAGTCTTGGAAAAACAGACACCGACAAAATGAAAACAGTGGCCATTGGCCTGGGAACTGCAATATTTGCGGCAACGCTTATCAGTTTTAGGCAGGAAGGAACCCTCTTTTTTGACTCCTACAAGGTTGACCTCTACTCCCAGGTCTTTAAGACCCTGATTGCCGGAGCCATGCTTATTGTCCTTATCCTGGGACGAAAACTGAAAGATATAAAAAATGCTGTTCAGCCCGAGTACTACCTTTTTCTCTTTCTAAGCGTCCTCGGACTAATGATGCTGGTCTCAAGCGTTGAGCTTATGGCTATCTTTGTGGCGATGGAGCTCTCTTCTTTTGCTGCCTATATCATGGTTCCCATGCGTGATGACTCCGGAAGCTCCCGTTTTCAGATGGAAGCAGGTATCAAATATCTGCTTTTTGGTGTCACTGCCACCGGCTTCATGCTCTTTGGCATGAGTTATATGTTTGGCTTGACTGGATCAACACAGCTGTCGATCGTCATGGAAAGACTTTCACAGATGTATGATCAACCAGCAGCTATCATTGCAATCATGATGGTTTTGGCTGGATTTTTCTACAAACTTGCTCTGTTTCCTTTTCATTTCTGGGTTCCTGATGTCTATGAAGGCGCGGCCAACGAGACGACTGCCTTTATTGCCTCGGTCCCGAAACTGGCGGCAGTTGCCCTGCTGATAAGAATTGTCAGTATGGTAAACGGAGAAGGACAGGTCATTGTCAATATTCTGATGGTATGCGCAGTTCTTTCCATGTTTTATGGCAATCTATCAGCCCTGATCCAGACTGATATCAAACGAATGCTGGGATTTTCAGGTATCGCTCATGCTGGTTTTGTTCTCCTCGGTATATTGACCTTCCAGCTCAGTGGCTATGCCAATGCCCTTTACTATATCATTGGCTATGTGGTCATGACCCTGGCCTGTTTTCTGGTTATCTGTTCGATTTCCAGCAAAGGGGAAAATGTTCAGATTAATGATTTAAGCGGCCTGCATAAACGTTCACCATTACTGGCTCTTACCTTGGCGATTGCCCTTTTTTCTCTTGCCGGCATCCCTCCCTTTGTCGGTTTTATGGGTAAATTCATGCTCCTCGCCGGTGCCCTGAAACAAGGCTATCTTATTCTGGTCATCCTGGCGGCCATCAATACGGGAATTGCCATCTTCTATTATCTCTCTGTTGTTCGGGCCACCTTCTGCAGTGATCCTGACAATAATGGTCGCATCAGCAACAGTCTCTTGACCAACGCAACGTCTATTCTTCTTTTGCTTATTATCGTCATCATGGGCGTTACCCCCCAGCCATTTATTAATTTTGCCACATCCACTGTCCAATTAATGATGTAAATGAATGGGCCATTCAATGGCATATTTTTCAATCTGGATGGTGAGGGGACCAAGGAGAATAAACAACGAGGAGACATGTCACAGGAGTACGGTACGCTGAAGACCGATACGGCAAGACATCAAAGATTACGATTAAGCCGCTGTAAAAAAATAACATGGCAATCTAAGTGCCCGGAGCGGCATAAGGAGCCGGTCGCTCCTACGCCGTCCATGGCGCTCGCGACACTGGGCCATCCCTGGCCTGCGTAACGAAATAGATATAAATGGCCATGTTATTTCGTAACGGCTCCTAAGCAATAAGGGCAACCTTCGGTCTCAAATCGACAAAAAAAAAGCTCCTGTTCATTATAATGAACAGGAGCTTTTTTTATCTCTAGTAAATATCTATTATTTTTTACCTTTAGCAGATGCCCTCTTGGCAGCCTTCAAGGGATTAACACGGACAGTGACAACAGAAATTTCCGGTTTTGCGTGTGTTGCAAAATTACAGATTCCGTTACGCCACTTAGCCTCTGGCTGCATATACGTTTTACAGAACTGTACTCCTGATTCTTCAACAATCCTTTCACAACCAGCACACTTATCAATCACAGACTCAAAATTTCTTTCGCTATAACTTTTCACAACTTGTTTTTGCATCCTATCCTCCTGATTTCTCAAACGACTTTACAATCATGTCATGCTTATTGGAGCGAAAGCTCATCCTTGTCTCATTGAACCTAAAATCAAGCCATGATTCATATAAAAAATTAATACAATAACAAAAGATGCAGATTTTCTCAAGTAAAAAACATCAAGAGTGAACAACGTCACCTGAAGCTCATCCAAATCCCTACCCTCAGGTGAAACGATCAGCAAGTCGTTGTCTTCCCTGCACAAAGAAACAATAAAAAAAAAGCAACCTCTTATTGCAACTTCCTTGTATTCGGCGACTTCATGAGATAGAATAAAATTCATCTTCGACCAATATCATTCAATTATTTAAATTTACACAATATAATTACACTGATCTTCAAAGAGGGCACAGGACATGCCAGTCTATATATGGAAAGGCGTCAATTCACAAGGTATCAAACGCAAAGGTGAAGTAGAGTCTCCTGATCAGGCGGCTGCATTAGCCCATGTCAAACGGCTACGTATCCAGGATATCGCTATAAAAGAGAAGCCCAAAGACCTGTTGGAGAATATTGCCTTTTTTAAGAAAAAAGTAACCGGCAAGGATCTTGTGATCTTCACCCGTCAGCTATCCACGATGATTGATGCCGGACTGCCGCTGATCCAAAGTCTGGAGATCTTAGCAAAACAACAGGACAACTCAACGTTCAAAACGGTTCTTACCGCCATAAAGAGGGATGTGGAAACCGGAACCACCATCGCCGATGCGATGAGGAAACATCCGACGGTCTTTGACAATCTTTTTTCCAATATGATTGAGGCTGGTGAGACAGGTGGTATCCTCGACACCATTCTTGGACGGCTTGCTGCATTCAAGGAAAAATCAATGGCCCTGCAAAAAAAGATAAAAGGGGCAATGACCTACCCTGTCATCTGTCTTGCCATCTCTTTTCTGATCCTTGGCGTCATTCTCATCTTTGTTATTCCTGTTTTTGAAGAAATGTTTTCGAGTATGGGGGCCGCTCTGCCCATCCCTACACAAATAGTTGTTCAGATGAGTAATTTCATGAAATCGAATTTCCTCTACATTATCATGGGAATATTCGCCATTATTTTTGGCATCAAAAAAATATACCAGACAGAAAAAGGCCGTCTCAAAATAGATGCCATGCTTTTACGCGCACCCATCATTGGTCCCTTGATCAGAAAAGTGGCCGTTGCTAAATTTACCCGAACACTGAGCACCATGCTCCAGAGCGGTGTCCCCATCCTCGACGCCCTTCAGGTTGTCGCTAAAACTTCCGGAAACAAGGTTATTGAGGGAGCTGTCTTTAGAGTCGCAGCAAGTATCAGCGAGGGTCGCCCCATTGCCGAACCCCTTGAAGAGAGCGGTGTCTTTCCAAACATGGTGGTCCAGATGATTAATGTCGGTGAATCTGTCGGCGCCCTCGACACCATGCTGACCAAGATTGCCGATTTTTATGACGATGAAGTTGATCAAGCCGTAAGCAATCTTACCGCCATGATTGAACCCTTGATGATGGTTGTCTTAGGGGGAATGATAGGTGGTATTGTCGTTGCAATGTACCTGCCTATCTTCTCGATGGCATCAGTGGTTGGTGGTTGATCCTGGGCAACAGCCCTAAAGTTCACCATCCCGATTTTGATAGTTTCTTATCAGTTTTTACAGTTAAAAATCAGATTTTTTCTATTAATGGAGAACAGCATGACACTCACAAAGGCAGAACTCGTTCAACAAGTCTACAAAACCCATAGCTCCCTCAGCAAAACCCAGGCAACTGAATCAGTCGAGGCCTTTCTTCGCATCTCAAAAAACACTCTTATCAATGGCTCAGACCTGCTTCTGAGTGGTTTTGGAAAGTTTAACGTCAAAGACAAGAATTCAAGAAGAGGCCGTAACCCGCAAACCGGAGACGAACTGACCCTTGATGCTCGAAGAGTGATCACCTTTAAACCCTCCGGGATCCTGCGTGACAAGATAAATAATCCTTAAGTTCCTCTCAGTTCATGATTCATCACCGCTTTTTTCTCTTTGTCTCAGCAACTTAGGAGCCGTTACGAAATGACATGGCCATTTATACCTATTTTGTTACGGCTCCTTATGCCGCTCCGAGTCCCTTAGATGGCTATGTTATTTTTTTACAGCGGCTTATATCGATGGGCTAGAGAGGATAGGTGTTGTTGAGACAAAGATGTTCAGAATTTACCGCAGCAGCTAAACCGCTTCAGCTCTGAACCGTTCGCATGCACCCAGAGCCATACTCTGATTCCATTTCCTTCTTTTCAACAAACACTTAACAACCCTTGTCTATGTCCACCCATCCCCAATTTAAGATTATCACCCTGGATTCAATCAACACCACCCCTAACTGGACTGTTCATCCTTTCCTGGACGACACACCTTCCCCGGCACTCAAACAATCATTGGAAGAGTCAGGCATCCTGCACCCTCCCGTTGTTCAACAGGCACAGGATGGAACCTTCAACCTTGTCTGCGGCCGCAGGCGTTTATATGCAGTCAGACATTATTTCAAGCAGACAAGCCTTCCCTGCCTGGTTATTCAGCCAGCACTTCCGCCATCTGCTTTTTTCCTCTATATCCTGACTGATCAGCAGTCCAATGGGCCACTTTCTCCCATGGAAATTGCTTTTTTCCTCAACTATTGTCTGGGTACAATGGATGAGAAAGATATAGCTGATTTCTTTCTCCCGCGCCTGGGATATAAAAAGCAGACGGCTCTTATTCAAAGACTAACCCGCCTCTCAACCCTGGAAGAAACGATACAGCGCCAGGTTCACCATGGACTTATCAGTGACAAAACAGCTTTTGAACTCCTCGCCCTGCCCTCAAAGGACAGAATGACCCTTTCATCCCTCTTTGATCTACTGCAACCTGGGACAGGCAAACAAAACAGGATAGTAACGCTGAGCCGGGACCTCGCCCTCCGTTCTCATAAAACTATTTCCTCATTATTTGCAGAACAGAAGTTCAAGGAAATTCTGGTGCATAAGGAGATGAATCCGCCGCAAAAGGCCCATACGCTTCTTGAGCTCCTGCAAAAAAATTCTTATCCCCGGAGCAGTGAGGCTGAACAGCTCTTTAAAGAGAAGGTGAGAAGGCTCAAGCTGCCTGACAACTATGAGATCACCCATAGCCTTAATTTTGAGAAAGATGAGGTCTACCTTACAAAGACTTTTGTGGATTGGGAAAGTTGTGAAAAGGACTGGCACCAAAAAAAGCAGTGAGAAGCAACGAAAGAAGAGTGCAGTTCAACTCCTCAAGGAATCAGGAAGTACTCGGATACGAGACATCACCTTCCACCATGAGATCCTGACCGAGACGGCGGTAACGGACATTGTGCAGACGGATTGCATCTTCACCACCGGCAACATTCATTCCGTCCACAACCGGAGTGCCAGAGCTGCCCGCAAAGATCGGAGCGATAAAAAGATTGACATGATCGACCAGCTGCTGCCTTAAAAAAGAGCCATGAACAGTCGCTCCGCCCTCAACAAGCAGCGACATGACTCCCTCAAGGGAAAGGATCGTTAACATCTGCAGAAGATCAACCCTGCCATCTGCCCCGCATCCCACCTGATGGATCACGACCTTTCCTCTCTTACTGAACCTTTCTTTTTTTTCAATGCTCACTTCAGTTCCGCAGAAAATCCAGGTCGGTGCCAAGGAGTCGAGAGAAAGCAGCCGAGCAGATTCCGAGATATTCAGATGGGTATCAAGGATGACACGGATGGGATCTCTACCCCGGCCATGCGGCAGACGAGTGGTAAGAGAGGGGTCATCCGCCATGACAGTAGCGTTCCCCACCAGGATGGCATCCAGGCGATCACGCAGGCGATGGACCTGATGCAGTGAGGCGGGCCCAGTTATCGAGCCACTCTGATGCGGCTGAAAACTAATACGTCCATCAAGGCTCATCCCGGCCTTCATCACTACCCAAGGCAATCCCCGGGTGATATGTTTGATAAACGGGCGGTTAAGATCGCGACATTCTGCTTCCAGCACCCCGCTGGTCACCTCAAGCCCCTGACCCTGCAGATAGGTGTTGCCGCTGCCTTCAACCAGGGGATTGGGATCTTCCAACCCGACCACCACCCGCCTGATCCCGGCGGCAACGATCGCCCTGGTACAAGGCGGGGTCCGGCCTGTATGATTACAGGGCTCCAGGGTCACGTAGAGAGTGGCACCTCTGGCCGATTCTCCAGCCCGGCGCAGGGCATGTATCTCGGCATGGGGCGTCCCTGCCTTTTTATGATATCCCGTGGCAATAACCGTCTGATCGCGGACGATAACAGCCCCCACACAAGGGTTGGGAGAGGTCCGGCCAAGCCCTTTACGCGCCTCCTTCAGGGCCAGACGCATAAAAGAGTGATCATACTCAGCTGTCAACATTATAGCTCTTTGACTTCTCTGGCATCGACCAGGGTCTGCAACTCATCGACGAACTCGCTTACATCCTTGAACTGTCGATAGACAGAGGCAAAACGAACATAGGCGACCTCGTCAAGATCAGGAAGCTCCTCCATAACCCACTCACCAATCACCCGGGAAGCAACTTCCTTTGATCCAAAATCCTGCAATTTTCTTTCGATCTCATCGACGAAGGCATCGATATCATCACAGCTTACCGGTCTTTTTTCACAGGCCTTTTCCAGGCCCGCCACCATTTTTTGACGATCCCAGGACTCACGACGCCCGTCTTTTTTCACCAATACCGGCATCATCACTTCCAGCCGTTCATAGGTGGTAAAACGCTGATTGCAATCCAGACAAGAGCGCCGCCGTCTGGTAATAGTACTCTCCTTATTCAAGCGAGAGTCAATAACCTTGTTATCAAGATGACCACAATAAGGACACTTCATGGCTTCTCCGGCTTATACGGGGTCAACAATGGCGGAAAGCGGGAATCTGGCGCACAGATCACGTACTTCCTGACGCACCTGGGTGATGGTCTGTTGATCACGATTGCTGATAATCCGCTCAATCCAGTCGGCAATGAGCAACATTTCGGCAGTCTTTAACCCCCGGGTGGTCACCGTCGGCGTGCCGATACGCACACCGCTGGTCACAAACCTGGACTGGGTGTCAAAGGGAATCGCGTTTTTATTCACCGTCAGTCCCCCCTGCTCAAGAAGCTCTTCCGCCTCTTTGCCGGTAATATCCTTGTTGCTCAGATCAACCAGAAAAAGATGATTATCGGTGCCCCCGGAGACCAGTCTGAAATCCTTGGCCATCAATCCTGCAGCCAGGGCCTTGGCATTTTCCACCACCTGAGACTGATACATCTTAAAATCATCACTCATGGCCTCTTTAAAGCCGACGGCCTTGGCTGCGATAACATGCATCAATGGTCCACCCTGTATTCCAGGGAAGATATGACTGTTCAGAACCTTGCCCCATTTTTCCGGTGCCAGGATCAAGCCCCCCCTGGGACCACGCAGGGTCTTATGGGTCGTGGTGGTGACAAAATCCGCATAGGGCACAGGGGATGGATGCACTCCGGCCGCTACCAGACCGGCAATATGGGCCATATCCACCATAAAAAGGGCGCCGATCTCATCGGCGATCTTCCGAAAACCCGCAAAATCGATAAACCTGGAATAGGCACTGGCACCGGCCACGATCATCTTGGGTTTGTTTTCAAAGGCAAACTGTTCAACTTTTTCCATGTTGATCTGTTCTGTATCACGCTCGACACCATAGGAAATAAAATCAAAGAGTTGACCGGAGAAGTTTACCCCGCTGCCATGGGTCAGATGACCACCATGGGCAAGATCCATTCCCAGAACCTTGTCTCCTGGTTTCAGGGTGGCAAAATAGACGGCCATATTGGCCTGAGATCCGGAATGAGGCTGGACATTGGCATACTCGGCGCCAAAGATCTCTTTGGCCCGGGAGATGGCCAATGTTTCCACCTGATCGGCAAAATCACACCCTCCGTAATATCGTTTCTGCGGATACCCTTCGGCATATTTATTAGTAAAAATCGAGCCCTGAGCATCAAGAACTGCCTGTGATGCAATATTTTCAGAGGCAATCAGCTCCAGCTGATTATTCTGACGCTTATATTCAAGCTTAATACTATTATAAACTTCAGGATCTTTTTTTTGTAATGCGTTCATAGCATATGTACCTTTTGCTTTTCCAGTTGACAGGCAACCAGATTTCTTTTCATAGACAGACGAGGCCGTCGTTCATAGAACAGTTAATCAAATAGAAACCGGAGAAAAGTGGCCGAAAAGCCATTTCCTTAAAACTCCTTTTAAACAAAAAACCGGCATTTCATTTTCTCAATGCCGGTCTGCCTACGTTATTCCCGATCTGCCTGCCTTCAGCATTTACTGTACAGTTCAATACGGCCCAGATGACGGCCACCGCTGAATTCAACCGCCAGCCAGGTGCGGACAATATCATCAGCTACGCCTTGACCAATAACCCTTTCCCCCATACAGAGCACATTGGCATTATTATGTTCACGACTCATGCGGGCGGTATAATGATCATGACAGAGGGCCGCACGCACACGTGTATATCTGTTGGCAGCCATGGACATGCCAAGCCCAGTTCCACAGATCAGGATGCCACGCTCGACACTCCCGGCGTCAACCTGTTCACAGACCAGCCTGGCCAGGTCTGGATAATCAACAGAGGCCGTCGAATAACAGCCCAGATCCTGAACGTCATGGCCCAGCTCGGCCACCAGCGCTCGCACCATCTCTTTCAAATAAAAACCGCCATGATCGGCGCCAACTGCTATCTTCACATCACACTCCAGTACCAGGTCTTTTCCTTGACTAGCCTCGAAAAGGCAGGATGTTCATTTAGTGCCTTACAGATTATTTCCTTGCAAAAAAACAAGAAAATAATCTGTAAGGCACTTATCCCGTTCATCGGGATTAAAATTCAAGGCGTACGAAAAAAATTACCGCAGGCGCAGCGCAGGAAGGGCCCTGGCGGTGCATCTAATGGATATGCCGGGGATAATTTTTTTTTAACAACGCAGAAGTTAAGCCGCTGTAAAAAACATATCAACCATTATATCGCTGCATGACAATAACACCATTGGTGCCGCCGAAGCCAAAGGAATTGGATACAGCCGCCCGGATCTCCATCTTTCTGGCCTTATTCGGCACATAATCAAGATCACACTCGAGACTTGGTTCCTGCAGATTCATCGTCGGCGGGGCAATCTGTTCGCGGATACTGAGGGCCGTAAAGGCCGCTTCTATCCCGCCGGAAGCGCCAAGCATATGGCCGGTCATCGATTTTGTGGAACTGATGGCAAGCTTTCTGGCATGATCACCAAAGACCGTTTTAATGGCCTGGGTTTCACAACGATCATTTAACGGGGTGGAAGTGCCGTGGGCATTGATGTAATCAATATCTTCAGGCCTGAGGCCGGCATCCTGCAAGGCCATGCGCAGACAGCGAGCCGCCCCTTCTCCATTTTCAGGTGGAGCGGCGATATGATAGGCATCACTGCTGGCGCCATAACCGGTTATTTCCGCATAGATCGTGGCGCCGCGTTTGAGGGCATGCTCCAGCTCTTCAACAATGAGCATCCCGGAACCCTCAGACATGATAAAACCGTCCCGATCCTTATCAAAAGGACGGGATGCCTGTTCCGGTGCCTCATTCCGGGTGGAAAGGGCCTTCATGGCACTGAATCCGCCAACCCCAAGGGGACAGATTACGGACTCAGTACCACCGGTAATCACCATATCACTGCTGCCATAGACAATGGAGCGATAGGCCTCACCAACGGCATGGGTCCCTGCGGCACATGCAGTTGAGAGGGAAAGATTGGGGCCTTTCGCTCCCAGCTGCATGGAGATATGGCCGGAAGCCATATTGGGAATAGCCATGGGAATAAAGAAAGGTGAGATCTTTTTTGGTCCACGTTCCAGGCAGCTCTGATGATTCTGCTCAATGGTGGGAAGCCCCCCCATCCCACAGCCGGTAACAACCCCTACCCGCTGACAATTGGTCTCATCGATGATTGCGCCACTGTCTTCATAGGCCATCTTGGCCGCAGCGATGGCATACTGAACAAAAAAGTCAAGGTGCTTGGCAAGTTTTTTCTCAATAAAATCTTCTGCCTGAAAGTCCTTTACCTCTGCTGCAATCTTTACCACATAATCACTGGTATCAAAGCGGGTTATAAGTCCAACCCCACTGGTTCCGGCACAGATATTTTCCCAGGTTTTTTTTGTCCCAGTGCCAAGCGGTGTTACCAGACCAACCCCTGTAACGACAACTCTACGCCTTGCCATGTAAACTCCCTCAGGCCAACAGATTCGTTTTTTTACAAGCACAGGGTGCTCTCGTCTTCGACGATCGCACTCATTTTCAGCTTAGGGGGGGACGCGAAAAATATTAGTGCCTTACAGATTATTTTCTTGTTTTTTTTTGCAAGAAAATAATCTGCGAAAGGCACTTATCCCGTTCATCGGGGTTAATATTTTTCGCGTCCCTTATTTCAGTTTATTTGAGCTTATTGATATAATCAATGGCATTTTGGACGGTATTGATCTTCTCGGCATCTTCATCAGGAATCTCAACATCAAATTCCTCTTCCATGGCCATAATCAACTCCACCAGATCCAGAGAGTCAGCACCAAGATCATCCACAAATGAAGCATTTGGCACTACTTTATCTTTTTCGACACTCAACTGCTCAACAATAATATCGACCATCTGTTGATCTATAGCCATTTTTTTTCTCCAATTTTTTTATACGTTAATAAAAACAAAAAGATACAACCCAGAAATTCAAGTCAACACATCAGGGATACCTTTCCCCATTCCTTCTACATATACATTCCACCATTCACATGCAAGACCTGCCCGGTCATATAACGACCATCATCACCTAGCAAATAGGCCACTGCACCGGCAACATCTTCAGGGGTTCCCAAGGCGGCCAGCGGGATCTCACCTTTGATCTTTTCCTGAATTTCTTCAGACAAAGCACTGGTCATGTCAGTCACAATATAACCCGGAGCAACCCCATTCACCGTGATGTTCCGGGAGGCAAACTCCCTGGCCATCGACTTGGTCAAGCCCACAAGTCCTGCCTTGGCCGCGGCATAATTGACCTGACCGGCATTGCCGGTAAAACCGATAACGGAAGTGATATTGACGATCCGACCCCATTTATTTTTCATCATCAAACGGGATGCGGCCTTGGCACAGAGAAAGGCACCTTTCAGGTTAGTATCGATGACCAGATCCCAATCTGACTCCTTCATTCTGGCCATCAGGCCATCACGGGTGATCCCGGCGTTATTAACCAAGACATCCAGGGATCCGGCCTCCGCTGCAATCTGCTTGATGGCGTTCTGCACCTGTTCCCCGTCAGCCACATCAAAACAGATGATATCGGCGCGGCCACCGGATTCCTGAATCAGGGTTCTGGATTCTTCGGCCGCTGCGGGGTTCGACACATAATTAATGTACACATGAGCGCCCATAGCACTGATACGTTGACATATGGCCCGCCCGATACCACGGCTGCCACCAGTCACCAGTGCTGTCTTTCCGGTAAGGCTCATGACTTGCGCCGCTCCTCAATCGCTTTTAGAAGTTTGGGTACGATCTCAAACAGATCTCCCACCAGACCAAAATCAGCGACATCAAAGATCGGGGCATCTTTATCACGGTTTATAGCGACAATGGTCTCTGCTGACTGCATACCGGCCACGTGCTGTACTGCTCCGGAGATTCCACAGGCAATGTACAGTTTTGGCGCCACGGTCTTGCCGGTCTGCCCGACCTGATGGGGATACCCGATCCATCCGGCATCTACTGCACCCCGAGTGGCGGCAACTGCACCACCGAGCGAGTCAGCAAGCTCACGCATCAGGGTAAATCCCTTGGCGTTATCTAGTCCACGACCACCTGCAACCAGAATATCCGCTTCCTGAATATTAACATTATCTTCTTTCGAGACCACGGATTCAATGACCCGCACCCGGGTGGCAAGTTGTTCAGGCCTTGGCTTCACATCAACAATATCCCCCTGTCGCTCACCATCAAAGACGAGGGCGGCCATGACCTTGGGGCGCACGGTGGACATCTGCGGCCTTGAGTTCGGACAGGCAATGGTCGCCATGATATTGCCGCCAAAGGCAGGTCTGGTCTGCAACAAGGTGCCATCCTCTTCACGGATGGCAAGCTGAGTACAATCAGCTGTAAGGCCGGCGCCCAAGGTTGTGGCAACACCGGGAATAAAGGAACGGCCGATGGCAGTGGCCCCGGCCAGGACGATTTCCGGTTTATGCTGCCGGATCAGAGCGGTCATAATTGCCCCGTAGGCCTCATCGGTAAAATGGGCCAGCGCCGGATCATCAATCCGGTACACCGTGTCGGCTCCATGGCCAATAAGTTGTTCTGCCGCATCTCTTGTTTCCGAGCCAATCAGGACCACGGACAACGGCACCTTACGGGTATCGGCCAGTCTGCGGCCTATGCCCAACAGCTCCAGGGCGACTGGCGCCAGGGTTCCTCCCCTGAATTCGCCATAGACCCAGACCCCGGACCAGCTGGCAAGGTCCATGGAAGCGTTTTCTTCCAGACCTTCTATTTTCAAGGCCCCGGGCTCACAGACCTCCACGCATGTTCCGCAGAGAGTACAGCCGTCACCCACCACGGCACAGCCTTCGACCACACTAATTGCACCAAAAGGACAGCTGCTCTCACAGATGCCGCAACCGACGCACAGCTCTTTATCTATAATCAACATTTCGTTTTCTCCAGTCTCACAGATACGGGTGCAAACTGTCAACAAGCTGCCCGATCTGGTCGTCAAGGTTGCCTGTAAAAACAGCCCGCTTACGCCGTGCCTCCGGTGGAAAGACCTTTACCACCTGAGTTGGAGAACCTGGCAGACCGATACAGGCAGGATCAGCACCTATATCGGCTGCCGTCAATCTTCTGATCTCCGCCTTCTTGGCCCGCATTTTCCCCTTCAGGGATGGAACCCGTGGCTCATTAAGATCTTTCACCACTGTCAACAAGGCCGGAAAATCAAGCGCCAGGACATCATAGCCATCATCCATCATCCTCTCGAGAACCAGCCCGGAATCCGTGGCCTCTCGCACCTTCTGCACACAGGTCACGTACGGGATCTGCAGACGCATGGCAAGACCCGGACCGACCTGGGCCGTATCACCGTCAATTGCCTGTTTTCCACAAAGGACAAGGTCAAAGGCGCCAATAACATTCACGGCCTTGGCCAGGGTATAGGAGGTGGCCCAGGTATCGGCGCCGGCAAAGGCCCGATCAGAGACCAGTACCGCCTGATCAGCGCCGCAGGAAATCGCCTGCCTGAGGACCTCTTCGGCCTGGGGCGGCCCCATACTCAAAACAGTTACCTCACCACCAAGAAGTTCCCTTAAACGTACCGCCTCTTCCACCGCATGCAGATCATAAGGGTTCATGATCGACTGCACTCCTTCCCTGGCCAGGGTATTAGTCTTGGGATCCAGACGAACGTCCTTGGCATCAGGCACCTGTTTAATACAGACAATGATCTTCATATCATCCTATTAGCCGACCGTTCAGGCGCGGCCATATTCCTTGTTCAGTTCCTGTCCAACCACATTACGCTGAATCTGATTGGTGCCCTCATAGATCTGCAATATCTTGGCATCCCGCATCATCTTCTCCACGGGATACTCACGCATATAGCCATACCCACCCATCACCTGCACGGCGTCAGTGGCAACCTTCATGGCCATATCCGTGGCAAAGACCTTGCACATGGAAGAGACCTTGGATATGTCCTTGGGATGGGCATCGATATGCCTGGCCGCACCATAGACCAGGGCCCGCGCCGCCTCAAGTTGAATAGCCATGTCAGCAAGCATGTGCTGGACCGCCTGGAAGGCTATGATGGGTTTACCGAACTGGACACGCTGTTTGGCATACGTGGCAGCCTCGTCAAGTGCCCCCTGCGCCAGCCCCAGACCCAGCGCCGCAATCCCCGGCCTGGAAGAATCAAGGGTCTTCATAACGGTTATAAAGCCGGTTCCCTTGCGACCGATCAATCTGTCTTTGGGAATGCGACAATCCTTAAAGATAAGCTCGGTGGTCGATGATGACCGAATCCCCATTTTTTTCTCTTTCGGACCACAACTGAAACCGGGATCACCCTCTTCTACCACCAGCATGGATGCGCCGCGCGCTCCTTTGCTCCGGTCGGTGATGGCAACGATCGTATAGATCTGGGCCTCCCCACCATTGGTGATCCATTGTTTGGTGCCGTTTAAGACCCACTCATCGCCATCAAGCACCGCCGTTGTCTGAATGCCTGAGGCATCGGAGCCGGCATTGGCCTCGGTCAGGCCAAAGGCTGCAAATTTCTTACCGCTAGCCACATCTGGGAGATATTTTTCGCACATCTCCCGAGAGCCGGCAATAAGCAGAGGATAGATCCCAAGCGAACTGGCGGCAAAGGCAGTGCCCACACCGATACAACCACGGCCCAACTGCTCCAGGGCCAGGACGATATCAAAACACCCGCCGCCAAAACCGCCAAACTCTTCAGGAATAGGGATACCGAAGAGATCGGCTCGAGCCATCTCATTGAGTATTGCCCGGGGAAAGGCATCGTTTTCGTCAAGTTCAGCCCGCTGTGGAATAATCCTCTCATCGGTAATCTGCCGGGCGATCCCCACGATCATCTCTTGTTCTTCAGTTAAAAAATAGTCCAATTTGTCTCCTCATTAGAAGGCATGGAGGCCATTCAAGGAAAGGCTTATCCCCTCATTCAGTTAATCGGCCTTGAATGGCCTGGTGACGCACACTCCCTCGAGGGCCGCCCGAAGAAAGAACCTTTGGAGCATCAAGCGCGACTCTGTTCTTCTCTTTTTGCCAATATTACCTGACAAGTTCACAATGATAACAAAAAAGAATAACTACCACCTGATCAGAGCTGCACCCCAAGTAAAACCGCCGCCGAAGGAACATAGCAAAATGATATCACCCGCTTGTATCCTGGATGCACGATTTGCCTCATCGAGGGCAATCGGGATGGAGGCAGCCGAGGTATTACCATATTTTTGTACATTTATAACAACTTTTTCCGCCCCAATCCCCAGACGTTCGACCAACTTGTTCAGAATACGGATATTTGCCTGATGCGGAATGACCAGGCTAATGGCGTCAATCGCTACCTGTTCCTGTTCCAGAAGCGCGAGCACGGCCTCTTCCATGGCCTTAACCGCATATTTAAAGACCTCACGGCCCTCCATGACGATATGGACACCTGGACTTGCAGACTGGAGTAATTCGGGATTACAGCTGGGAGCCGTATGCATGTGCAGCAGACTCCAGAGATTGCCATCAGCAAACAACTTGGCCCCGATCACCCCTCGGCTCCCTTCAGCATGTCCCAGGACAACGGCTCCGGCTCCATCGCCAAAAAGGATACAGGTATTTCTATCTTCCCAATTAGTGCGACTGGAAAGGGTTTCCGCTCCGATCACCAGAATCTTCTTGCTTGGATCGACCTGGATATATTTATCAGCCATATCAAGAGCATAGACAAATCCTGAGCAGGCGGCATTGATATCAAAAGCAAAGGCCCTGCTGGCACCAATCTCTTTCTGAACGAAACAGGCACAAGAAGGCATAAGCATGTGCGAAGAAATAGTCGCCACGATGATAAGATCGATTTCAGCGGCAGAAACCTCAGCCATCTGCAAAGCAGATGCAGCAGCCCTGGACGCAAGCAGATAGGTCTCATCGCCCTGGCCACCAATATGACGAGTACGGATCCCGGTTCTGGTCTGTATCCATTCGTCACTGGTATCAACGATCTTTTCAAGATCCTGATTGGTCACAATCCGCTCTGGCAGATATGCCCCTGTCCCAAGAATTGCGGTACCCATCAGCTTCCCATCTCCTCACCCAGCGCGTTCGCGGCAAGGCCTTCAGTTATTCTCTGGTTCACCTGTTTCTCAACCATCTTGGCAGCTTCAAGGATTGCATTTTTAATAGCCTCAGTGCTGGATTTACCATGACAGATAATACCAATGCCATTGACACCGAGCAGGGGTGCACCACCATATTCCGCATAATCCACACGCCTGGCAAAGGCTCTGAAGGCGGGACGGGCAAAAAAATAGCCGATCTTGGCCGCAGTTGACTTCATGATCTCGTCTTTCAGCATCTGCATGGCAGCCCCAGCCAGACCTTCACTGAGCTTCAGACAGATATTGCCGACAAACCCATCACAGACGATCACATCAACATCGCCTTGAAAGACATCACGCCCCTCCACATTTCCCACAAAGTTCAAGGAACTGGCGGCCAGCAGGGCATAGGTTTCTTTGACAAGGGTGTTCCCCTTCCCAACTTCTTCACCAATGCTGAGGAGACCAATTCGTGGATGATCGATATCAAATATGTGGGAAAAGGCAGAGGCCATAACTGCAAATTGAAAAAGATGCTGGGGACGACAATCTACATTTGCCCCAACATCCATCATGACAACCGGTTTCTTCAAGGTAGGAAAGATACTGGCAATTCCCGGCCGGGACACATATTCCATCCGGCCGAGTTTTCGCACAGCCGCCGCCATCGTTGCCCCTGAATTTCCAGCACTGACAGCAGCATCAGCCAGACCTTGACGTACAAGCTCAAAGGCAACCAGTACCGAGGAATCTTTTTTTCGGCGGATAGCATCAACAGGTGATTCACCCATCTCCACCACCTCCGAAGCATGAACAATCCGGATCTGTGATGACTCGACGTCACCAGACCTTAACCGGTCAAGATGAGCCTGCAGAATCTGCTGGTTACCAACCAAGGTGACTTGCAGATCGGCCTGCTTTACAGCAAGCAATGCCCCGCCAATCAGTTCTTCGGGACCATGGTCTCCGCCCATGGCATCCAGGGCAATCTGCACGATTACACCCTATTCTACATCAACGTCAAGACTCACAACCGTACGGCCCTTGTATTTTCCACAACTTGGGCAAAGACGATGGGGCTGTTTTGGTGCACTGCACTCAGAGCAGATAGACATAGCCGGCGCGCTCAGGGCATCATGCGATCTTCTTTTATGGGTACGAGAGTGAGAATGTCGTCTCTTGGGTAAAGCCATAATATCCTCCAGTAAAAAACAATACCTGTTTTTCAGGGTAAATTTGAATTAACATACACTTATATTAACAAACAACCTGCTGATCAACCGCACAAAATCGGCACACTCAGAGATTTTCTACAAGCACGACAGCGGATTTCCTTTTTTTACACACAACAGAGAATTGAATCTAAAAAAAATACACTCAACAGAATGCGTACGGAAAAAAAAAATAAAAATAAACAATTTTAACAAGAATGGCCAGAAAAAAAAACAAGACCAGGAACTTTGTCATCCAATCCTGATCCATCCGAGGACAAATCAATTGAGTTTATCAGGGACAGAGAGGTCAAAAAGCTATCTTCACTACAAGACCTGAGCCAAGCGTTCAGTAGTCTTCGCCAGACGCAGACTGCTTATCAGCAGCAATCGTTTCAAAAGCTGGGTGACCAGTTGAGAATCAGTTTGCTCCAGGGCCTCCAGGGCCTGACGCCCCAAACAAAAAAGATGCGATGCCTCAATACCCCTGACGCTTACTCCCCGGATATGTCCTGCCAGCAGACCAGCCTCACCCACCATTGCTCCTGGATCGAGAATAGCCACCACCTGCATTTTACGATGAAAGCCTGTTTTTTTGTATACCGACAACCGTCCTTGGGCCAGAAAAAAGACCTCCGCCGCAGGATCGCCGACCTCAAACAGAAACGCACCCTGCTCAAGAGTCACTTCTGTCACCAGGGAGGCAAGTCGCTTCTGTTTTTCCACGTCAAGAAAAGAGAAAACCTCGGCATAGCCTTTCTGTTCCAACCCGAAAAGGTGCTCTGAGAATGCTGAATTATTCAAAAGTTCTGTTTTTTTCCTCCAGCAGCTTTATCAACCCGTCAAACTTGTCACGACGGAGGATAGACTTAAACTGTTCCATGTAATTGCGAACCAGACTCACGCCTTCAATATTGATATCATACACCATCCACTGAGCTTCTTTGTTGATCATAATATAATCAACAGGGAGCCACTGGCTATTATTTTCAATCTGGGTTGAAACAATCGCCCTCTCGTCCCTTATCCGTTCCCCGATATACTGGACCTCCTGGCCTGAGTAACTCTCAAATTTGCCGATATAGGCATTTTCAAGAAGCTTGGTGAAAAGTTCCTGAAAATAGTCCTGCTGTTCCTGAGACAAACTCCTCCATTCCCTGCCGATAACCCGTTGGGACATCTCGCGAAAATCGAAACGCTGGGTCACATGCCCCATAATCTTGGCACGTCGCGCCTCCTTATGCTCGCTTCCTTTCAAGGAAGGATCAAGCAGAATGTCTAGCAGAACATTCAATGTAGGTTTTAACTGCTCTGTGGGCCCAGGTACAGCCTGGGCCGAAGAGTCAGGCAAAAAAGAGCAAAAAATCAACACCAACAATACCTGCATATATCTCATAATATTCATCTTCCTTAAATTTCACAGTAATATTTTTCATTCAACTCTAACCCCTATGAACGGGATAAGTGCCTTTCGCAGATTATTTTCTTGCAAAAAAACAAGAAAATAATCTGTAAGGCACTAAGTTGCTGCCACAATACAATCCGATCATCTCGACCTCTTTCGTTATGCAGGCCATGAACAGGTGCGGAGCGACCGGTTCCTTACGCTGATCACACCATTTCCATGTTTCAGAGAACGGCGTCATCAGAACTCAGTCATCATCTCATTCCTCACTGCCCTGTCCTTGACCTTGTCCCGCCTGTATTCAAGATAGACCTGCCGCATGGAGATATAAGGATCCAGAGAATATCTTTTCATGTCTTCATAAAGATCCGGATGCAGAGACAGCAGATTCACCTTATCGGTAGAATAATAGGCAGTCCTTTCCTGGGGGGTACCTAAGACATACGTGGCAGGATGAAGTAAACCATCACCGACAAGACCAACTGAATCACGAAGAGTCGATGGCCCGATAATCGGCAGACAGAGATACACGCCTTCTCCTAGGCCCCAAAACCCCAAGGTCTGTCCGAAATCTTCTGACCTGGGTTCAAGCCCAAAGGAGTGCAAAGCAGGATCACCAAGCCCAAGAACTCCGACGGTGGAGTTAATCAGAAATCTGGAAAAATCGACCCCCGCCCCGGCAAGCTTGCCCTGCAACAGATTATTCACCACCCGCACCGGGGCCGCGACATTATCAAAAAAATTGCCAAAACACTGGCGAAAACTATGGGGGACTACCGTTCTGTAAGCGGTGCTGACAGGTTTCAATATCCAGAAATAGAGCTTATCGTTCACCTGAAAAAATACCCTGTTCATCGACTCCAGAGGATCAGAGGTCTCTTCTGAATCAAAAAAGGCATCAAACTCTTTATTCACGTTATCACGGGGTAACGCAACCGTTCCTTCAGCCTCATCGGCCGGGGCATCCCAGACAGGTCCAAATATGAATACCAGAAACAAGAACGATATAAAGATTTTTTTTGATATCATAATAGGTTATCTACTCCTGATAAAATCAATTACTGCTTTATCTGCTCAAGACATTGGGCCAGACTGACAGGGTTATCAAACTGCAGGGCCTGATAGACATACCCTTTGGGAGCGATCTTGCGCACCATCCCTTTCAGCACGGCCTTGGGACCAACTTCAATAAAGGTATCAACTCCCTGGCCGATCATGGCCTGGATGAGCTCAAACCAGCGAACCCTGGAGGCTATCTGCCTGGCCATGATCTCTCTCATAATGGCCGGTTCCTCTGCCGTTGCCGCCAAGACATTAAAATAGACAGGTGTCCGCGGACGACTAAACTCCACACCAGCCATAAAGGCGGCAAAATCAGGAACGGCATCGGCGACCAGCGGACTGTGGTTGGCCACACTGACGGCCAAAGGAATAATCTTCGCCCCCTGCTCCACAGCAATAACCCCGATGGCATCCAGCGCCGTCACCTCCCCTGAGATCACGACCTGCTGCTCGGTGTTATGATTGGCGATGGTCGCCACTCCAGCGTCCGCACATCGGGCGATAATTCCTTCCACATCAGCGACGTTCAGACCAAGCACCGCCCGCATGGTCCCTGGATATTTCAGCCCCTCCCGCTCCATCAGCATGCCGCGCCTGGCCACCAGACGCAGGGTATCCTCGACACTGAGTACCCCGGCAGCACAGAGGGCTGAATATTCACCCAGGCTGTGTCCGGCAAAACAACTGGCCTCAAGTCTTCCGGCCCAGGCCTTCTGCAACGCCTGCCAGCAGATAAGGTTGGTCACGGTGATGGCCGGCTGCAGATGGGCGGCCCTGACCAGCTCCTCCATGGGCCCTTCAGTGCAGAGCTGACGCAAGGGCAATCCACACACCTCTTCCGCCTGCTCCATAATAGCCGCACAATCTGAATCCGTTTCTATAAATTCACGGCCCATGCCCAAATACTGGGAGCCCTGGCCCGGAAAAAGAACTGCTATTTTCATCTCAACACCTTTATCATCTCAACACCTTTACTTCGGCTACTTTACTACTCCCTGACTCCTCAACCTTCACCTTTCACTCTTCCTTTTTCTTCTAATATACTGGCCAGGAGAAAAATAGCCACCCCAATGCAGATCGCTGAATCCGCCACATTAAAGGCCGGCCAGTGATAGGTTCCGATATAGACATCAAGAAAGTCAACCACCGCACCAAACCTGATACGATCTATCAGATTGCCAATGGCACCGCCACCAATCAGGGGCAGGCTGATTGAATAGAGCGGGTGACTCTGCCGTATTCGAAACCAGGAAACAACAATCACCACCAGGGCCACCGCCCCAAGGGCCAGAAACAGATAGTGGCGCCAGGCCCCTGTCTGTCCGGCCAGAAAGCCGAAGGCAGCGCCCTTGTTCGTCAGATAGGTGAGGCTGAAAAACCCGGGGATAATCTCCAGAGAGTCATAGAGGGAAAACGAGTTCAGAATCCACAGCTTGGTCAACTGGTCGAGACTCACAACTGCGGCAACGATTGCCAGAAAACGTCTCATTCAGGCTGATACCCCCGGATCCATCTCCATCACCACGGAGGCACAGCGGCCACAGAGCTGAGGATGGGCCTGACTCTGCCCCACAGTGATTGAGCGGATCCAGCAGCGCTCACACTTCTCTCCCTTCGCCGGCCGTACTGCCACCGAAATTCCAGCAAGCTCCCGGCTCACATAAGGAGTGAGTTCAAGGGCTCCAAAATCATCACATGGGGTCAATTCCGAGACGATGCAGACATCCTTGATGGTCAGCCATTCCTGACGAATAAATTCCGCCCATTCACCTCCGACCTGAAGCAATATCTCCGCCTCAAGGGGATGACCGATCACCTTTTCCTGACGGGCTCCTTCCAGGGCCTTGGTGATCTCTGATCGGACCATGACCAGTTTTTCCCACCTGCCTTCGAGTTCACTGTCCCGTCTTTCCGGGTGCGGCGGTGGAAATTCGACAAAAAAGACACCTTGATCAAGGGGCGCCTCCGGGGCCAGATGATACAGCGACTCCCAGGATTCTGCCGCCGTAAAACTGAGCACCGGGTTCATGAGACGAAGCAGACCGTCGAGAATCTCATGCAGCACTGTCTGGGCCGCGCGGCGCAGAGGCGAGTCCTGGCCGGAGCAATAAAGCCTGTCCTTGAGGATATCGAGATAAAAGGCGCTCATGGTCGTCCCGCAGAAATAATTGAGCCCCTGATAGATTGAATGGAATTCATACCGTTCATAGGCTGCCGTCACCCGTTCTCTCAGTTCCTCAAAACGGGCCAGGGCCCAGCGATCAATCTCCGACAGATCAGCATAGGCAACGCCATTCTGTCCCGGATCAAAATCAGAGAGATTCCCCAGCATATAACGAATGGTATTGCGGATCTTCCGATAGGCATCAGCCACCTGCTTCAGGATCTCATCCGAGACCTTGACGTCAACACGGTAATCCTCGCTCGCCACCCAGAGACGCAGGATCTCGGCGCCAAATTTATCAATCACCTCCTGAGGGGCAACCACATTACCAACGGACTTGGACATCTTCTTGCCCTTGCCGTCAACCACATAGCCATGGGTCAGAACACCCTTGAACGGGGCCCGGCCACGGGTGCCGACCGAGGTGAGCAGAGAGGACTGAAACCAGCCGCGGTGCTGATCGCTGCCTTCAAGATAGAGATCGGCAGGGGAACGCAACTCTTCGCGCGCCTCGCAGACTGCGGCATGACTGACACCGGAATCAAACCAGACATCAAGGATGTCCTCTTCCTTGGCAAAATGAGTGGAACCACACTTAGCGCAGCAGGTGCCAGGCGGCAGCAACTCCTCCACCCCGTAGCGGAACCAGGCATCGGCCCCTTCCTGCCTGAAGAGGAGGTCAATACGTTCAACCAACGCCTCGCTCTTGAGCACCTCGCCACACTCCTCGCAACTGAGCACGGTGATGGGCACCCCCCAGGTGCGCTGACGGGAGAGACACCAGTCCGGCCTGTTTTCAACCATGGACTGAATCCGCTGCCTCCCCCAGGCCGGAATCCACTCCACATTTTCAATCTCGGCCAGGGCCTTGACACGCAGATCATTCTGCTCGAGCGAGAGAAACCACTGGGGCGTGGCCCGATACATCACCGGTTTTTTACAGCGCCAGCAGTGGGGATAACTATGGGTAATGGGGGACTCATGAAGCAGGACACCTGACTCCCGCATATCAGCATTGATCACCTTGTTGACCGCCGGCACCTGCTGGCCCTGATATTTTCCGGCCTCTGCCGTATACCGGCCCTCACTGTCAACCGGCGACAGAACCTCCAGACCATAACGCAGCCCCGTCAGATAATCATCGGCGCCGTGCCCCGGGGCCGTATGGACACAGCCGGTACCGGCCTCAAGGGTCACATAGTTGGCAAGGACCATCAGGGAGTTTCGATCCAGGAAGGGATGGCGGCAGTTCCTCCGCTCAAGCCCGCGCGCCGAAAAGGTTGCGGTGATGGCATAGTCGGTAATTCCCACCTCGGCCATAACCTTGTCCACCAGATCCCGGGCCAGGATCAGAACCTCGTCCTGGACTCTCACGGCGGCATAGACAAAATCAGGATGAAAGGCCACGGCCAGATTGGCCGGCAGGGTCCAGGGGGTGGTCGTCCAGATGACCACCGACACCTTGGCCGCAGCCAGTGCCGGATCAATATCCGCAAGGTCGTCGGCCACCGGAAATTTCACATAGATGGAAGGCGAGGTGTGGTCATAATATTCAACCTCGGCCTCCGCCAAGGCCGTGGTACAGGTGGAGCACCAAAAGACCGGTTTCTTGTTGCGGACCACCGCCCCTGAAAGCAGAAAGCGGTTAAACTCCCTGGCAATCACCGCTTCATAGTCGAAATTCATGGTCAGATAGGGTTTATCCCAGTCACCGAGAACGCCCAGACGCTTAAATTCGGCCTTCTGGGTCTTGACCCACTTGGCTGCATATTTACGGCAGGCTCCCCGTTTGGACAGCTTGGGAATCTCTTTTTTCTTGTCGCCCAGCTCTTGGTCAACATTGTGCTCAATGGGCAGGCCATGACAGTCCCAGCCCGGGATATACGGGGCCTGAAAACCGGCCATACGACGGGACTTGAGAATAATGTCCTTTAAAATTTTGTTAAAAGCTGTTCCCAGGTGGATGTGCCCATTGGCGTAGGGAGGGCCGTCATGCAGGACATAAAGAGGCTTGTTCCGCCCCCGCTCCTGCAACTGTCCGTACAGGTCTTCCTTCTCCCAACGCTTTAATAACAGAGGTTCTTTCTGGGACAGATTGGCCTTCATGTTAAAGTTGGTCTGGGGCAGATTCAGGGTATCCCTGTAATCCATGGTATTCTCCTTTTTTCAGCAAGGCACGGCTCGTGAACAAATTAAAGTTAAGAGATCGAGAAAAGAACAGAGTTATCTTTGGCAATATACTCTCCCTGTTCCTTCTTTTCATATAAAATTTTTGTAACTATCCAGCTTAATGCCGGGAAAATGCCAAAACAAATGTCACGTAACTATCCAGCAGTGCCTCATATGCAAGAAAGAGGCCTGCGAAGTGTACTGATTAGTACATGAGCAGACCGATGACGAAGCAGATGGGGTGCTGCTGGATAGTTACAAATTTTTAAAAGTAACAACTGCGTACCAAGTTGCAAGGGGAAAGTAAGTCGCTGCAAGGAAAAAAATCATCATCCGGTTGGCGCCGACACCACCAGGAGTTGCTATAAAACCGATGAACAGCATTCATATTCAGCAATGGTTCCCAGAAATCAACCACCAGCAGCACCTTTAATTTGACATAAAGTGTGGCCTTCATTATAAGAAAGAGATAATGAAGCCGTCGTTCAACACTCGCAGCAAGCTTGCACCGACGGAGAGGGCCCTTTAACCTTTGCAGCACTTTTCCCTGAAGCACCACGACAAGCGAGACAGACGATGACCCAAGTAATTGCCATGGCTGGTAAAGGTGGAACCGGCAAAACAACGACATCCGCCCTGCTGACCAGATACCTCCTGCAGAAAAAGATGACCCCGCTCCTTCTGGTCGACGCCGACGCCAACGCCAACCTCAACGAGCTGCTCGGCGTGGAGGTGGGCCTGACCCTGGGCATGATCAGACAAGAGCTGAAAGGGGAGTTGCCGCCTAATATGAGCCGGGATCAATTTATGGAGCTGAAGATCCACCAGGCACTGATCGAGGATATCGGCTTTGACCTGCTGGTCATGGGCCAGCCGGACGGCCCCGGCTGTTACTGCGCCGCCAACCAGTACCTGGCCATGACCATGGACAAACTGGCAGAGAATTACCGCTATATCATCGTCGACAACGAGGCCGGCATGGAACACCTGAGCCGGATGAACCTGCGCACCATCGATTACCTGCTGATCACCTCCGACCCCTCCGCCCGCGGCATCCTGACGGCCAAGCGCATATCAGATATCACCGCCCCGCTGAAACTGGACGTCAAGCATCAGTACCTGCTGATCAATCGCGCACCCCAGCCTGTCCCTGGACTGCTCCAGGAAAAGATCGATGCAGCAGTCAGGGAAACCGGCATGACCCTGGGAGGCATCATCCCGACCAGTAACGACTTGATCCATCAGGAACTCAGCGGTCAGTCCTACCTCAAACTGGGCGATGACACCGAAATCATTCAGACCACAACCGCTCTTTTTGATACAATCTTCAGTGAGAACAATGCATAAGTGTTCATTATTCATTGCCCTCTGTAAATAAACCGCTATGACCGAAGCCACTGCCTCCTCCCGCACCGCCATGATTGAAATGATCAAGGTCACCAAGAGATATCCACCGAATGTGACGGCACTCGACGACATCTCCGTCTCCATTGCCAGTGGCGAGATGTTCTTCCTGATCGGCAGGAGCGGCGCGGGCAAGACCACCCTGCTCAAACTGCTCTGCAACATGGAACGGCCCAGCAATGGCCTCATCGAGGTCGCGGGCATGAACATCCACCAGGTCACCGGCAATAAACTGGCAAAACTGCGGCAGAAGGTGGGTGTGGCCTACCAGGATTTCCGGCTGCTTACCGACCGGACAGTGGCCGAAAACATCGCCATTTCCATGGAAGTCTCCTACAAGCAACCACAGATCATCCGCAACAGAGTCAGGAGTCTGCTGGCCCAACTGCAGCTCGAAGACAAACATGATATCCTGACCGGTGATCTCTCCCGCGGAGAGCAACAGCGCGTGGCCCTGGCCAGGGCGGTTGCCAATTCACCCACTCTGATCCTGGTCGATGAGCCAACCGGCAACCTGGATGCCATTAGCACCGCCCAGGTCATGGAACTGCTGATCAGAAGCCACAATTCCGGCGCCACCATCATTATCGCCACCCACGACGAGAGTATCTACCGCCATTCCACCCATCGGATCATGGAAATCAAGAACGGCAGGATAGCTTCGCTGAGCAGCGGTGACGGCCAGGGATGGCCTAATGTTGTGGGAGCCAGGGACGGTGCAGGAGCGACTGGCGGGAGCGGTGATAGGATATGAATTTCTGGTTCTCCATCTTCCGGCAGACAGGCCGCAACCTGCGACAGACCTGGCCAACCCTGTTAATGACCTGCCTGACCGTCAGCCTCTCTGTCCTTATTTTCTCCTTTTTCTATCTGATCTATCTCAACATGCTGAGCGCCGGAGACAAAGCAAGCCACCAGCTGCGTCTTGTCGTCTACCTGGAAGAAGAACCCAGCCCTGCGCTGCAGGAGCAGCTTCGTCGCAAGATCTCCCAGTTCGACCAGGTGCAGGAGATAAAATTCATCTCCAAGGCAGAGGCCTTCAATCGCTTTGCCGACCAGCTTGGCGACAACCGTGATGTCCTCACCGACATGCCCGCCGACTTCCTGCCCGCCTCAATAGAAGTGACCCCTTTGAAAACCCTGCGCGGCCTCAGTCAGATTCAGCTCTTTTCCGAATACCTGGCCACACTGCCTGGCAGCCAGAAGGTGCAATACGGCCAGAAATGGGTGGAGCGCTTCTACTCATTCACCCAGCTGCTGTCGATCGTCGTGCTGCTCAGCGGCTTTCTGCTCATCCTGACCGCCACCTTCATGGTGGCCTCCACCATCCGCCTGACCATCCTCGGCCGCCAGGAGGAACTGGAGCTCCTGAAACTGGTTGGTGCGACCAATAATTACATCCGCACCCCCTTCCTCCTGGAAGGGATACTCCTGGGCCTCACGGGCTCGCTCATGGGACTGGCCTCACTCTACGCCCTCTTTCACTGGACAACACGCCATCTTTCAGGGACAGGCTTTCTTGATCTCTTTACCTTTACCTTTTTCCCGCCAGGGGTCCTCTTCACCATTATTTGCCTCTCCATTATCCTCTGCACCGCGGGCAGCTACACTTCCATGCAGAAATTTCTGCGCATCTGAAGCGTGAAGGCCAGGATGAAAACTACCCCAGTGGTGACTCCATGTCGTTTGTCCACCAAATCCTTCTGGTCAGGAAGCAAATCTTTCCTTCATTCCCTGATGATAGGCCTTGCGATCCTGGCATTCTCTCCTGTGCCTGAGACCAATGCCGCCGACTGGAAGGCCGAAAAACAGGCCATTGAACAAAAGATCAAAAGCCAGAGCATCACCATCAATCAATTGCAGCAAGGTCTCAGGATCCAGCAGGAAAAAGCCATGGCGGCCAAAGGACAAGAGAGAGACCTGCTGGCCGAAATCGAGGTCATTGATGGGCAACTCCTGGAAAAACTTGCCAGGCTGGACACCCTGGAGAACTCCATGGCCAGCCAGCAGGAGCTGATCAGCACCAAAGAAAGAGCGATAAACGAGATCCAGGTTGAAAGACAAAAGGCACAGACCCACCTGCAGCAGCGGTTCACGGCCTACTATAAGACAGGAACGATCGGCATCCTCAATGTGGCCTTTTCCGCTGAGACCCTGCCGAACCTGCTCTCTATCCACGATTCTTTCAGCGCCGTGATCGAGTATGACCAGAACATCCTGCAGCAACACCGGAAGACTATCGAGGAATTAGAACGGATCAGGAAAGCCTTGACCCTGGAAACGACACTGCTCAACACCTTTATCAACCAGGCCAGCCAGGAAAAAGAGACCATCGAGCAGACCAGGCAGAAAAAAAATGAACTCTTGGCCCAGATCCGCACCCAGACAAAACTCCATGAACTAGCGGCACAAGCCATAGAGCAGGAGGCTGACAGTGTCGCGGCCCAGATTGCCACCATGAAGCAGAAAAGAGAAATCCTCAGCCAGGGGTTTCTCCTCCACAAAGGCAAACTGCCCGCCCCGGTAAGCGGAAAAGTGCTCACCCTTTACGGACAGTCCAGGAAAAACAGGATGGGAGTTGAAGGCACCTCCTCCGGCATTGCCATTGAGGCCCCTGATGGAACCAGGATCAAGGCGATATTTGAAGGCACCATCCACTACGCCGGTTACCTGCGCGGCTACGGCAACACCATCATTATCGACCACGGGTTCAAATATTATTCCGTTACCTCCCGGATTGAAAAGCTTCTGAAAGAAGAGGGAGATAGAGTTGGGGCGGGAGAAGACATTGGAGTCACGGGTGAGACGGCCACCCTGATGGAAGAAGGGCTCTATTTTGAAATCCGCCATGACACCGCAACAGAGGACCCACTGCTCTGGCTGGATAAAAATAAACTTTCCCTCCCCTGACACAGAACATCCGGATGATTATATTTACATTCGTGTAAAAAATATGTTTATTACCTGAATCCTGTTCATCACCCTCAAACTTAAAATATTTATAAATAAACATGCCTCAGTTAACCAGATCTCTGCTCCGCAATGGAATTCTCCTCCTTCTCACCTTCTGCCTGCCCCTTCAGGTTTACGCCGAGATTTCAGAGGAAGAACGTCAGTCCACCTACCAGCAGCTTGAGACCTTTGCCAATGTCTTGAGCATCCTGCAGGAAAATTATGTTGATGAAATTGATGCCAGGAATGTTATGGAAGGGGCAATCAGCGGCATGCTGCTCTCCCTTGATCCCCATTCGTCCTACCTCAAACCTGAAGATTTCAAAGAACTGCAGGAAGAGACAGAAGGAAGTTTCAGCGGTATTGGCATCGAGGTCACCATTGAAGACGGACTCCTCACCGTGGTCTCTCCCATTGAAGAGACACCGGCAGACAGGGCCGGACTGAAGGCAAAGGATATCATCGTCAAGATCAACGGCGAGCTCACCCAGAGCATGAATCCCATGGAGGCCATCAAAAAACTGCGGGGACCAGCAGGGTCAGAAATCATCCTCGCCATTCACCGTGCCGGCTGGGAAGAGCTGCGAGATTTTTCCCTTACCCGTGACACCATCCCCCTGCACAGTGTCAAAGAATCGTTCCTGGAGCCTGGGCTGGCCTACATCCGCATCACCAACTTCCAGAGTCAGACCACAAAAGACGTCCAAGATGCGCTGCAGAAGCTTCAGCAGCAGCACCCCATAAACGGACTGATCCTTGACCTGCGCAACAATCCTGGTGGCCTCCTCGATCAGGCCGTATCAGTCACGGATATATTCCTGGACGGCGGTCTGGTGGTCTATACCAAAGGAAGGGTCAGGGAACAGAATATGACCTTCCAGGCCCACGGTAATGGCGGGAAAAATCTTTTTCCCCTGGTCGTTCTCGTCAATGAAGGCTCCGCCAGCGCCTCCGAGATTGTCACCGGCGCCATTCAGGATCACAAGCGAGGTATCATTGTCGGCACCAAGACCTTCGGCAAAGGCTCTGTGCAGACCATCCTGTCCCTGCCGGAAGGTGCTGGGCTGCGCATGACCACAGCCCGTTACTACACCCCCAGTGGCCGCTCCATTCAAGCCACCGGGATCACCCCGGACGTAGATGTTCCCTTTACGTCCAGCGAAGGCAAGGCAAAGAAGTACACTCCGCCAGTCGTCATCAAGGAGGCTGACCTGAAAAACCATATCCTCAATACGGAACCGGTGCAGGAGCCAGATCAGACGCCTGCACCAAAGAGCAAGAAGGAAGAACAGCTACCCATCCTCCCGAAAGATCAGGAAAACAGTGACGGAGCAGCCACCACGCCCCAATCTTCCGACCAATCAAATCCCCTGCTGGAAAATGACAATCAGCTCCGCTCGGCCCTGAATATCCTCAAAGGTCTGAAGATTTATGCTACGGCGGAGTACAAGAAGAAACCTGTCCAGGAACCTCTCCTGATCAAAGAATAAGAGAGAGGGTGCTCTCCGGCTACAGCCCCAGTTCCCTTAAAAATTTCTCGTCCCTCGACCAGTTTTTCCGCACCTTGACCCAGAGCTTCAACAGCACCTTCTGGTCGAGCAGCCTTTCGATATCCTTGCGGGCAGCTGTACCGATACTCTTGAGCTTCAGGCCGCCCTTGCCGATAACAATCCCTTTCTGCGACTCCCGTTCCAGGACAATGGCGGCATGGATGGTGATCAGCCTTTTTGCCGGATCCTCTTTAAACGATTCAATCATCACCGCCGTGGAGTAAGGTATCTCCTCGCCAGTGAGCAGAAACACCTTCTCCCGGATAATCTCCGCCACCAGAAAACGCTCGCTGGCATCGGTAGGAATATCCTCAGGGTAATAGCGAGGCCCCACGGGCAAGACCTGCAGCAATTCCGCCAGCAACCGTTCATTGCCATCGCCGTGCAGCGCCGACATGGGGATAACCGCATGAAAGGGAAAGATCCCGGCATAGATCTGGATCATGGCCAGCAGCTTTTCCTTGTTCAGCAGATCGACCTTGTTGAGGACCAGGATCACCGGGCAGCTTACCTGTTCCATATATCCGGCCAGCTCCTGACCCTTCTCCTCCTTCAGTTTTTCCGGCAGGGGCAGGGAGACATCGATCATGTAAACAACCGCATCCACGTCATTGAGACTGTCGAGGGCAATGCGCACCATCTCCTTATTCAGCGGCTCACGGGCCTTATGCAGACCGGGGGTATCCAGGAGGACGATCTGATAGTCCTCATCGTTCATAATCCCCAGGATACGGTTGCGGGTGGTCTGCGGTTTGGGGCTGACTATAGAGATCTTCTGCTCCAGCAACCCATTCATCAGGGTTGATTTGCCGGCATTGGGAGGGCCGACAATGGCCACCATCCCGGAACGTATCGGTTTATCATGCAGGTCCATCATAAAAAATAATTCTCCCATCAACAAAGAAAAGTTAGCGTGCAGAACGAATAAAAGTGTTCAAAAAGGCAAACAAGACTATAAAGCATATGGTTTACATAGTCATCTCTGGCAAGTACTTCAGCCTTTTAATTTTCATTTTTTACCTTTAAGTTCTTATGACAACACCAGGAAAGCTCATCGAATATCTGGACAGCGGCAAATTCAACTGCGCCTTTGTCACCGAGGCCCAGGACAAACGACTGCGATTAATCACTCAGACCGGCCGCGAGATCAACCTGCCTCTCTCTCGCGTACTCCATATTTCCACACGCTCCTATCCTGTGACCGGTGACCGGGAAGAGATGCTCCGACAGCTCCAGGAGGCCGCTGACCGTCGCAAGGCGCTGATCAAGGAGATCAATCTCGAAGAGATCTGGGAGCTGACAACGGATGAAGCCGCTACCGTCTTTGAGCCGCTGTTTCTGGCGGAACTGGCCTTTGGCGGCGAGACTGACGACGATCAGGTGGCAGCCTTTATCCGCTGCGTCTTCTCCGACCGCTTATACTTTAAATTCAGGGAAGGAAAGATCCACACCCACTCCAGGGAGCAGGTCGAACAACTCCGCATCCAGCAGGAAAAAGAACAGAGCAAGCAGGCCCTGCTGACCAATGGCGCCGCGGCCCTCACCAGGCTGATGCAGGACGAAGAGATAGATGCCGACCTCAAACCCGTGCTCGATCAGTGCCTGCCGGTACTCCAGAACTTCTATCTCTTTGCAGGAGATGCCCCCCAGGCGACCATGGCCCGAGAGCTGCTCAAGACGGCTGGCCTTCATGATCCCCATGCCCCCTTTCATCTCCTGGTCAAGGCCGGCATCTGGGATAGTAACGAGAACATCCCCCTGCTCCGCCAGGAGCTGCCTAACGCCTTCTCTCTTGCCGCCAGGCAGCAGGCCGAAATGCTCCTGCGAAAGGGCACCTCCGAGCTGTTCGACGATCAGGGCCGGATCGACCTCACCGCGATGGCACCCATGACCATTGATGGCGCCACCACTCTCGACTTTGATGACGCCCTGACCATCGAGGAAGAAGAGGGCAACTATCTGGTGGGCGTGCATATCTCCGATGTCGCCCACTATGTCAAGCCCGAAGATCCGCTTTTTCAGGAGGCCATGCACCGCGGCACCTCCCTCTACTTCCCCGAAGGACAGATCCCCATGCTGCCCCGCCTTCTGTCGCAGGGAATCTGCAGCCTGATCCAGGGAGAGACCCGGGCCACCCTCAGCCTGATGATTCTGCTGTCGCCGGAGGCGGAGGTGCTGCGGGTCCGGATCAAACCCTCCATCATCAAGGTGGCCAGGCGCCTCACCTATGAAGAGGTCGACCGGCTGATTGCAGGAGACGACGACCGGGAGCTGCGGACCCTGAATATGCTGCGGACAAAATTGCGCGACCGACGCCTGGAGGCAGGCGCCCTACTGCTCCCTTTCCCCGATGTCAATATTTCAGTCAATGGTAACAACAACGTCCATATTACCCTGGCAGACAGCGACACCCCGGCCCGCACCCTGGTTTCAGAAATGATGATCCTGGCCAATACCTGCGCAGCAAGCTTCGTGGCCGACCGAATGGTGCCCGGACTCTTCAGGGCCCAGGGCCCGCCCCGAAAACGGCTGGTGCATGGTCTTGACAATGACCTCTTCCTGAACAGTCTGCAACGCAAGCAGCTCTCCCGCAGCGAACTGCTGACCGGCGCCAAGGCCCACAGCGGCCTGGGAGTTGCCCAGTACACCACCATCACCTCGCCGATCAGGAGGCTCCTGGACCTCCTGATGCAGCACCAGCTCCACTCCCTGGTCAGACGCGAGGAGCTGCGCTTCAATGAAAAGATGTGCAAGGATTTCACCGCCGTCATCAGCCGAACCCTGGCTGCCGCGAACGCCGTCAAACAGCAGCGCCACCGCTACTGGCTCCTCAAATACCTTGAGGCCAGAAAAGGCACCAGCATGAATGCCATGATCCTCGACTCCAATCCCAAACGGGTCTTCCTCCTGCTCACCGACATCCTGCTCGATATCGACATCCCGGCCCCGGCCGGCCAGATACCGGAGCCGGGGGTCATTGTGCCGGTCAAAATAGCAAAGGTGGACGCCCTCGACAACAGCTTCCGCTTTGAATGGTAGCCACACTTGCGGGTGGAAAGCTGCTCCACCCTTTGAGGCTCTTGGGGCCCGATCAGGCCAAGATTGAGCCAACAAGATCTGATCCCATGAGTCCATCTTCTTATTTTACCACCGGCAGTTCCTGCCAATTGGTCGTGTAGGCGGGTGATTTTCTGGACTGTTGCATTGACCACGGTCGATCGCCTGCTGTCATGCCATACTGGATAATGTGTCGCCCCCACTTATTGTTGATCCGGTCCAGCGCGGCCATCAACGGCTTCTCTTCTTTTACTGTTGTCCGGGAGAACAGCTCCTGCTGCCGGTATCCCTGGCTGACGATACCGGCGAGCATGACACCCGCTTTCCGGTATCGATAATCGGGTCGGTAGATCGATTTGAGGCACTGCAGGGCAGCTGTTACCAGCACCGAGGTGGAGGAAGTGGGCCGGGGGAAAGTGACGGTCTGATTATTGGAATAGCTGGACTGCTCATCAAACAAACCGGTAGTGATAAACAGATTCAGGGTGTTGGCCTCGGCCCCCTGTTTCCGGAGTTTCTCCGCTGCTATCGAGGCATAACTGATGACCGCCTCTCTGAGATTGCCGATGTCGGTTATCGGCTGTCCGAAGGTTCGCGACGTAATGATCGATTTTGAGCAGGGCGGCGCCTTTTCCAGAGAGATACAGGGGGTCTCGTTGAGCTCCATAACAGTCCGCGCGCCAACAACGGTTAGATGCTTGCGGACCCATGTCTCATCAGCCCTCTTGAGATCAAGGGCCGTATGGATTCCATGCCGCTGCAGCTTCTCGGTAGATCGGCTCCCTATGCCCCAGACATCATTCACTGCTGTCCGGGCCAGGATCTCTTCTGTTTGCCTGTTATCGACAAGATCAAAGATGCCCTGATATCGGGCCTCTTTCTTTGCTACTCGATTGGCAATCTTCGCCAGTGTTCTGGTGGTGGCAATGCCGATGGACACCGGAATACCGACATGTTTCCTGACTTTCTCCCTCAGTTCTGCCGCATACTTTCCCCGGTTCCAGATTTGAGTTACCGGGAGGGAGACAAAGGCCTCGTCAATCGAATAGACGGCAACGTCTGCCTCCATCTGCTGCAGGACCTTCATGACTCGACTGGAGAGATCCCCATACAAGGCATAGTTTGACGAAAAGACATGCACATTATGCCTGGCCAGCAGGCCTCTGAATTTGAAAAAGGGCGCTCCCATGGGAATGCCCAACGCCTTTGCCTCGTTAGATCTGGCGACAATACAGCCATCATTATTGGAGAGCACAACAACGGGTTTACCGTTCAGTTCCGGGCGGAACAGTCGCTCGCATGAGACGTAAAAGTTATTACAATCGACGAGGGCGAAGACTTTCTTCATTGCAGCGACCGGTTAAAATTGATGAATAACGCTGGTGACTACTCCCCAGACGCTGAAATCGGTATCTTCAGTGATCTCGACCGGCGGGTAGTTGGAGTTTGCCGCCAGCAATCGACAGGAGGTCCGGGTTCGCATGAGCCTTTTTACCGTCAGTTCCCCATTGACAACAGCGATGACGATTTTTCCGCTCGCCGCCTCGAGGGATCTGTCGACGACCAGGATATCACCATGCGCAATCCCTGCCTCTGTCATCGAATCTCCGGCCACCCTTACAAAAAACGTGGCAACCGGATGTTGGATGAGCAACTCATTGAGATCAAGATTTCGGTCGATATGATCTTCGGCGGGTGAAGGAAAACCGGCGGAAACGCCGCAGGTAAAAAGCGGCCGTGCCACCCTGATCCGTTGTTCAGCTGCAAAAATCGCCTCGATGGAAGAATCTGTTTTCATATCTGAGTGGCTGTCACAATATTCGTACATTATAGTTAGTGTCTGTCCATAAATGAGGATTTTTGTTCGAGATCAAGGACTGCGAAAAAGATAAGCGCAGGCATACATTTGATATTCCGAGCATTATTTCTTGAGCATGACGCAGAGATCGGGCAAAAAGACCATTTATGGACAGGCACTAGTTATCAGGGACGCGGAAAATACTCATATACCCTCTTGCCTCAATGAGGTATATCGACTTCAACAGGTGCCGGCACAACACATGATACCACAGCGCTTGTTTCTTTTCTCTACAATAGCATTCTGTTGAAATTCCGTAACGATCTCCTCAACAGACAAAATACCTGTCATCACCAACGGATAACTCCATGAATCAGGACAATAAAATCGTCAGGCCCGGGTTGAACGGAATCCTGATCAGTGACACCGGCGACAAGCTGTCTCCTCCGGACGGCTGGGCCTTCCTTCCCGCCGGCGATGCCGGGCTCACCAGGAAGGTGACTGCCAGGGGAGCCTTCTGGCGAGTCCAGGCCCAAATGGGCCGACGCCTGATTTCCAAAGGCCTCTGGGCGCCGGCAGAGACCATAGCCCAGGCCAGGCAGGAGGTGGAGGCGGTCCGTGCTACCGGGACCTACCAGAAGAAGCTGGCGAGTGACCGCCTGCGGAGGAACAAAAAACAGGCTGAGTACGAACAGGATTTCTTCCTTGCAGTCCGCACCTTCCTCTCCTTTGCCCCAAGACACCAGGACTCGGAAAAAGAGATGGCCGCAGCCATTTCCGCTCACGCAGTGCCCGTTGGCAGCGGTACCGTGGCGCGGACAACCATGATCCCTCTTGCAGAGCGGGCGGCAAAGGCGGTGATCGCCTGGATGCGGCATCAAACCACCGCCTATGAGTCGATGCATATCCCCCGGATCAAGGGCCAGAGACGGGAGATCAGAAGGATGCTGGCAGCCCGATCGGTTGCGCTTCTCAAGGCCTACCGAGACGGCCTTGAGCCCTCGTCCGGCTGCCCTTTAAAGAAGGCGCTGGAGGAGACAAAACAACAGTAAGCGCCCAATAAACTCCTCCACCTCTCTTGTCCAGGCAATTGCACTTGCGTCAAATTCCAGGGGAGCAGACCCACCAGATAATTTTCCGGAGAAGTGGCCAGGGGAAAAGGTCATCGTCTTTGCGAGCGGCAGCGAAGCAATCCAGGGAACCGGGCCCGTCTGTGCAAATGGGGGTGAAGTAAGGAGGTAGGTTTAAGTGACCGTGGCCTGCCCGTCTTTGCGAGCGGCAGCGAAGCAATCCAGAGAGTACCGCCCGTTTGTGCGAAAGGGGTGAAGTATAACACAGGAGGTCTTGGTGACCGTGGCCCCACACCTCTCTGGCCTGCCACGTTGCTGCGCGCCTCGCAGTGACGGGTGGGGGAATAAAAAATGCGGTTCTTGTGGCGCTTACAAAACAACAGGTTGTGGATGAGGTCGGGTTTCAACCCGACAATGGGCTGGCGACGCACCGGTTTTCGGACTAAAGCCCGAGCTGCGAACCCTCCGGTTTTATGATGGGGAGTTGCCTTGGCTCGACACATTCCGTTCAACCGCCCGTATGGCATCAGCGGCAGAGCTGGTGATGCCGCCGGTATAGCCCGATCCTTCACCTATCGGATACAGACCTTTGACATTGACCGATTCATACCGTTCATTGCGCCTCATCCGGACCGGTGACGAAGTCCTGGTCTCCGCCCCCAGCAAGATCGCCTGATTTGAGACAAAGAGGGGCACCTCTTCCTTCCATTGATGAAAGGCGGCCGCAAGCTCGCCTACCACAAATCCCGGCAGGATATCCTTCATATCAGCAGGCACAACCCCCATCTTACAGGAGTTTTCAGGCAGATCCGCGGAGCTGTCCTCGCCTAGAAAGTGCATCAGATTCTGGGCCGGCACCTCCCAGCGTCCGCCCCCGGCCACAAAGGCCTTGCGCTCGATATCCTGTTGAAACGCCAAGCCGGCCAGGGGGCTCGTCGCGCCATAGTCCTCAACATGACAGCTGACCACCAGCGCGCCATTTGAAAAGGGGGAGGAGCGCTGTGAATAGCTCATGCCGTTTAACACCAGCAGCCCCTGCTCAGACGAGGCATTGACGACCTCGCCACCGGGACACATGCAGAAGGTATAAACCCCCCGCCTGATCTTCCGGTTGGTATAGTTCAGGGAATAGGCGGCAGCGCCCAGGCCGGGGAAATCCCTGTACTTGTCGCCATAGCGCATTTGATTAATCGTCTCAGCCGGATGCTCGATCCTGACCCCGACGGAAATCGGCCGCAACTCAAGGGCAACACCTCGTTCATGCAGCATCGTTATGGTATCACGGGCCGAATGACCCAAGGCAAGATAGATGTCTGAGGCGCGATACTCCTGTTCATCATTGATGATGATACCCGAGGCCGTCCCGTCCGCGAACAGGAGATCCGTCATTTTGGCGTTGTACAGGATCTCGCCGCCCCTCTCCAGAATATGGAGCCTTATATTCCGCACTATCCGGCACAACAGATCAGTGCCCAGATGGGGTTTGCTGATATAGCCGATCTCTGCCGGCGCGCCAAATTGAATAAAGGTCTGCAGCACCCGATTGACATAACTGGTGTTATTATCTCTGCGGGAGAAAAGCTTGCCGTCCGAGTATGAACCGGCTCCGCCTTCACCAAACTGGATGTTCGACTCCGGGTTAAGCTCCCTTTCCTCGATAAAGCGCTGCACATCAAGGGAGCGCTCCTCTATCTTTTTGCCCCGCTCAAAAATCAGCGGTTTCTGCCCGGAGGCAATAAGCTCGAGGGCGGCAAACATGCCGGCCGGACCGAAACCGACGATGATCGGCCGTTCCCTGCCCGTGGCCGCCGGTCTCGGCACCGGTTCCGGCTCAAGATAGACCGGGAAAGCCGACCTGTTGTCATAGCCGTCATCAACGGTGATCACCAGTGAAACCATATAGAGAAACTGTTCCTGGCTCCTCAGATCAAGCGCCTTACTCAGAATTTTAACGATCACGAGCTCGTCTGCGTTAAGCTTCATCTTGCGGGCAGCGGCCCTTCGATATTCGTCCATCCCGTCTTTCTCAATGGCGATGGGCAGATTATTGACGACTAGATTCAAAAGACCAACCTTGATGGCGTCGTAAAAAGTCGTCAACTGCTTCGTTGCTGCAAATTATCTCGTCACTGCGGCGTACTCAAGTACGCCTCATTCCTCGAAATTTGCGCGCCTCGCATTTGACGCTTTTTACTTAGCCATCCCAGAAATTGAGTTTTTACGAAACCATCAACCTTGGGTTGAAGGTGAATGATGGCGGGCCGCAACGATGACAGCGGGCACTGGCGTTACCGTCGCTGTCGCCGGACGGCCAGGATCAGGGAGTCGGAAGCTAAAGGCCTCGGCCGCCTTTTTGATACTCTTCTGCAGACCGCTTTCATGGATATGGTGCCGCCTGGTCTCGCCGCTGCGCAGATCCACCGACAGCCGACCGCTGGGAAAAAGGGCCCATCAGCAGAGTTTGTGGGTATTTTTCCTGAAATTTGCCCTGCCGCTTTGATCGGAAATCCATTTTGAAGAGCATCAATAACAAGAGAAAGTTAGCCGGTCAAGGCCAAGCCCGTTGAGTGCTTCACTTTGTCACGCAGACCTGACCGACCAGCTTGTTAAAACGCCACTGGACGATGGCGAAAGGACGTCGTTTCCCCAACTCCAGCTCAAGGACTTTGCCCCTATTTATTCTGAGCTTGAACGTTAGCGCCCAAATAATCTCTTGCAGGCAGCACCATATTCGCATAGAATAAAGCATTAAATAAAATGCGGAAAGGAGGTTCCCAATGCCCATTAGCATAACTGAAGATATTCGCTCCATTACCGATCTCAAACGGAATACAAACGCAGTTCTTGAACAAATTCATAAAACCAAACGCCCAGTTGTATTAACCGTTAACGGCAAAGCAGAAGCTGTGCTCGTTGACGCAAAGGAATACGAAAAAATTACAAATGCCTTTAATTTGCTCAAGCTGCTGGCCCCAGCTGAGGAGGAGATAAAAGAAGGTCGCTATACCGAGGCAAAAGATTTTTTCAAGGAGTTCAAGTGTGCCAAAGAAATTTAAAATCCACATTACACGGAATGCCCAAAACGACCTTGAACATATCTTCTTCTATATTGCCTCCGACAACTTAAACAATGCCAAGAAATTCATTCTAGAACTGGAAGAGAAAATTTACAGCCTGGACACATCTCCCGAACGCTGCCCTCTCATCCCTGAAAACATATTTTTTGGCACCAACTACCGACACCTCATCCATAAAAAATATCGGGCAATATACAGAATAGAGAAAAATTCCGTATATATACTCAGGATTGTACACGGATAAAAATTGCTCGAATTATAAAATAATTGCGCTAACGAACCAAGATTAATACTACTCTGACCCGATTTATTTCGATTTATTTTTTTGAAGGTGAATGAGGGCGGGCCGTGACGACGACTGCGGGAATGGAGTTGCCGCCGCTGTGGCCGGACGGCCAGGATCAGGGGGTCGCAAGTTAAAGGCTGTCCAGAGGACTGAGCACCCCATGGCCGCCGCGATTCAGCACATGGGTATAAATCATGGTGGTGGAGACATCGGCGTGACCCAGGAGCTTCTGGATGGTGCGGATGTCGTGGCCGCTTTCCAGCAGATGGGTGGCAAAGCTGTGACGCAGGGCATGACAGTTGACCCGCTTACTGATCGAGGCCGCCATGGCCGCCTTTTTGACGCTCTTCTGCAGGCCGTTTTCATGGATATGGTGCCGCCGGGTCTCGCCGCTGCGAGGATCGAGAGACAGCCTGCCGCGGGCAAAAACATACTGCCAGGACCATTCCTTCGGGGCATTGGGATTTTTCCGGGCCAGGGCGTCGGGAAGAAAGACCTCACCCGCCCCTTGGGCCAGATCATCCTGGTGCAGCCGGTGCCTCTCGCCAAGATGGTCGGCCAGTATAACTGGCGCAGACTCTGAGGCAGCGGCACAACGCGATCCTTCTGCCCTTTGCCGTCACGAACCATGATCAGATTCTGGTCAAAATTGACATCCTGCACCCGTAGGCGAACACATTCCATGAGACGCATCCCGGTGCCGTAAAGCAAGGCGGCCATCAGGTAGTGAAGAGGACTGAGATTCTGCAGCTCCCGCAACAGACGGCCGGCCTCCGCCCGGCTCAAGACCACCGGCAAGTGTCTCGGCCTTTTGGCCCGGACAAATTCACCAAGGGTCCCGACCTCCCGTTTGAGCACCTGAGTGAAAAAGAAAATCAAACCATTCAGCGCCTGATTCTGGGTGCTGGCCGCCACCTGTCCCCGCACCGCCAGATCTTGTAAAAAGGAGGCAATTTCCGCTTCGCCCACCGCCACCACTTCCCGTTCCCCGATAAAAAGCAAAAACCGGCAGACCCAGCCGAGTTAGGCCTGTTCGGTGCGAATGGAATAGTTCCTTTGCCGGATGACCACCACCAGCTCATCCAGGAACTTGCCATGCCGGGTACGTACCGCATCGAGCAACGGCGCTCGTCCGGACGGCTGGGTGCTGGGCAGAATACCGTTCCCCCGCGCGATGGTCGGATGGGTGTCGGTCAGCTCCCGGGCGGAGTTGCGTCAGTATTCCCAGTTCACCAGGGACTCGCAGGCAACATTGGCAGTGTGCAGCAAAATCTGTATAGCATCAACGAGCTGCAGGAACTGTCAGCCCAGAGTCCCCGCTTTCCGCCCCTGTTCCTCCAGATAATGGTTGATATCGTCAGCAGTATGCTCAAGCAGTTTCCGGCCCCCGGCAGCTCGAATAAATGCCTCTGCCCGCTTCACGTACCAATGCTGCGTGCGCGCTTTCCTTGATACCACGCTGCCTGAGTATGTCCAGGTATTTGCCCCAAAAGATTTCAACATTTTTGGCTGAAGAAGTTGTTTTTACCTGCTGCTTCATGTATACCTCAAGAAGTTATGTAAATATGCCTGACAAACATAGATTGCATGACACCGAACAAAGAACAATACACAGAACAAAAATAGACTCTAACAGCCTTCTCCAGCCCGTTTCAGGCGGCTGGGGAGCAAAGTGGCATTCCCTGGTGGGTTTGGGTGCTGATAATCCTGGTGCTGCTAGGGTTGTTGTTTTGGTGGTGGCTGCGCAGTCGCCGCGAGGAAGAGGCCGTCCCAACAGTCAAAGCTGAGGCAGTAGCGCCTGTTCGTGTCGCTGAAGCAGCCGTGCCTGTAGCAAAGTCAGCGCC
>JAHYIV010000013.1 GCA_019429465.1 Desulfoarculaceae bacterium
AATTCAGATCAAAAGTGGCACCAGCACTCGCCCTCTTCCTTCTCTCCCTTGTTCTTCTCTCCTGCACTCCGTTGACCGCGGAACCGGAGCAGGCAACAGCAGAGGCTGCAAAACCTGTTATTCAGGACATGACGCCTCCAGCCCTGCCCGTTCGCTACCAGACAGCCTCGTACCTGGTTGATGCAGCCGACAGAGACGAACTGGACAGCCAGGCCGACGATGTTGTGCTTAAGGTAGGAGCCAATATTACTTCTAAAATCCCCGTACCTCTCAGGGAAATCATGAAACCCCTGGCCAGCCAGAAGAAATTTAATATCTCTTGGGCCCCAGATGTCAATCAAGAGGTATATGTGGATGTGGATATTAAAGCCGATGATGACTTTTATAAGGCCATTGACCAACTCTTACGCCAGGTCGAATACTTCTACGAGATCCAGGGAAGTACCCTGGTCATCAAATACCGGGAGACCAAACAGTTTCATATTGCCATGCCCTTTACCAAACAGGACTTCAAGTATGCAACTGGGGGTGATCTCCTTGGCGGCAAGATTGGCGGCGAAGATGTGTCGGATAATATTGAAGGACTGATCAAACTCACGAGTGGACAAACACCGGAAACGCAAAACATTTTTGACAGTTGGGAAAACATCAAACTCAATCTGGACACTATCCTTAACATCAAGTCCACTCGTAGAGAGAAGGAATCTGGAGCAAAAGACGCTAAAACAACGAAGACCACCACAAACAAAGAAGGTGAAAGAGTAACATCGACAACAGGCGAACCCGATGATAATGAATTAAGGGTTAGACGCCTAGAAATAGAGAAAAAAGCCGGTGCGGAAATTGACGAAAGAATGTCTGAAGCATCAGGCTCTTATTATATTGACAAACCAGTTGGTTTAATAACGGTGACCGCCCCGCGTCACGTCCTTCAAAAAGTTGAATCCTATATCACTGCACTGCAAAACGAAATCTATAAACAGATCTCCATTGAGGCCAAGATCATTGAAGTCGAACTATCCGACAGTTCCTCCATCGGCATTAACTGGACTCAAGTCCTGAGTGGCCTTAAGATTGATGGGTCTGTTGAATTTGGAACTGGGGGAAACATCTTCCAATGGAATCCCATAAGCGGCGCCACCACTGATTCACGCTTAGTTTCTGATGTCAGTATCAATCCCGCTAATTTCACATTATTTCTCAACGCCCTCAAAACCCAGGGCAATACCAAGGTCCTCTCCAATCCCAAAATCAGCGTCCTCAATGGCCAGCCTGCCCTGATTACAGTAGGCCGTAACATAACATATATTAAAAGAATTACAGTTAGACCAGGCGAAGACGGAGCACCTCCAACCTACGCAGCCGAACCGGCCAGTGTCCTTTCTGGTGTTGGTTTAACCTTAATAGCCACCATTCTTAACAATAACGAAATTGTCATGAACCTGGTACCGGTCACCTCAGAGGTACAGGTGGATGAAAATGATGAGATCAGATATAAAACATTAGCAGACGGTAATCAAATAGGCGTACCCATTGTCAATGTCCGCGAGATGAGCACCATGGTCCGGGTCAAGGACGGAGAGATGCTGGTCATCGGCGGTCTTATCAGTGATATGAACAGCGAGGCAGGTAACTTTGCCCCCGTTCTTGGCGACATCCCCTTGGTCAAATATCTTTTCGGTCATGAAAAGAAGATTAAAAACAAACGTGAGCTGATTATCCTGTTAAAACCCCGGATAATCTAATTATTTTTTTACAAAAATCAGAAAACAATACCTTTGTACAGGGAGAGAATTATGAAGAGGTTGCACTACGCACTGGTCGGCCTGATGCTTCTGCTGCTTAGCGGCTGCGGACAAACTGTGATTGAGACCCTCAAGGTCCCGCAGGCATCAGGCCCCTATGCCGCTGGCCAGGGGAGAACGATCGTCATCCTGCCCTTTGCTGATTACAGCAATGCCGACTCACTGGCTGCGGCCCATCGGCGTGATATGGCCATCACCGAATCCCTGACCGACCGGTTGGTGGCCAATGGCTTCAATCTTCCCATCCAGGAAGACGTTTTCGCCTACATGGTCAATCAGTCTATCATCAGCCTGGTCCCCTATGAGCAGAACACTTCGCTGTCACTGAACAATGAACTGAGCGGTGAATGGTCGGAGGTGATGAAAGATCGGCTCCGTGGCTATATCGCCGAGCAACAGGTCCAACGCTCCAATCAGTCGCTCGGCAGTCCCGGCACCCATAGCCTGACGCCACAGACGGTCGCCAAGATTGGTCGAAAATTTCAGGCTGACTATATCGTTCGTGGCCGTATCCTTGAATTCAAGACGCGGCAGGAACATACCTGGGAACCTTGGAAGAGGGGTATCCTGCCATTTATATTTGGAACAAATGACCAACTTTTCCTCGGTTTCGCACGAACAGACCAATATGACTTTTGGAATGACATGAGGGCAGACGGTTTTCTCGGTTTGCTTGATTACAGCAGAGATGAGCAGGAATACTCAAGTGGTCAATTGGATCAGGCCGTAGTGCAAATCCGTATCTGGGTGCAGGAAGCAGCCACCGGCAATGTGATCTGGACCAATAGAATTGATGTTAAGTCCTCTCCAAAATCAATGTGGGCTGACAAACAACACGATGCCCTTTTTGAACAGTCCATTGAGACAGGCGTTACCACCCTGGTGGACAACTTTATATACACCGGTCTGTAGGAGAAGATTGCGTCAAGTTCCAGGGGAGCAGAGCCACCAGGTAAAATCTTCCGGGGAAGTGACCAGTGGGCAAGGGACATCGTCTTTGCGAGCGGCAGCGAAGCAATCCAGAGAGATCCCGGCACGTCTCTGCGAACGACGGGGGTGAAGTAACGCAGGAGGTCTTAGTGACCGTGGCCCCACACCTCTCTGGACTGCCACGTTGCTGCGCGCCTCGCAGTGACGGGTGGAGGAACAAAAAAAGATGCGGCTCTTTTGGCGTTTACACAGGTCCTGTCGGGGCGACCAGCCGGATTGACCCGACAATCAAATCAGACACCAACGTTGCCCGGCAATAACGACTAAGGCCCTTATTCCCCCTACTTGGGAATAAGGGCCTTAGTCGTCTAAGCCGCTGTAAAAAAAATAACATGGCCATCTAAGTGCCCGAAGCGGCATAAGGAGCCGGTCGCTCCTACGCGGTCCATGGCGCTCGCGACACTGGGCCATCCCTGGCCTGCGTAACGAAATAGATACAAATGGCCATGTTATTTCGTAACGGCTCCTAAAGAACCAGGAGCCGGGAGCTTATCAATTCTCCTGCTGGGCCAGATCATCCTTCTGTTTCTTGGAATTCTGATACAGCCCCATAAAATTGATCGGCTCCATCAGAAAGGGAACAAAACCGCCATCGACTGACATCTGACTGACAATCTGGCGGGTGAAGGGAAAGAGCAGGGTGGGACAATCGACCCCGAGGACCATCTCCAGATGTTCTTCCGGGATGTTTTTCAGCAGATAGGCAGCCGCGTGTTCAATCTCCATGATAAACATGGTTTTATCATCGTTGCCCTTGTCAACAATCTTGGCCGTGATCTGCAGACTGACCTCATAATGATCATCACCCAGTTTCCGGTGATTTAATTTCAGATTCACATCCACCTTGGGTTCTGAGTTCTGCAGACGGTACACCTCAGGGGCATTCGGATTTTCAAAGGAAAAATCTTTGATATACATCTTCTGCATCCGGAAAACCGGACTCTCACTACCACCATTATTCTCTTTTTCTTCAGTCATTATTCCAACCCTTTTTAATAAAAAAAATTCATTTCGCATCGTCTGATGCATTCATAAAAACCAATTAGAAGACACTACTTTAAAGCAAACAGAGAGAGGACGCAAAGAAAAAGCTGCCCTCCACCCTTATTTCAGCTTCATCCCACCCTCTTTCTTTCGGCCTCCAACACCTGCCCTAAAAACATGCCGGTGTATGAGCTCTTCTCCTCCGCTACCTCCTCGGGAGTGCCGCAGACTACAATCCTGCCCCCCATATCACCGCCCTCAGGCCCCACATCAATGATCCAGTCGGCAGTTTTAATCACGTCCAGATTGTGTTCGATAACCACCACCGTATTGCCATGATCCACCAGACGACCGAGGACAGCCAGCAGATGCTGGATATCTGCCGGATGGAGGCCTGTTGTCGGCTCATCCAGGATATACAAGGTTCTGCCGCTGGGTCGTCCTGACAACTCCTTGGCCAGCTTGACCCTCTGGGCCTCACCGCCGGACAGGGTTACCGAAGACTGGCCAAGGGTGATATAGGCAAGCCCCACATCAAACAGGGTCTGCAGGCGGTTTTTCAGCGGCGGAATATTCTGGAAAAAGGCCAGCGCCTCTTCCACGGTCATGGAGAGGACATCATGAATGTTTCTATCACGATACCTGATATCGAGCGTTTCCTGATTATAGCGCTTCCCCTTACAGGATTCGCAGATCACATAGATATCAGGGAGAAAGTGCATGGCAATCTTATTAACGCCCTCGCCTTCACAGGCCTCACAGCGGCCGCCCTTCATGTTGAAGCTGAACTGGCCCAGCTTATACCCTCTGGCGCGTGATTCCGGCAGTCTGGCAAAAAGCTCGCGCACCGGGGTAAAGACTCCGGTATAGGTCGCCGGGTTGGACCGGGGAGTCCTGCCGATGGGGCTCTGATCAATATCGACAATCTTGTCGACACTCTCCAGGCCGGACAAAACGGCCCCGTCAATCTCCACCTTGGACACCCTCTGTTCCAGCCCCTTGCGGGCCATCCGAAACAAGGTCTCCATGACCAGAGAACTCTTGCCTGAGCCGGAGACCCCGGTGACACAGCTCATCACCCCCAGGGGGAAGGCGACCTCAACCTGCTTCAGATTATTCACCGATGCATTCTTCAGCAGGAGATTATCCTGTTTCCCTTTGCGGACGCGTCTTCTTTTGGCCGGCTGCTCAATCATCAACCTGCCTGACAGATAGGCCCCGGTAAGAGAGCGTTCACAGTCCAGGAGCCCGGGAATCTTACCATTATAGACCACCTCTCCCCCATGGACACCGGCACCAGGCCCCATATCGAGCACATGATCAGCGGCCAGAATGGTATCGGTATCGTGCTCAACGACAATGACGCTGTTACCGAGATCACGCAATTCCATCAGCGTATTAATGAGTTTTTGATTATCACGCTGATGGAGCCCGATACTCGGTTCATCGAGGATATAGAGGACCCCGGCCAGACGGGAGCCGATCTGGGAGGCCAGCCTGATCCGTTGCGCCTCGCCTCCAGATAAGGTCCCGGAACGTCTGGCCAGCGACAGATAGCCCAGTCCCACATCTTCAAGGAAAGAAAGACGGTCGACAATCTCTTTGAGTACCGGCTGGCCAATCTGGCGCTCCCTTTCGCTGAGCGGCAAAAGAGGGATCTCATGGAGCAGGGCATCAATCGACAGGCAGGTCAGTTCATAGATCGACCATCTGCCGATCCTTACCGCCAGGGCCTCAGGGCGCAGGCGGGCGCCATGGCAGCGGGGACAGGTCTGTTCATTCATATAGCGGCCCAGTTCCTCACGCACCATCACCGACTGGGTCTCATGATAACGACGATCGAGCTGGGGGATAACCCCTTCAAAACTCTGCTCGGACTGCATCGTTCTTTTGCCTTTCTGATAGTGGAAGGGGATCTCCTCCCGGCCTGAACCATAGAGTATGATCTCCTGAATCCCGGGCGCCAGTTTTTTAAAAGGCGCTGCCATGGAAAAGTGATAATGAGTGGCCAGTGCCGCCAGCATCTGACCGGAATAGGAGCTCTCAATCCTTTTCCCCCAGGGGGCGATGGCTCCATCAAGCAGACTCAAGGCCGGATCAGGAATAAGAAGATCCCGATCAAAAAACTGTTTGACGCCCAGGCCGCTGCACTCCTCACAGGCACCCTGCGGATTATTAAAGGAGAAAAGCTGGGTGGAAAGAGTCGGCATGGAGAGGCCGCAGCTATGACAGGCGGCAAGCTCGCTGAACAACTGTTCCCTGTCCTCATCGAGGAACTGGACAACTAAGGATCCCTCAGTCAACCTGACCGCCGTGGCTACCGAATCCGAGAGGCGGCGGCGGATTGATTGCTTCAGCACCAGCCTGTCAACCACCACCTCGATCGAATGACGCTGGTTTTTGTCAAGGGCCTCCACCTCATCCGCATGGAGGACATCTCCATCAACCCTGACCCTGACAAAGCCCTCTTTGCGGATACGAGCCAGGACCTGTTCGTGCCGTCCCTTTTTATTGACCACCAGTGGCGCCAGGAGCAGCACCTTTGTCCCTTCCGGCCAGGCCAGCAGGCCAAGAACCATCTCTTCGATCGATTGCGAGCGGATCGGCTCGCCACACTGAGGGCAACAGGGCTGGCCACAGCGGGCAAAAAGCAGACGCAGGTGATCGTAAATCTCGGTGACCGTGCCGACAGTTGAACGCGGGTTCTTGCTGGTGGTCTTCTGTTCAATCGATACCGCAGGCGATAACCCCTCCAGGGAATCGACATCAGGTTTATCCATCTGGCCGAGAAACTGTCTGGCATAGGTGGACAACGATTCCACATAGCGGCGCTGTCCTTCAGCGTACAGGGTGTCAAAGGCCAGGGTAGACTTGCCGGAGCCGGAAAGCCCGGTAAAGACCACCAGACTGTTCCGGGGCAGATCGACATCAATATTTTTCAGATTATGCATCCGCGCCCCGCGGATACTCAAAGTCTGTGGTTCCATGAAAGATCAACCAGGAAGAATGAAAGACTGATCTCACGCAGAGACACTGAGAAGAACAAAAAAAAATCTTTTCTCTGCGCCTCAGCGTCTCTGCGCGAGCCTTATGTGATTACAGCTTGTGATTACAAAAACTTATATATATTGTTACCAACAATTCAGACAGACCCGAACTGCATATGATCCACCTTGATACAGCGATCCATGATAACAATCAGCCCGGCCTTTTCTGCCAGGTCTGCCGCTTCTCTGTTGATAACTCCCTGCTGCATCCAGACCACTTTTGCCTTGATGGCAATCGCCTCCTCAACCACGGGCAGCACCTCCTCTGAGCGCCTGAAGATATCCACCACATCAACAGACTCAGGAATAGAGGCAAGATCGGGGTAACATTTAAGCCCACAGATCTCGCTATGACCTGGATTGACCGGGATCACCCGGAATCCGGCCTGTATCAGATAGCAGCCCACCAGATTACTGGGCCGACTCTCTTTGGGCGAAAAACCGACGACGGCGATGGTTCTGGCGGTATGCAATACCTTTTTCACAACAGCAAGCAAAGGTGGATTAGACATATCAGATCACGGTAAGGGCCCGTCCGCCAACAACCTGAACAAAATTGCGCTCAGATTTGGGTCAGATTTGATTGCGGCGATTGAGCAAAACCGCAGACGTAGCAGGGCTACGTTGAGGATTTTGTGATTGAGCCGCAGCCAAAGATGACCTAAAGATGAGATGCAATTGTGTAGGTTATTGGCGGACGAGCCCATAATAGAAAGAATAGAAAGCACTGCATCTCTGCATCTCCAGGCGATAAAAAATATTACAAGACAACAAGTTACACATATCAACAATGAATAGTTCCTAAATAACATCTGGATTTTTAACAGGAGCAAGCCCTTTTGCGAGAAAAGGATTTACCACTTATACAGGCTGTGGTATTTTAACCCTTTATTATCACAGGCTGAAAGAAAAAATAAACGGGTGAATACTCTTCTCCTCTTTTCCCAAAACTGAAGGAACTTCCATGAATTTTCAAGATATCATCCTGGAGCTGAACCATTACTGGGCAGATCAGGGATGCGTCATTCAACAACCCTATGACATGGAGGTCGGGGCCGGAACATTTCATCCAGCCACCCTGCTCCGCTCGCTGGGACCTGAGCCCTGGAGGGCTGCCTATCCGCAGCCATCAAGACGTCCGACCGATGGCCGTTATGGCAACAATCCGAACCGCCTGCAACATTATTATCAATACCAGGTCGTCCTCAAGCCATCTCCCCTTGATGTCCAGGAGCTCTATCTGACCAGCCTGAAACGTTTTGGTCTCAATCCACTCGAACACGATATCCGTTTCGTTGAAGATGACTGGGAATCGCCGACATTAGGGGCCTGGGGTCTGGGCTGGGAGGTCTGGCTCGATGGCATGGAGGTAACCCAGTTCACCTATTTTCAACAGGCAGGTTCCATTGATCTGTCCCCGACCACCGTAGAGATCACGTATGGTCTGGAACGACTCGCCATGTACCTCCAGGGCGTTGACAGTGTTTATGACATTGCCTGGAACGATAGTGTCACTTATGGTGAAATCTTTCACCAGGCAGAGGTTGAATTCTCCACCTTTAATTTTGAAGAAGCTAATGTGGAGAGATTGGTTTCCTTCTTTGACATCTACGAACAGGAAGCGCTCAAGCTCCTGGAGAAAAGACTTATCCTGCCGGCCTATGACTACTGCCTGAAATGCTCGCACACCTTCAATCTCCTGGATGCGCGCAAGGCCATAAGCGTTTCAGAACGGACACGCTATATCGGCAGGATCAGAAATATTGCCAGAAAGGTGGCGGAACAGTATGTCATGCAAAGGGCAGAAATGGGACACCCGTTGATCAAGACAGGACAGGCCGCATAAGGGAAGTTATGCACTCTGTCGTAACGGCTCCTCAAGGATGGCGGAAGTGCATGGGAATCGAACCCACCTGCCAGGCTATTAACCCGACACACCGGATTTGAAGTCCGGGAGGGCCACCAGTACCCTGCCCACTTCCACAGCATTTTTTTACAAAAGTCAAATAAACAGTAATAGATATTGACCTCGAAAACAACTTTTTATTATACTTCTTCTTTCTTTACAAAACTACAAACAACAACCTCAAGAGTTATTCTCTCTCCAACAATAATCCGAGAAACAAAAATACAAACGCCATGCAATGTGAAAGACTAATAAAACAAACAAAGACTTGGTTCCTTCATGTCCAGAATGAGACCATGGCTCCGGCCCGCATGATCAGCTTTATCGAAAATCACGCCAGCCATTGTGCTATCTGCCTGGCCGATCCCGACCTGCAGGAAGAAATTTCCAGAATATCAGAAATTGTTCTTCCAGAATCCAAGATTCCAAAAGCAGTACGTCAGCATCAGGAACAGACTGCAGAAGATGAATCAGAGGATGAGGAAAAAGGCACGGAAGACACGGAAGAAGAAGGGGAGGAAGAGGAAGAAGAAAAGGAGGATGAGGATGAGGATGAGGAGGAGGTTTTTGACAATGACGACGAGACCTAGAAGCCGCAACGAAAACTCTCATGGAGATCCATCCGGCCTGATCCTGAGAAAAGAGGGAAACTTGGGACGACCTGATTTTAAGAAACCATAATACTTGAAGGTAATGATGGAACCGACCGGCGGAGGATTACCCCGCTCGTCATCACTGAATCCTGTTCCGATCTTGAACCTGATCTTACCGGGTATCTCCACGAGCAGTGAACCAAGCCGCCCAAGATTTCTGCCCTTACCTCCGATATGAGCAATGACCGCTGCCTCCATATCAAGGAAACTTTTCACTTTCAAGATCTCGTGGCTGCGTCCTCTGCTGTAGAGCGTGTCTGGTTTTCTGACAATCAGCCCCTCGCCACCCAGCTTCTCTACTTGTTGCAGTTCGGCCTGCAGCTGTCTTTTCTCCTGAACAGTCTTCTGCGGTATAACAAAGGCAAACGAGGAGGGATGTTTGTCAAACCAGTCCTTGGCCTTCTGTAGTCGCTGTACAAACCCTCCAGCTTCCCGGGGCACATCAAATATAGCAAATTTGAGCTCCAGCCATCCGTCATGGGCTTGCTGCCTCTTAACAATGGCCACGGTTTTCTCAAAACTTCCTCGTCCTCCCCAGAGCTCTCCCTCGAGGGCAAAAGGAGGAAAGTTATGATAAAATGTTTCTGGCGCCTGCAAGGGATTACCATTCTTGCTGAGCAGTCTTTTCCCGTCCCAATACCCTCGAACCCCATCCAGTTTTTCACTGACCAGCCAGCCGGAAATGTCGACATCATCGGTATAGACCTGGGGAAGCATAATATCCAGGGCATGTGAATTGAGCGGCAGGCATGAGACAAACAGCCATAAGCAGAGAATAATTTTCTTCATTGCTCCACCAAGATCCTGTTCCACATTTCTTCTGGCTGGCATTTTTGTCTCATCGTTGAGTTTTTGCCTATCGCTATATACTCTTCTGCTTACCCTCCGGGTCAAAAGAGTATTCTATCATGTTATGGAAATCAAGCACTGACATTGGCAAGACCGACAGAGTTAAAACAAAATTCGGCCTTGAGAGATATGGTCTCCAGGGCGACGATATTGCTGCCTGCAACGAGTTAGAGCGAGAGAAAGAAGAATATGCAGGATAAAAAAAAGGCCTCTTACCGAGATATAATCTCAACAAGGGGCCTCATATACTGAAAATATTTTCATCATCTGAAAATATTTAATGATTCTGGTGGCGATGCAGGGAATTGAACCCCGGACACTACGGATATGAGCCGTATGCTCTAACCATCTGAGCTACATCGCCATTGATTTTGAGACGAGATAAATACCTCACCCCCCCCTCCATGTCAACCTATTTTTTCCTAAGGCCGCCCAGGAAGGTACAAAAAAAAAACGGAATCTCTCGTTAAACATACCAACAGGGAAAGGACCTCAAAGCGAGTTCCTTTCCCTGCTGATTCTTTCTTTCCTATCACATCCTGTCACAGCAGGAGAAGATAAAAAAAGTTTTTTTACATCATTCCGCCCATTCCGCCCATGCCGCCCATTCCGCCTGGAGGCATGCCCATGCCACCGCCGCCGGCGCCCTTCTCTTCAGGCATATCGGCAATAACACACTCGGTGGTCAGCAGCATCCCGGCAACAGAGGCTGCATTCTGCAGGGCTGTGCGGGTTACCTTGGCGGGATCGATGACCCCGGCGGCAATCAGGTCCTCATATTCTTCGGTGGCGGCGTTGAAGCCAAAGGCACCTTTCAGGCCCTTCACATGCTCAACGATGACGGAACCTTCACGGCCCGCATTGTTGGCAATCTGGCGGACAGGCTCTTCCAGGGCGCGACGCAGGATGGCTTTGCCAAGATCCTGCTCACCATGAAGCACCAGTTTATCCAGGGCCTTCAGGCAACGCAGATAGGCAACACCGCCGCCAGGGACGACACCTTCCTCAACGGCAGCACGGGTGGCGTTCAACGCATCTTCCACACGAGCCTTCTTCTCTTTCATCTCCATCTCGGTAGACGCGCCTACATTGATCACGGCAACGCCGCCGATCAATTTGGCCAGACGCTCCTGCAACTTCTCTTTATCATAGTCGGAAGTGGAGTCGTCAATCTGGGTCCGGATCTGTTTAACCCGAGCCTCCAGCTTGACCTTATCTCCAGCGCCATCAATGATGGTGGTGTTGTCTTTGGTGACCACAACCCGCTTGGCGGTGCCGAGGTCAGCCAGGGTCACGTTCTCAAGCTTGATCCCGAGGTCTTCGGTCACGACCTGGCCGCCGGTAAGGATGGCGATATCCTCAAGCATGGCCTTGCGGCGATCACCAAAGCCAGGGGCCTTGACAGCCGCAACATTCAAGGTGCCGCGCAGTTTGTTGACCACCAGGGTCGCCAACGCTTCACCGTCAACATCCTCAGCCACAATGAACAGTCCCCGGCCCATCTTGGCCACGGATTCGAGTACCGGCAGCAGATCCTTCATGTTGGAGACCTTTTTCTCAACAATGAGGAAATAGGGATCTTCCATGTTTACTTCCATGCGATCGGCATCGGTCACAAAGTAGGGAGAAAGATAGCCGCGATCAAACTGCATGCCCTCGACCACATCAAGGGTGGTATCCATGGACTTTGCTTCTTCCACGGTAATAACGCCTTCCTTGCCAACCTTGTCCATGGCCTCGGCAATGATGTTGCCGATAGTCTCATCGTTATTGGCAGAGATGGTGCCGACCTGGGCGATCTCTTTCTGCTCTTTCGTGGGGGTGGCGATCTTCTTGATCTCGGCAACAATGGCCTCGACACTCTTGTCGATACCGCGCTTGATCTCCATGGGGTTACTGCCGGCAGCTACCAGCTTCACGCCCTCGGTATAGATGGCCTGGGCAAGAACGGTCGCGGTCGTGGTGCCGTCACCGGCCACATCAGAGGTCTTGGAAGCAACTTCGCGGACCATCTGGGCGCCCATGTTTTCAAACTTGTCGGTCAGTTCAATCTCTTTGGCCACGGTCACACCGTCCTTGGTGATGGTGGGCGAACCGTATGATTTCTCAATCAGTACATTCCGGCCCTTGGGACCAAGTGTTACCTTTACTGCGTTTGCCAGGGTATTGACACCAACGAGAATGGACTCGCGGGCCTTTACACCGTATTTAATATCTTTTCCAGCCATGTTGTATCTCCTTTGATATTCACGCCCCATTGCAAGGGGCAGTAACGTATTGCTTACTCTGTCTGACGCCTTTTTATTCGATGATACCCATGATATCATCTTCACGCATGATAATGAAATCCTCACCATCAAGCTTCACATCAGTGCCGCCGTACTTGGAAAAGAGCACCTTATCCCCGGCCTTTACCTGCAGGGCCACACGGTCTCCCTTGTCATTGGTCTTGCCAGGTCCAACAGCAACGACTGTACCTTCGGCTGGTTTTTCCTTGGCGCTGTCAGGAATAATAATCCCGCCTGCGGTCTTGGTTATTTCTTCCAGCCTTTTCACTAAAAGTCGATCATTCAATGGACGAATTTTCATGTAGTTCCTCCGACACGATTTTATTTGAAGATTGGGCATCCGCCCCCTGCACTTTAACTGGAGTATCGATAACAGCAACCGACCCCCTCGAAACTGGGCAAAACTATAGGCTGGCTTTTGCAAAAATCAAGGGGCGAATGTCAAAAAAAAACATCCGCCCCCTCACCTCATGTAGGCAGCTCTTTCCCGCAGAAACAGCGGCATCTAAACCTTTACCGCCCGCTCAAAGATCAGCCGACCCGGGTTATCCACTTGAACGGATCTTCCTGCTTCCCGCTCTGAATCGCCTGCAACTCGTCAAACATTCGCTGGGCAAAGATACCCGTCCGACCACCGCTGATAACATACTTCCGGCCCTGATAACAGAGCTCACCAATAGGCGAAATAACCGCTGCCGTGCCGGTGCCAAAGGCCTCGGTTAAGTTACCCTGGATACTCGCCGCGATCACCTCATCAATGGCAATTGGCCTCTCAACCACATTCACGCCCCACTCCCGGGCCAGCCGGATTACCGAATCCCTGGTAATCCCGGGAAGGATGGAGCCGCCAAGCGGCGGTGTTACCAGCTCATCATTGATCATGAAAAATATATTCGAGGTTCCCACCTCTTCCACGTACTTTCTCTCACAGGCATCCAGCCACAGCACCTGAGTATATCCAGCCCGATGCGCCTCCTCGGCCGCCATAATGCTGGCCGCGTAGTTACCGGCAGTCTTCACATGGCCGACCCCGCCTTTAACTGACCGCACATATTTATCGGTGACATAAATCTTGGTCGGGCCAAACCCTTCAGGGTAATAGGCCCCAACCGGACACATGATAATATAAAAATAATATTCCCCGGCCGGCCGAACCCCCAGGACCGGCTCCACGGCAATCATGGTGGGCCGGATATACATGGTGGCGCCCGCAATCGTCGGGATCCAGTCCCGATCAAGATAGACAAGGGCCTTGAGGGCCTTAAAGACCTTGGCAACCGGCAGACGGGGCATGCACATCCGCTGAGCCGAGACATTCATTCGCTCGATATTATCCTCAGGGCGGAAGAGATAGACCTGGCCGCCGTCTCCCTTGTAGGCCTTCAACCCCTCAAAGATAGCCTGACCATAATGAAAAACCATGGCCGCGGGATCCAGCCTGAACTCGTGATAAGGACAGATCTTGGCATCATGCCAGCCACTCTGCCGGTTCCATTTCATCAAAAACATATGATCAGTAAAATGCACTCCAAAACCAAGACTATCCTGGGCAGGCTTTTCTTTCAGTTGTTCTCCGCTTGCCTTCTCCAGCTCTATCTCAAGATTTTCCCACATGACAATTCCTTTTTTTTAAGTGCCGTTACGAAAAACCCATTCCATGCCGAACAATTTTCTGACGACGGCCCTGGTCGCATATCGAGCCTGATACCACTGCTGCAAAAAGCAGCCTTCGTCTTATTTCTCTTTTCTTCAACCACATTAAACTATATAGTGAAATACAATATATTACCAACCATGACGATTGCGACATGAAGCCCCGCAATTCCTTCTGAACTGTACTGAATTACTCAGCTATATAAGAAATTGCAACTTTATTTCTCATCTCCTGACCACCAACGACTCAAGCTCAACCTGCCATGAACCATGACCAGCCCCTCCAAACCCCGAATTACCCCGCTCCAGATTCACTGGAGGCCCGTTATTTTCTTCTGATCTTTTGCATTTCGACCCTCTTTCTGGGACGCATCCTCTGGCCCTTCTGGTCCATCCTGGTTCTCTCATTCCTGCTGGCCAGTCTGTTCAGGCCGATCTATACTTTTTTAAACCACAGACGGATCTCGGCGACCTTTGCTTCCATCCTTACCTGCACCCTGATCGTTGTTATTGTCTTCATCCCTCTCCTCTTTTTTATTGGCGCACTGTCCAACGAGGCCTTCTCTCTTTACCAATGGGCACGAGATGCAGGCATCGGACCTAAGATGCATTCATTCCTTTACCAAAGCCCAATCGTTGGCCAGGTTCAGACCTATCTTCATGAAATCGGGCTGAACTTTGAGCCGGCACAACTGACGAACACCCTGTCAGATATTGTTAAGGCCGGCGGCCTTTTTCTCTACAATCAGGCAAGCTCCTGGGCAGGAAACATCCTGCAATTCCTTGCTCTCTTCGTCATGATGATCCTGATCATCTTCTTTCTGCTCATTGAGCAGGAAAAACTTGTTGCTTTTATTATTCGCATTTCGCCGCTCCCAGACAATGAAGACCGACTCCTTCTTGCCAAATTTGAAGAAATCGCCAATGCCATCCTCAAGGGAAACATCATCTGCGGACTGATCCAGGGCACCATTGCCGGTTCAGTCTTTGCCATACTCGGCCTCAACGCCCCTATCCTCTGGGGTTGCATTATGGCAGTTCTGGCCTTTCTTCCGATCTTCGGCATCGGTCTGGTAATGGTACCTGCCGCCTTGATCCTGACCATCAATGGCAGACCTGGCGCGGGAATATTTCTGTTCTTTTTTTATATGCTCCTCTCCTTTTCCATCGAATACCTGGTAAAACCAAAAATGGTGGGAGGACAGGTCAAAATGCACACCCTGCTGGTCTTTCTTTCGCTCATAGGAGGACTCAGCGTCTATGGGGTGCTTGGCATTATCTACGGGCCATTGATCGTCACTGCCTTTCTGACCCTGTCGGATCTTTATCTGGCAAGATATGATTTTTCGTCACAAAGGAATCACGACCAGGAATGACGATTGCAGCATGCTGGGAGATATCCAGAGGCAAGAAAGAAGACAAAAAAAACGGGGAGGGGAAAAAAGAAAAAGGCCAAACACCATATAAGTGTTTGGCCTCTGATCTGATGAATGGTCGGGGCGGCAGGATTCGAACCTGCGGCCTCCTGCTCCCAAGGCAGGCGCGCTAACCAGGCTGCGCTACGCCCCGACACAATAATAAAAAAAAGTCCGATCTAAATCAGACTTGATAATTCTGGCTCCTCGGGACGGATTCGAACCGCCGACAGGGTGATTAACAGTCACCTGCTCTACCAGCTGAGCTACCGAGGATTATTTTGAGACACGTATATCATATTCAGCAGGGCTTCGTCAACACATTAATACACATTTTCCGCGATGAAGATAACGAACGGGGGAACAAACAGGGACAGAAGCAGATAATGACTTCATTTTTTTGCTCCGCATAACCCAATTTCTCTCTGAGACTACAAGCCCTTTCAGAACACGGCCTTTCAAAAAGGAACGCAACTATCCAGCTTAATGCCGGGAAAATGCCAAAACACATGTCACGTAACTATCCAGCAGTGCCTCATATGCGAGAAAGAGGCCTGCGAAGTGTACTGATTCGTACATAAGCAGGCCGATGACGAAGCAGATGAGGTGCTGCTGGATAGTTACAAAGGAACAAATGAAACTTCGCACCAATAAGACAAAAATCATCGCCACCATAGGACCTGCCTCCGACAATGTGGAGACCCTGACCCAGATGATCAAGGCAGGGATGAACATTGCCCGACTTAATTTCTCCCACGGAACCTTCTCCGCCCACCGCCGGACCATAGCCAAGATCCGGGAGACGGCCAGCCTGTGCGGCTGCCGGGTCGCCATTATGGCAGACCTCCCAGGCCCCAAGATGCGTATCGGCGTCATTGCCAATGAACCTGTCCTGCTGAAGACCGGAGAGAGCTTCACCCTGACCACCGAGGACATCCTCGGCAATGGCCGCCGGGTCTCAGTCAGCTACCAGGAGCTCCCGCAGGCGGTCACGGCAGGCGACATCCTCTTTCTCGATGATGGCTTCATTCAACTCATGGTTGTTTCCGTGCAGGGCCAGGAAGTGCACTGCCTTGTCCAGGTCGGCGGCAGATTGCGCTCTCGCAAGGGGCTCAATCTGCCGGGCATTGATCTCGGCATCTCGGCCTTTACCGCCCATGACCGCAAGTGCCTGAAATTTGCCCTGAGGCATGGGGTGGATGCCATCAGCCAATCATTTGTCGCCAGCGAGGACGACCTCAAGGATGTCAGAGAAACGGCCAGAGAACTGGGCTATGCCCCCTTTATCATCGCCAAGATCGAACGCTCGGCCGCCCTCGATCATCTTGATGCCATCCTGCAGGCTGCTGACGGTGTGATGATCGCGCGCGGCGACTTGGGGGTTGAGATTCCCATCGAGAAGATAGCGATCACCCAGAAGACAATCATGACTTTGGCCCGGAAGGCGGGCAAACCGGTGATCACCGCCACCCAGATGCTTGAATCGATGACCACCAACCGCAGACCCACCCGGGCCGAGGCCACGGATGTGGCCAATGCCATCCTCGACGGTACGGACTGCATCATGCTCTCCGGAGAATCCGCCATGGGCGACTACCCCGTGGAGGCAGTGGCCATGCTGGCCTCCATCGGCGCCTCGATCGAGAACTTCCGCCCTGACTGCCCGCTCAAAAGGCAGCTCGCGCTCGACAGCCACTGGAAAAAGGCCGCCACCAGCCTCATCGCCCTGGCCGTGGACTCCACCATCGAACGGATAGAACCGGCATTCCTGATCATTCCCACCCAATCAGGGGCCACGGCCCGCAATATCGCCCGCTTCCGCCATAAGGTATGGACCTTTGCCATCTCCAGCTCGGAGAAGACCTGTCAGCAGCTCCTTTTTTCCTACGGCGTGCATCCCCTGCACGCCTCTCCCATGCCTGAAGAGTGGAACCGGTTTGCCGACGAACTGCAACAACGCTATGCGCTGCCAGGCGACTTTTCCATCCTGACGGAAGGCCCATCCCCGCTCCACCCGGACGCAAATTACCGCATGGAACTCCTCCCGCTGGGGGCAGTGTAAGGCAGGACAGGAGAAGCGGGAAAGATCGAGAGACAGGCGCGGCTTCCCTCTCAGGGATCAGCCTTGAGGAGAAGCCGCGATGATAAAGACAAGCAGCGGAGGTGTCGATCGCAACGCTTAGCGTTGAACGGAATCAGGCAAACTGCTCCCGCATCCGGGCCACGGATTCATCCTCCAGATAATCATCAAAGGGCATCATCTTGTCAATAACACCGCCGGGCAGAAACTCGACAATCCTGTTGGCCACCGAGGTCACAAACTGATGATCATGGGAGGAAAAAAGCAGCACCTCGGGAAAGGCAATGAGCGCGTCATTGAGGGCGGTGATCGATTCCAGGTCAAGATGGTTGGTCGGTTCATCGAGGATCAGGGCATTGGCATCCGAGAGCATCATCTTGGAGAGCATGCAGCGTACCCGCTCCCCCCCTGAAAGGACGCTGGTCTTCTTCAGGGCCTCATCGCCCGAGAAGAGCATCTTGCCGAGAAAACCCCGGGCAAAGGTCTCACCCTCGGTGATCGGGGTATACTGCCCCAGCCAGTCCACCAGCGGCATATCCTGGGTAAAATAAGCGCTGTTATCCATGGGAAAATAGGAATGGCTCATGGTCACCCCCCAGCGGAAGGTGCCGCTGTCCGCTTCGAGCTCGCCGGCCAGGATCTGAAAGAAGGTGGTCTTGGCCACACTATTGATGCCGACAAAGGCGACCTTATCGCCCTGGTTCAGGGTAAAATCGAAATCCTGAAACAGAGAGACCCCGTCAACGGACTTGGAGAGCCCCTTGACCTCAAGGATGATATCACCACAGGGGCGGCCCGCCTTGAAGGAGATAAAGGGGTACTTCCGGGAAGAAACGGGCATGTCGTCAATCTGCAGCTTATCGAGCAGCTTTTTCCGTGAGGTGGCCTGCTTGGACTTGGAGGCATTGGCGGAAAAGCGGAGGATAAACTCCTTGAGCTCCTTGGCCTTGTCCGTCACCTTCTTATTGTCGCTCTGCCGCTGCTTCAGACTGAGCTGGCTGGCCTGATACCAGAAGTCATAGTTGCCGACATAGACCTTGATCTTGCCGAAATCGATGTCGGCCACGTGGGTGCAGACCTGATTGAGAAAATGACGATCATGGGAGACGATGATCACCGTATTCTGGAAACGGGCCAGGAAGTCCTCCAGCCAGGTGATCGACTGGAGATCCAGATGGTTGGTCGGCTCATCGAGCAGCAGGATGTCGGGGTTGCCGAACAGGGCCTGGGCCAGCAGCACCCGCACCTTTTCACCACCCTCCAGCTCCTTCATCTTTTTGTGCAGAAGCTCTTCGGTGATCCCCAGACCGCTGAGGAGCACAGAGGCCTCTGACTCGGCCTCGTAGCCATTCATCTCGCCGAATTCAGCCTCCAGTTCTCCGCTGCGGATGCCGTCCTCCTCGCTGAAGTCGGCCTTGGCATAAAGGGCCTCGCGCTCGGCCATCAAATCGTATAAACGGATATGCCCCTTGATCACCGTATTGAGCACGGTCTCCTCGTCAAAAGCGAAATGGTCCTGCCGGAGCATGGCGATCCGCTCGCGGGAGCCAACCGCTATTTCCCCCTTGTCCGGTGGAAAATCTCCGGCCAGGATCTTCAGAAAGGTCGACTTCCCGGCCCCGTTGGCGCCGATCAGCCCATAACAGTTCCCCGGAACAAACTTGATATTGACATCTTGAAAAATAACCCTCTTGCCATAGGAGAGGGCAACATTGGAAGCATTGATCATAATAAAATCTCTTTTCAGATAAAGGTATCGGTGAGTCTAGGAGCCTGCCCGCAAATAATTTGGACAACTCTGCGCACTGAGTGAAAAAACATAAATTTTAGCACGAGGAGAGACGGAGGTGCAAGTTTAATTTTAGTGCCTTACAGATTGTTTTCTTGTTTTTTTGCAAGAAAATAATCTGCGAAAGGCACTTATCCCGTTCATCGGGGTTTGAAAAAAGAACTATATTCATCCCGCCACGGAAAGCAAGCAACCGCTCCGAAAACCTTCTGCACCGACCCCTTGAGGGGATTCAGAGATGGGGAAAAGGAGGCTCGAGTGGGATTGATCGTGCGACGCAGCCGCATTTGGCCCGGATGCAATTTCTTATCCATCCAATGCTGGTTTTCTCTTCCAACAATGGTTACTGTTGCCGCTTAAGATTAACCATTTCTTTAACTCCTTTTCCTCTAAGGGACTCGGAAAATACTGATGTACCTGAATTGCGACTGGATTTGGGCCGGATTTGGCTGCACCGATTGAGTAAAACCGCAGATGTAGTTGCGCTACATTGAGGATTTTGCGATTGAAGTGCGGTCAAAGATGGCCCGAAGACGGGAAGCAAGATGGTATGTCAGTATTTTCCGCGTCTTTAAAGCGTCTCACCACACATGTCGAAAACATCCCGCACCCTGACCCTGTTTCTGCCTGCCATTTCAACAAGCCTGGCCTATGGCCTGGCCTACCTTGTCAGCACGCATTTTTTCTCCGTTACCATATCAACTCTGGGCATGACCCGGGATTTTCCTCTCCTCCTTGCCGTCTCGTACCTCCTTTTTTTCTTATCCCGTAACATCTGGACCTTCATCGGTCTGCAGTGGCTCATTATCGGCATCCTCTATATCGGCAATGCGGTAAAGCTTTCCTTTTTTGGCGGCCCCATGGTGCCTGATGACGTCTATGCCCTGCGCTCCCTCCTGCTGATTCTGAGTGGCTGGCAACGGTTTCTGGTCGTCGGGGCGCTGACCGGGCTGGCCGGGCTGCTGCTCTTCAACTTTCAGTTCAGACGTGGTCGCGCCTGGCTGTCTCTCGGGCTCATCCTGGCCCTGGGACTCATCCTGATCCATTACCCACAGCCTATCGTCGCCGCACTCGACAAGCGCGTCGGCAACTCCGTCTGGGATCAGCGCTCCAACTACCTTGGCAAAGGGGCCACCCTCTATTCCCTCCAGGAAACAGCCCGTTTCTTCCGCGATATGGAACAGACGCCGGACAGGAAAAAGGCTACAGGCGCCGCCTCTGCCCTGCTGACAAGGTCCTCGGCCCATACAGTCTCCCCTGCGCAAGGCCCGCGAAACGTCTATGTCATCCTCCTCGAATCCTTTTGGGATCCCCTGCTGCTGAAGGACATTCAGTTCAACCAGGACCCGCTGCCTCCTTCGTTCAGAGAACTGTGGCAAGCCACCGGGAATTCGACGATCATGAGTCCGGTCTTTGGCGGCTACACCGCCAACGCCGAATTCGAGAGCCTGTGCGGCTTCCCGGTGGTGCACGATGATGTTAAATTTGAACGTCGCTTGATCAATACGGCGCCATGCCTACCGGCAATCCTGGAAGAGCACGACTACAACACCGTGGTCTCCCATCCCAACATCCCCGCCTTCTGGAATCGAACCAACGCCTACAGGCGGCTGGGATTCAAGACCTACTGGTCCATCAAGGACTTTAACCTGGACGACATGAACTACAAATTCCTCTCAGACGCATCCTTGTACCGGCAGGTTATGGAAAAGTCGGCGCAGCTGGAAGAGCCGAAGAAACCGGTTTTCAACTATATCATCACCTATTCCGGCCACTGGGACGGTTCCCGCATCTACCCCCGCAACGAGGAGTCAAGACCGCAGGTCATCAACTGCGTGGGGGAATGCAAGACCCCGGAGATCGAGTCGTACGCCAACACCGTCCACTACAAGGCCAAGGAGCTGATGGAATTTGTTGATGAATTGAAAAAGAACGACCCGGACGCCCTCATCGTCGCCTTTGGCGACCATCTCCCCTTCCTCGGCGGCAATTTTCAGGGCTATGTGGAGGCGGGCACCCTGGCCGGCACCAGAAATCAGTTCACTCCCGAGATGTTTCTGACCTATGTCAGCACCCCGCTCATCGTCATCGACGGCAAGCGCGGCCCAGTGGACCTGGGAAGCCTCCCCCTCTACCAGCTCCCGGGCCGGATCCTGGAACTGCTGGGGATTGGCGAACCGACCATCATGAGCTACGCGGGGAGTAAACAAGGCGCCGGGGTTCGTCCCCTGTGGGGCGTTCACTTCATCAACACGGCCCCGGGCAAGGTCGAGATATGCAAAGACAGCGAACAATCCCCCACCTGCGAGGCCTCCACCGCCTGGCTGGATCAGCTGCTGACCGTGGGCATCGATGTCTTCCAGGGGGAACAATTCAGCCTGCCCATGCCGGAGAGGCCAACACAGCTGGCAGCGGCAAGAACAGACGCGGCTGTGCAGAAGGCGACGGAGCAGGTTGTCCGCTAGGATGGCTGCCTCGGGTTACGGCGCAAAAAGACGCGCCCGTTTCGCCAGCTCCGCAGGCTCCTGCACCCGACCTTTAAACCTTCAGCCTACCTGTCTGAGTATTGACTATAATTTTTCATTTGACAGCAAGCCATCCCGGGTGTTGGAATAAAGAGAGAGGCACACCTGCATCCAATAACCCATGAAGGAGCCCGACCATGACCATGACCATCAGTTCACCGGCATTTACCCACAACGCACAGATCCCGGTCATCTATACCTGCGACGGCCTGGACATCTCTCCTCCCCTGCAATGGGCAGGGGTTCCGGCTGAAACCAGGCGCCTGGTGCTGATCATCGATGACCCTGACGCCCCTGACCCGGCTGCGCCCCAACGCATCTGGATCCACTGGGTTCTCTACAATATCCCTGTCGGCGCCTCCGGCCTGCCTGAAGGCATCAACCCGCAGGAGCTGCCGGCCGGGACCCTCGAAGGTCTCAATGACTGGGGACTCACGGGTTACGGCGGCCCCTGCCCGCCCATAGGCTGCCATCGCTACTTCCATAAGCTCTATGCCCTGGACGTCATCCTGCCGGATCTGCGGCAGCCCACAAAAAAGACACTCCTCCAGGCCATGGAGGGTCATATCCTGGCCCATGCCGAGATCATCGGCCTGTACCAGCGACCTCCCAAGACATTATAACCTTACCGGGCATTCAAGCCAAGAGCTGCGTCAGGCTGAAGCCCGACCTACGAAGGCCTAAAATAGCCGGGTGCGAGCAGCCAGCCAGATTCCGAGTGTCGCGGATGGCAAGGACAACACAGGAGTGACCGCAGGGCAGGCTTCAGCCTGACAAAAAGTCTGCACGGCGCACCTTCTCAACAAAACCTTGCCCCCATCTCCTCAAGGCCCAGGAGATGCAGCAGTTCCTGGAGACGCTCCGTTGGGCGCCGGCGCGGCAGATCTTTATAGGTGGCGATGATCAGCTCATTTTTCATCGAGTGCTCCCAGCCGACAAGTTCGGTAACGCTCACCTGGTAGCCATGGGCCTCCAGCTGCAGACAGCGCAGCACATTGGTGACATGACTGCCGAATTCCCGGGTATGCAGGGGATGCCGCCAGATCTCGGTAAGGACCTCCCCCTTCAGTCTCTTGCCCTTGTTTTTTCTCAGTATTGACGCCACTTCCGCCTGACAGCAGGGCACCAGCACAATAAATCTCGCCTCTTTCCGCAGTCCAAATTGAATGGCATCATCGGTTGCCGTATCACAGGCATGGAGGGCGGTTACTATGTCGACATGGGCCGGCAGCAGGGATGAATGGGTGGATTCAGCCACCGACAGGGTCAAAAAGGACATATCGGCAAAGCCCAGTCGCAGGGCCAGATCCCGGGATCTTTGCACCAGTTCATCCCGGGTCTCAATGCCATAAATGTGCGGCCCGCTCTCCAGATTCTTAAAAAAAAGATCGTAGAGGATAAAGCCCAGATAGGACTTGCCGGCCCCATGATCAACGAGCTGGATATCCGGGTGATCCTGCCGGATCTCCTCCAGGAGCGGTTCAATAAACTGGGTGAGATGATAGACCTGTTTCAGTTTACGCCTGCTGTCCTGATTCATCTTTCCGTCGCGGGTAAGGATATGCAATTCCTTCAACAGTTCGACGGATTGGCCGGGTTTTATCTCGTGCATGATAGTAATAAGTTTTAAGTTTTGAATGGTAAGTGGTAAGAAGTAAGCTGGATAACTTAGAGGTATTCAAGTAGAGGGGGAGAAACAATCCTGACAGACTCAAAGACTACAGACTGAACAACCTTGTATGCGCCGACTCATCCAATCACTCCTGCTGCTCTGTCTCCTGCTCACCACCGCCCCGCTGAGCGCCAAGACCGTTGAACTGCCGCTTGTCCTCCGTACCCAGATATTGCAGAACGCCCTGGTGGAGTCTCTGACCCCGCAGCCTGACCGTCCCACTGTACTCTTTCAGCAGGGAGCTTACAACTATCTTCACATCTCCGAGCCCCGGCTGTCCATACGTAACGGACAGCCTTACTTCAGTTGCAATGCCGCCGCCGGCATGGGTTTTGACTCACTCGGCCTTCTGCCGTCCATGGTCAAGTGGAATGGCTCGGTCCTCATGAAATTAAACTTTTTCGTGGATCCGCAATGGCAGTTACGCTATCGCATCCTCGAGTCCTCCATCTACAACGAAAAGGGCGGCAGGCCAGTGGTCACCGGATTTGCCTGGGAACTCTCCAAGCGCTTCCTCCATCCTCGTCTGGAGCAGTACGCCTTTGATCTGGCCATGCCCCAAAAAGAAATCACGCTTTTACTGCGCGCCTGCGCCTCCCCCGCGGATACAGCGGCGCTTGAGGCGGCCCTGAAGACACTTACCGTGGGCACCCTGCGGAGCAACGATGATGGCCTTATCGTCCCCCTGCTCCTGACTGTGCCAGACGCGCAGACGCAGGCAGTACTCCCTCTGCCTGCGCAGGGACCGCTCGGCTTTGAAGAATTAGAACAGCTCCAGCATGTTTTTGAACCACTCGATGCCTTTCTGGTCTTTGTCATCAAAAGCCTCAGCGGCACCATGGGTGATTCACTGCATCAGGAACAGCTCTTTGACCTGCTCATCACCAGCCGCTATCAACTGTTGATGATCCTGACCGGACAGACGCCGATAGAGGATGAAGACCCATTACGACTGTTATTTATCGATGCCTGGCAGCAATTACGACCTATCATCGAAGGCAGCAGCGGCAAAAATGGACTGATGCAGAAACAACTGCTGCGCTACATGACCTTTCTCAATGCCGGAGACGCTTTACTGGTCCTGGATACCGCCGCCCCTGGCCTTGGAATCCATATTACCAGTGATGGTCTGCGGAGACTGGCGAGGATGCTGCAGCCAGGTTCCGAAACAGACCCGCTGCGCTTTGACTGGCAGATCGACCCTGCCCTTCGCGAACTGTTCCATTTTCAACCGGAAGAACCGGAACAAAAAATTCAAGAGGCAGTACCGGGGTTGCCGCCGGAGCCACTGCCACACGATTCACTACCGGAATTCCCGCCGGAGCTGCCGCCACAAGATTCTCTGCCGGAGTTTCCGCCGGAGCCACTGCCACAAGAATCACCACCCGAGTTCCGGCAAAGCTCAACAACAGGCCGCCGTCTTCTCGATTTTCTGGTGGGAGTCGCCACCGCCGCTGAAGCCCCGGCCCCGGCCTCTACCGACCTGAACAAACGCCTTGCTAACTGGGTACCAAACTCGGCAGAGCTGGGAGAATACGAACAGATCATCGGCAAACTACTGGCGACATCCGCCAGCGAGAAGGTGAAAAAGACCGGTCTTGATCAACGTTACGCACCGATCTACCGGCACCTGATCCCTGCCACCGCCATGATTGAAAGCTGCTGGAAACAATATACCCGAAAAGACAACACGATCGTAACGCTGCGATCTCCGGCTGGCGGAATTGGCATCATGCAGATCAATCAGCATGTCTGGCGGGGGTTTTACGACATAGAACGACTGCAAAGGGACGTCATCTACAATATTGAGGCAGGAAATCAGATCATGATGCGCTACTTTCAACAGTATGCGATAAAAGTAGCCGAAGAAAACAACAATAGCGAACTTGCAGCCCGCGCCGCCTATGCAACATACAACGGCGGACCACGCGCCAGTCGACGGTTCTTGAAAGAAGACGCCAGCGCCCGTCAGAAACGGGTGGATGACCACCTGTGGAGACTCTACAGGAAGGCTGCCGCCGGCGGCAGGGGCGATCTGGCAACCTGCACTATTTTATAGATAAAGTGGTGAGTGGTGAGTAACCACTTAGGGATTTGGAAATTGCAAATTCACCAGATATGCACAACAAATGTAGGTCGGACTTCAGTCCGACGACGGTGGTCGCGACAAGGCCGGCTGTCGGGTTGAAACCCGACCTACATATTCAAAAACGGTAATTTGGTAATTTCTATATCCCTTACCAACCATATTCCCCGACCAGATTGACAAAGCGGACACGCTCAAGGATCTCCACCTGAATAAGGCCATCTTTTTTGGTGACCAGCTGTAATTCCTGAACTTCCTGATCACCGACAGGAATCACCATCCGGCCGGGATCTGCCAGTTGGGCCAATAATGGTTCAGGAATCTCGGGACCGCCGGCAGTCACCATGATGGCATCATAGGGAGCATACTCCGGCCAGCCCAGCGTACCATCGTCGAGCCTCGACTGGATATTATAATAACGAAGTCGGTCAAAGGTGCGACGGGCTCGTGCCAGCAGGCTGTTCAGCCGTTCAACGGTATAGACTTTTTCGCAGAGCCGGGACAGGACAGCAGCCTGATATCCCGACCCCGTCCCGATCTCCAGGACTTTTTCCACTCCTGTCAGCCGCAGGGCCTGGGTCATACAGGCCACGATAAAGGGCTGGGAGATCGTCTGGCCGTCAACAATAGGCAGGGGATAATCTCCATAGGCCTGGGCCTGCATGGCATCATCGACAAAGAGATGGCGCGGCACCTCAGCCATGACCTCCAATACCCGCGGGTCATCAATCCCGCGGCAGGTCAGCTGTTCCTGCACCATCCGTTGGCGAATGGTCTCAAAACGATCTATCACTTATCGGTCTTTTTTTTTGTTTTCTGGTCTATTTCCTGCCAGGTATAATCATCCTGCCAGTCCAGTTCATCCTTGTCATAGGCGCCATAACGGGTGGCCGTAACAATATCACCCTCAAGGGTCAAGACCACCGTTTTATACCCCTTGGCGGAAAACATGCTACCTACCCCCGGCGTCTTCTGCAACAGAGACTTGTCTTCCTGGTAATAGGTCCACTCTTCGGTCGTGGCCGAGACCATCCGCGTCGAGTCCGGCTCGCCCAGCAGGGAAATCACCTCTTGACGACTGGTCACTCCGACCTTGACCAGACCGATATCCGAGGTCAGATGCCGCACGGGATGAGAATAACAGCCGGGAATGACCATAAGCAACAAGACCGCGGTCAATAAAACAGCACGACGACGCATAGAGACAAACTGCACACAGGTGGACATCTCATTCTCTCCCTTAAAAAAAATCAGGTTGCTTAGAGACCGTTATAATAAGAGCAAAGCTTTTCTGGCTCTTATTATTTACGGACTCTTATGCCGCATCCAGGAATCAGCAATCCTTACCGCTGATTCCTGGTGTGGCGTCTGGCAAGTTACATCTGCCGGCGATCATACAGGGTGCCGTCACGAAACAACATGGCCATCTATATCTATTGACAAAGACCAGACGTGTGTCCCAGGGGCGCCTCGTTGCCGTTCGTCGCTTACCCTGACAAACTAAACACCTGCACGCCTAAGTTTCAATAGTTATGTCATAGACAGCCGGCAGCCCGGTTCAGAATCTTATAATTCCGCTCCACCATGGCCAGGGGGTCAACCACCAGTCCTGCCTGAATCATGGCATTATCATAGATCTGGGCAGCCACCTCGGCGGCAAAGGATTCGTCACTTTTCTGCAGTTCCGCCAACTGTTTGATCAGCGGACTTCCGGTATTGATCTCCAGATTCTTCTTGCTGGGCGCAGGCTCCTGCCCTTTTTCCCGGCGGCCGGCGGCCATAATCCGCTCCATGGAAGAGGTCATATAGCTGTCAGGATTGACAATCATGGCCGGGGCGTGGGCCAGACGTTTGGACTCGACCACATCCGCGACCTTGTCTCCCAGGGTCTTTTTCAGCCAGCTGACCAGGACCTCCTTGGCCCCCTGCTCCAGCTGCTCTGCCTTCTGACCAGCGTCCCCTTCCTTATCCTCAACGTCACCCTCCCGGCCAAGATCCAGGTCCGCCCGGTCGGCTGACACCAGCTTCTTGCCATCAAACTCGGCCAGATGGTTCAAGACAAAGTCATCAATGGGCTCCAGGGTGTAGAGGATCTCGATATCCTTGCGGGTGAACATCTCCACATAGGGCCCAGCCTCAATGGCCGCGCGGCTGGGGCCATTGATGTAATAAATAGCCTCCTGCCCCTCTTTCATCCGCTCCACATAGGCGGCCAGGGACGTCGGTTTGCCCTCTTCCGTGCGGGAAGACTCAAAGCGGACCAGCCTGCCCAGCTCTTTCTGAAACTCATAGTCAGAGGTGATCCCCTCTTTCAGATAGATGCCGAAGGTATTCCAGAAAACAAGATAGGCCTCCGGATCTTCCTGGGCCTGCTCATCGAGGAATTTGAGAAAACGCCTGGTGATCACCTTGCGCAGCTTGGCCAGCAGGGCGTTATCCTGCAGGGACTGCCGCGAGATATTGAGCGGCAGATCCTCGCTGTCAACCACTCCTTTCAAAAAACGCAGCCACTCGGGCAGGACATTCTCCGAATGCTGATCGATGAGGATCCGCTGACAGTAGAGATTGACCCCGGAATCGACGCGGCCAAAGCCCATAATCTCAAAATTGTCCCTGGGCACAAAGAGCAGGGCATTGATGGCCAGCGGCGCATCGGCGGAAAAATGGAGGCGATAGAGGGGCTCGTCCGAGGCCGTGCCGATAAACTTGTAAAAATCATTATACTCCTGCTCGCTGATATCCGCCTTGCCGCGGGTCCAGAGGGCGGATACCGTATTCACCGTTTCGCCGGCCAGTTTGATCGGGAAAGGGACAAAGGATGAGTATTGCTTGATGATGCTTTCCACCTTCCACTTCAGGGCATAGTCATGGGCATCATCCTTCAGCTCCATGATGATCCGCGTGCCCCGATGCAGGCCCGGCAGCTCACTGATGGTATAGCTGCCGGTGCCATCGGAGACCCACTCATGCCCTTCCGACCCGTCCCAGGAGCGGCTCTGGACCCGAACCGTTGACGCCGCCATGAAGGCGGCATAAAAGCCGACCCCGAACTGACCGATCAGGCTTACGTCCTTTTTGGCCGCCTCGGCCAGACCGGTCATGAAGGAGCTGGAGCCGGAGTGGGCAATGGTTCCCAGATTGGCCTCGAGCTCGGACCTGCTCATGCCGATACCGGTATCGGTAATGGTCATGGTGTGCTTTTCTTCATCAAGATCAATGGCGATCTCAAGGGGCAGATGGGAGTCAAAGGATTCGCCGGCGGTCAGGCTCTCGTGCCGGAATTTTTCCAGGGCATCCGAGGCATTGGAGATCAATTCCCGGACAAAGATATCGCGCTCGGTATAGAGTGAATTGATAACGATATCGAGAAGCTTCTTGGTCTCGGCCTGAAATTCATGAGTTGTGGTCTGACTGGTCATCGTCATTTCCTCTTGTTTCTGTGGTTATTTTGAAGGACAGGACATGGCAACACGATTGAGCCTTGTCCTATTCCATTGCATTTTTGCCTGAATTCGGCCAAAATGATAAACATCGAACCCAAGGTGTCAAGATTTCTTGCCGATTCCCATTCATATACCGCAATCTTGTCATTCATAATTCATAATTCGTAATTCGTAATAGAAAAAAAATGGATACCCTTATCATTGGCGGCGGGCTTTCAGGCCTGACCGTGGCCCATAAACTGCGACAATCCTGCCCCGGACATCAAGCCCTTATTCTGGAGAAATCGGAGAGGGCGGGCGGGGTCATCTGGAGTCATGGAGAGCAGGGCTTTCTGGCTGAAAACGGTCCCCATGGCTTTCTCGACAATTGCCCGGAGAGTCAGCTGCTCCTGCAGGAGACTGGCCTTGACCGGGAATGCGTGAAGGCGCCGCTCAGTAAATTTGTCCGCTATGTCTGCATGGACGGCGGACTGCGCTGCATCCCCCAGAGCCCGCCCAAGATCCTCATGGCCCCCCTGATCTCACCGCTGGCCAAGCTTCGAGTCTTGGGCGATCTCTTCAAAAAGCCGCTTGCAGGCGAGCCCACGGTGGCCGAGTGGGTGGCATACCGCTTCGGCCCGGCCCTGCTGCCCTATGTGGACGCGGTCTTCACCGGCACCTACGCCGGCGATTTCAACCGGCTGGTCATCGACGGGGTCATGCCGGGGGTGCGGAACCTGGAGATGGCCCATGGCTCGGTGATTCGCGGCCTGCTTGCCAAAATGAGACAAAGCAAAAAGAATGGCGATAAGAAAAAAGGGCTGCCGGCCATGACCAGTTTTCCCGGCGGCATGGGTCGTCTCCCGGAGAAACTGGCCGAGTCACTGCGGCCGGGCCGTGACCTCCTGCTGAACTGCGGCGTCCTGGCCATCCGCAAGAGCCAGTCAGGCTGGGAGGTGGACTCGGAACAGGGCACCCATGAGGCCGGAAACCTGGTGCTGGCCCTGCCGATCAACTCGACCCTGGGCCTGCTCCAGGGCTTTACCCCCGCCATGCCCCGGAAAGCTGTCCCTGAGGCCCGGATTGTGACCATTGCCCTGGGATTCGGCCCCGGCTCCACCCTGCCCCCGGGATTCGGCTATCTGGCCCCGGAACAGGAGGAACGGTTCTGCCTGGGGGCGCTCTTTTCATCCAACATGTTTCCCGCCAGGGCGCCCCAGGGCCATATCCTCCTTGAGGCCCTGATCGGCGGACGGAGGCACCCGGAACGGCTCGACCTTGACGACGCCACCCTGATCCGCCAGGCCCTGGAGGACCTGCGGCAGTTGCTGCCCCTGCAGGGAGAACCCGTCTACGCCAGGGTTCTGCATCCCAAAGGAGGAATCCCCCAACTGGAGGCAGGCTACCCCGGCCTGCTCCACTGGCGTGACCAGCTGATGCGAGAGCATGAAGGCTTGTTTATTCACGGTTTCGGCTGGGAAGGCATCGGACTCAACGACATGATCAAGAGCGCCACCCGGGTCGCGGACGCCATCAGGGAAAACAGCATGGCAAAGAGAGAAGAGGCCGCAGTAAAGGGAATCTATTTTTAGCCTGTTGAGGAAATCGCAACGACTCACTTTGGTTACAGATTAACAATTGATCTCACGCAGAGGCCCAGAGGCGCAGAGAAAAACTTTCATTTTCCTTCTCAGTGTCTCTGGGCCTCTGCGCGAAAAAGCTCCTCATAAAAAATTATTTTCATACTGATAATGACCAGAGCTAACCTTGCCTGCCCCGGCGGCACAAAGCAGAGCGTCAGGAGATGGCAGCGCCTCGAACATGGCGGCCGCGTAATTTATATCCAGCCGGAAAAACCGGACTGGCTGGTACCAAGCACCTACGGTGATCACTTGCTGCAGGCCCTGCTGAATACTGACAACCTCGCAGACGCAGCCAGCCGGCTGGACAAGACCTTGGCTGACGCGATCCCAAAGACTCCCGGCATTGAACAGCGCCTCTTACTCGACCTCGATCGTCTTCAACAGAGCCTGAAAATCAATGACGAAAAAAACTATGGGGGACGCGGTCGGGAGCTGACCCTGGGGCGCCTCAAGGAGTGCTGGTTTCATCTGACAGACCGCTGCAACCTCAGCTGTGCCCACTGCCTGTTCGGGGCCTCTCCGGCCAAGTCCCTTGCCCTGTCGCGCGTCCACCTTGACAGTGGTTCCAGTAAGGCTCTGGAGCTAGGCTGCCGTCTCTTTTATTTTACCGGCGGCGAGCCCTTCCTCTATCCTGATTTCTTCCCCTGGCTGACCGGTTTTCTCTCCCACAACCCTCAGGCCCATGCGGTCATTCTGACCAACGGCACCCTGCTGCAACACAACATCCACCTGCTGCCAGGCCTTGAGCGCCTGCATCTGCAGGTCAGCCTCGACGGGATGGAGCAGGCCCATGACCGCCTGCGGGGCCAGGGGGCCTACAGCCGGCTGCTGACCAATCTGGCAGCCCTGCACCAGGCTGGAATTCCTTTTACCCTCTCCATTGCCATCAGCCGGGCCAATGTGGCCGATCTGGCTGAGCTGGTGAGCCTGGCGGCGGCGATCGGCGCCGCCAGTATCCATCTGCTGTACCTCTTTATCCGCGGCAAGGCCAGCCGGGAGCAGTTTGTCGGCCCCGCGGAGATCTTCCCCCATCTGCTGGCCGCCTGGCAGCGGGCCGAACAGATGGGGCTCCCCATTGACAATATCGAGACCATGCGCGGCCAGGTCTTCTCCACCCCCGGCACCCGCCACGATCTGTCCAATAGCGGCTGGGAATCGCTGGCCATCGGCCCGGACGGCGTGATCTATCCCTCCCCTGCTCTGGTTGGGCTCAAAGAGACCGCCTGCGGCGATCTGGCCCAGGGTCTGGCCACGGTGTGGCGGAGCAGCCCGGTACTGCAATCCCTGCGCAACGCCTCCCTGATAGACTCCTCACGCTATGCGGCCAATCTCCTGAAGTTCATCATTGGCGGCGGGGATATCGATCACAGTTTTCTGACCGGCGGTGAATGGACGGGCCATGACCCCTATGTGGAGCTGTATAACAAGATTGCCCTCGAACTGATCAGCAGGCAGGCTGCTCTCTCTCGCACTCAGGGCCGCGCCACCATAGCCCTGCGTATGGGCGATATCCGCCATGACTGCCCCGACCCGGAGGCGGCAGGCCGCAGCGTGACCCTGACCCATTGTAATTGTGTCATTTCCCTGAGTTCTGACCAGGGACACAACCAGGTGCGCGAATTTTACGGCCAGGCGGCCCTGGCGGCCAATAACGATATCGTCAACCCCCTGGCTCCGGCCCAGGGACAGGCCGATTTTATCCCCGAGGTCTCCCGCAAGCGCTCCTACGGCTGCGGCAGTCCGGTGACCGATGCGGCCCCGCAGGCAGGCGAGACCCTGGTGGATCTGGGCTCCGGATCAGGAGTGGAATGTTTCATGGCGGCAGCCGCAGTCGGCGCCCAGGGGCGGGTCTTCGGCATTGACATGACCACAGAGATGCTCCGCCTGGCCACGACCTCGAAAGAGGAGGTCGTGGCCCGCCTTGGCTATGACAATGTGGTGTTTCGCCACGGATTTCTGGAACAGATCCCGCTCGACAACAGTTGCGCCGATATTGTCATCTCCAACTGCGTCATCAACCTGAGCCCGGATAAACGTCGGACCTACCAGGAGATTTTCCGGGTCTTGAAACCGGGCGGCCGGATGGTGATCTCGGATATCATTACCGACACACCCGTTCCTGCAACCATCAAGAACAACGTGCTCTACCGTGGGGAATGTCTGGGCGGGGCCATGCAGCAGGAAGAGCTGGTGGCCATGCTGGAGGCGACCGGATTTGCAGCCGTCCGTCTGCTGAAACGCTTTCCCTATCGTCAGGTGGAGGGGATGGATTTTTTTTCTCTCACCTACCAGGCTCAGCGGCCGGAGCAGGAAGAAAGGACGGATGCAAAAGATACCGGTCGTTCCTGTGTCTACCGGGGACCCTATGGGGCGGTTTTCACCGAAAGCGGCATCCTGCTGGTCAAGGGGCGGCGCACCAAGGTCCCTGATGGTGACATGGCGCTGCTCGATGATTCTGTTTTCATTCTGGATGAGGCAGGGGCGGTCACTAATCTGGAGATGACCAACTCCTGCTGTGTCCCGCCATCCGCAACGCCCACCTCCGCCTCCTGCTGCGCGCCTCCTTCGGCCACTCTTTCTCCGTCCCTGGAGCGTGCGGCACTCGGGCGTCCATGCCCTTCGGCCACTCTTTCTCCATCCCTGGAACGTGCGGCACTCGGGCGTCCATGCCCTTCGGCCACTTCAAAGGAGATGACACGGCAGAGTTCCGGCTGCTTGTGCTGCGGCGGCGACCTGCACTACTTTACTGAACCACAAGAGATGGCCTGTCATTACTGTGGTCAGACACGGCTTGCCGACTGCTGCTGTCCGCAACAACATTTCGTCTGCAACCACTGCCACCAGGAAAACGGACTGGAGGTCATCAGATCCATCTGCACCACCACCGGGGAAAAGGATCTGATCCGGCTGCTCACCCTCATCCGCAGCCACCCGTCCATCCCCATGCACGGCCCGGACCACCATGCCATGATACCGGGTATCCTGCTGGCCTGTTATCGCAATAGCGGCGGGGCGATCAGCTCCCAGGAGATTCTGACGGCTATCAACCGCGGCGCCGAGGTGCCCGGCGGGGTCTGCGGCTTCTGGGGCGCCTGCGGCGCCGCCATCGGCATCGGCATAGGCGTCGCCACCATCCTTGCAGCCACCCCGCTGACGGCAGGACCCCGGCAACTGGCCCAGGAGTTTTCCGGCAGGATCCTGATCGCCCTGGCCAGCCGTAAAAGCGGCCGCTGCTGTCAGCGCGAGACCTATATCGCCCTCACCGAGACCGCCAGGCTCTCATCCGAGCTGCTGCCCATCTCCCTGCGGGCCGAGGCGGGACTCCACTGCGCTCAGTATCGGCGCAACAAGGAGTGTATCCGTGCGCAGTGCCCGCTCTGGGAGCAGAGGGTACGCTTCACATCGACTACAGCCATCCCTATGGCAATCCCACTTTTCTGATAAGGAATTATAATCCATGGCACAATCACTGCGGGACCAATTTTTAAAGATGGGGCTGGTCGATAAAAAACAGGCCAGTCAGGCCAAAAAGACCACCTATAAAAAAAACAAGGAAGAAGAAAAGGGCCGTATGCAGGCCCCGGACGAAAATAAAATCCACGCCCGGAAGGCCCTGGCCGAGAAGAAGGAGCAGGCCGTGATTGCCAACCTGAAGCGCCAGGAGGAGGCACGAAAAAATGAAGCGATCGCCCGGCTCCGACAACTGATCAGCAGCAACCTCCTGCCCCTGAAGGATGGTACCATTCCCTATCGCTTCACCGACAACACCAGGATTACAAAGATCCTGCTGCCGTCCAAAGAGATGGTGGACCAGCTGAGCCAGGGGCATCTGGCCATCGTCCGAGAAAAAGGCAGCTATGGAGTGGTGCCGGCAGCCATTGCCGACAAGATCAGGGAACAGCAGCCGGATCTTGTCGTCGTCTGCAACGCGGCCACACACAAGAACCAGGCCGGTGCTGATGATCCCGATGACCCTTATGCGGCCTACACCGTTCCGGATGATCTGATCTGGTAAGGGCCTGTCAGTGTTGTTCACTCATGTAGAGATAGAGCGGTCGGGAGCAATTGAAAACAGAGGCTCCTGCAACCCGAACTATTCAACATACATAAAGGTGGAGTGCATAGAGCTGGTATTCTCCGAGGATAAAATTTATTAGAGATCATCGTTGCTCTCTTTTCCCCACTCTTCAAATCCCCATGATTTGAATCTCGGAGTCCAGGGCGATCGTGTTTTTGATTGAACACTTTTTTCCGGCGACGAATTGTCGGTTACCGGGACAATGGTCTCGACCGGCAGCGCTGATTCGGCCGCTACACCTTGCTCATCTCTTCCGTCGTCCTGACTCGTGCCGCCGCTTTGTGCGGCGGAAGGATCGTTACTTTTATCCGTCGTCATCATCTTTTTGGGCGACTGATTCTTTTGGGCAGACGGCACACGTGGAGAGCTGTCGGGGTGGATATCCTGACGCAATTGCGCAAAGGCTGCCGTCACGCCCATTTCCGGCTTGGTTATGCTGTTGTTTGCATAAAAATAGTCGGCAACGGCGACAAAGGTCTCTGTGCCCGGTTCCGCAAGCTGGATGTGAATACTTTGCAGACGGTTCAACAAATGTCCTTCCTCGTTTATGTCACGCCCCTGCTGGAAAAAAAAACGGACCTCAAGATCCGGGCGGCTGCCTTCGCCCGGGAGAACCGTCAACCCCATTTCCTGTAATTCCGCCAGGATCGCCGGCCTCAAACGCCATGGATCCTGCTGCGGTCCCAGCAAGGTCACGGTGGAAACCTCGCCCCATTTTGTATTCGGGTCCACCTTGACGTGCAGTGAGGAGCAGCCGACAAGGCAGAATAACAACAGAGAAATCCCCAACGATAATACTTTAGTCTGGCTCACAGTGTATCCTTTTCTTTAATCAGTTGGTTGTTAAGTGTGTCTGGTGTTGAAACGGAAGATGGCCGCTGTTTGTCTTCTTGCTCCGGAAAAGTCCCGGGATCTTCAGCCGGTGCAAGCGCTGACAGAGTATTCTCCGGTTCATCAATGAGATCGAGCAGCCGCTGAAAATCATCCCGGTTCAAAGGAACCGGCCTCATGCCGGTCTGAGACCTGCTCTGACGGGGGTTGTCCAGCCATTTTTTGAGATTATCCCGGTTCCACGTTTCCTTTTCCCGGTAAACGCCGGGGAAAAATGGGCTGAACAGACCTGACAGATTCGGAGCCACCTCACCGCTGCCCAAACCTCCTCGGGCAGCGGTCAACACCCGATGACAGGCTCCGCACCTGGTGACGAATATAGTGTCTTTCCCACGGTCACGCTCTTGAAAATGAACCACCCGCGGCTGTTCGACGTCCGCCCCGGTACTCTGCGCGTTCACTCCGGCAGCGAAAAGAGCATTGACCACCTGCTCCACCACGGCCTCGGGAAAATAAAACTCTGGCATAAAGAGCGCCGGCCTGCGGATCGCTTCAGCCAGGGTCAAGGGATCGAAAAGACGCACGCTCTGGTCGAGATCGGTCGCCAGATGGTTACCGCGTCCACCGATAGTGTGACAGCGGCGGCAAGCGCTGTTTTCGATATGCCGGGCGCCTTCCTTTGTCGCGACGTTTTCCTTTATCGTGAAATAAGCATAGCGGCCTGGGATTAACCCCTGATGGGCAATGTGCAGCCGGGTCGTACGAGGATCGCCGCGGTGGCAGCCGACACAGCTCGCCAGTTCACTGTAGTGCACCGGATGACAGGCCAGGCACCCCGGCGGTGCTGGTGGCGGCACCGGTGGAGCGGCCAGTCCCCTGAGCGCAATCAACAGAAAAGCAGCCGTCAGAACGGGAATACGAAGGACCAATTTTCCCCCCGAAAGAAAAGTCCCACGACAGTCATGGCCACGATCGCCGCAAAGGTCACAAGGGTTACCGCGTTGACCAGCCGCTGATCGGCCGGAAACCAGCATGCCTGTTTTGCCGGAAGGGTTCGTGGCAGCCAGGGCAGAGCGGTGAAAAAAACCGCCAGCAGCACGATCAGGTAAACCAGAGCGCTGGAATAACTTACCATTTCCTGCATCCAGAGCAGGAACCAGGCCGATTTTGACGGGTTGGGAACCCGGCCTAAATCGGCAGGTGTCTCCAGGGGGGCAGGGATCAGCCAGGCAAGGAGCAGCAGCACCACAACCCCCAGGACAAAAGCCCTGTTGATCAGCCGGAAAAAGAAGGGGGAACTCTGTACATGGTCATTCATAGGTATGGAAGAATCCCCTTGTCCTTGCGCACTCGGTAAAAATGCAGGGCAATCAGCAGCAGCATCATCGAAGGCACCACGGCGATATGCAGGGCATAAAAACGCAGCAGAGAAAGCGGCCCGCCAATGCCGTCCGGCACCAGAAAATCCCGGACCAATCCCCCTCCCGGCAGCGTGGCGAGCAGTTCCATTCCGGTCTGGGTCGCCCACAGGGCCAGTTGATCCATGGGCAGCAGATAACCGGTATAGCCGGATAAAAGCGCCAGACACAGCAGGCCGAATCCGATCAGCCAGTTGAACTGGCGCGGAGGCCGGTAGGCGCCGGTCAGAATCACCCGCAGGATATGCAGAAAAATCAGCAGCAGAAAGACGTGGGAACAGAGGCGGTGCAGGCTGCGCAGATAGCGGCCTCCGGACACATTTTCCTCGAGGAAAAGGATTGAGGAAAAAGCACCGGTCACTGTCGGCTGGTAATAAAAAAGCAGCAGGACGCCGCTCAGGGCCAGCAGGACCATGGTGGTCAACGCCAAGCCACCCAGACAAAAGGTGTAACTCAGGCTCAGGTCCTGGCGCCGAACCATGCGCGGGAAAAGATGGACCATGAATTCGGCGATGATACCCTGCCGCTTCATCCTGCCACCACCCAACGTCCATCTCGCTCTTCCACGGTTAATCGCCTCAGGGGCTGTTTTGCCGGTCCCTGCAGAACATTGCCCCGCCGATCGAAACGGCTGCCGTGGCAGGGGCAGACGAGTTCAGAGGAGGTCACGGCCACGGTGCAGCCCAGATGAGTGCAGGTGAGGTCAAGGGCATGAATCTCTTCTCCCTCGCGGACCAGGGCCACCCTCGCCTGGCGGAAGACCAGGGCTCCCTCGGCGGGGACCGGTCGGCTCGACACATCAAGCCGCACCTTGCCGGATGGCAGACGGGGCCGGAAAAAGGCGCCGAAAAACCAGATACCGCTCAAGGCAAGAATCAGGGTTGCGATAAAATTTCGACGCTTTCGGCCAGATTTTTCCATTTTTCCACATATGCCTTGACGTATTGGGGTCCACGTCGGCTCATTTGTTCATAACGTTTCTGGTCGAAAAAAGAACCGTTTGCCACCTGCTGTCCCTGCTGGCTCCAGAAAGAGGTTAACGAGAGACCATCCTTGTCCGGAAGATACACCCGGTCCTCCGGAGCCTGGAGGAGAAAACGGGCGGCATTGCCGTGACAGCCGTCACACATCACTGTGCCGCGCTGGACGGTGTGCGGGAAAAATGCCTTCCACTGGGCGTTGAGCAGACGATTTTCCTCCCCCACCACCTTCGTCCCTTCCGGCCCTGCTATGTGGGTGAAATACGCCAGGAACTGGGGACGGATCGGGCTGACCCTGCCCTGTTCGTTCAGGCCAAGCGGCGGGGCGTCCTGCCGACGCAGATAGGCGCTGCGAATATATTCAGGTGCTGTCAGGTCGCGGCGCAAGCGAAAATAATCGGGCACCTCTCCGTCCGTGAACCGGATGAAGAAGGTGCCGTATTCCTGCGGCGCCCATGCCGAGTGGCAGGCATAGCATTCGAGCTGTTCCATATGGGCGGTGATTCGATGTTCGATCACCTGGGGATCAGGTTCGTGGCAATCCAGACAGGTTCGCCCCGTCGTTTCGCCCCTGGACAGGCTTTCCATGGTGTGACAGTCACCGCAAACCATTCCGGCCCGGGCATGGACATCGGCACGCATCTTGAGATAGTGTTCCTCATCGTATGCCGGTCCGCGCTGATAACGGAGGGCATCCTCGCGCGGCGCCATGCCGTAGTAGTCCGCCCCGACGTAATAGCCGCGATGGCAGGAATGGCAATTTTCTTTTTTGGGCAGGGCAATGTCGTGGCCCTCACGGCCGTGACAGTCAAAACAACTGCGGACATGGCACTGACTGCAGTTGTTGGCGTAAAAATTCGGGTCGGCCTGCCCCCAGGATCGGGCCACAAATTCTTTTTCAGCCTGACGCAGGGCCATGGGACCATGCATAACCCCGGCGGACTCCTCGTGGCATGCCTGGCAGCGCTGCTCCATGCCGGCCGACATCGGTCCGGGGTGCGGGATCTCGAGCCCGGGCTCATGACACGCCGTGCAGGCAATCTCGGCATGGGCCCCGCCGAGATTCACCTGATGACAGGAGCGACAAGAGTCGTCAGCGACTGCCGGTGACAGGAGTCCCGACAGGAGCAGGACGAGAAAGGCAGCGATCAAGCGAACCATAATCCAGTTTCCTCTGGTAAATAGGGTCCTTGGCGTCAATATGACAGACCAGGCATTGGTTTACAGCCCAGACTCGTTGAATTTCAGCGGCGTTCAAGGGGCGAGAATTCTCTCTGGTAATGGCGGAAAAGGCGTTGGTTTTCCCCTGAAGCAGGGTCAGGAACCCGTCGAGAGGCTTGTCCTCGGACTTCTCACAGAGAAGGGTGGCATGGATCGAATCTTTTTCCACCACATGTTGACCGAAACCGAAAAAGGCCGGATTGGCGTGGCACTCACTGCAACCTACCGCTTTGGTTCCGGTATTATGCCCATAAAACGGGGCAAAGCGCAACTGGTTTTTTCCATCGTAGTTGGCCACATATTCCTCTTTCAGCCGGCGTCCTTCCTGGTCTATCACGGTCACAAAGGTCTGGCACCCGGGAGTCACCGTGGATATCCTTTGCCTCTGGTTCAGCGCCAGGGGAAAAGGGTACAGCATGCGGTAGTCTTCGCTCTCGCTGAAAGCGCCGGGGGTTTCGCGCTGGCGGATGAAATCATAGCTCTTTTCACGTTGATCGTACTGGGTATGACAGCCAAAACACTGGACGACGCTGCGGGAATGGCAGGAGTGGCATTCCATGCGCTCGTGCCCGGCAATGGTATGTTCCGCGGTGTTGGTGATAACCTTGCTTTCATGGCGTTTGCCGTCACGTTTGCCCACCAGCCAAACCTGGCCATTTTCAACAAAAACGTTGGAATATTTACGCCCCTTGGATGTCAGCACCATTTCGTCACCGATCATGACCTGGCGTTGGTAGGTACGTGATTCACGCACCGGTTCTTCGTTTTCGCGACTGACCGCCTCTTGGCGCGGTCGCTGCACAGGGCTGCCATGACAGTCCTCGCAGGTGATCTCAACCTGCAGATACATGTTTTCATGGAGATAGCCATCGCCCATAATATCTCGAGAGGTATGACAGTCGATGCACTCCATCCCCTTTTCATGATGAATATCCGGAGCGATGGAGGTGACATTGCGCAGGCCGCCGATCAACTGCGGGCCGGGCTGACCGTTGCTGGTGGGAACCAGCCCGTTATTGCCGTCATTGAGGCCCTGATAGGAAAGGGCGATGCGGCCGCTCCGGTTGTGACAGCTGAAGCAGACCTTGTTGCCAGGCAGAGCGGTCATCTCATGCGTGGCCGAGTAGGGCCATTTCCCCTGCATGTTTTGATCCGCCCCCTGGTAGGTGGCATTGTCATTATAGGGAAAATGGCAGGTGGCACAGCCGGCACCGTGGTTGGCGGTCCAGACTTGATTGGTTTCGATGGAGACATGGCAGGAAGCGCAGAATTTGCGATAGAGCTCTCCGGAAATATTATCCAGACCCGCCACCCCAGCCACTTGCCGGGGCAAGCCATCCGGAGCATATCCTTCCTGGGAGCCGGAGGCATACAGCGTGCCGTCCTCTCCTTCCCAGGTGAGCTGAATATTCTTGATCATGCCGGTGTTGGTATTCATCAGGCTTGAGCGGACCCGTTCAAGTTGATAGGTATGACAGTGCCCGCAGGTTTTTTCCCAGACCCGGGGAGAGGCAGGATTTTTTTTTCCCAACATACCAGCATGGGAACGGTCCTTGTCTGTGACGTCGGGATGGCCGCCGTGACACGAGACACAATCACCGTGGCTCGACGAAACCTTTTCCAGGTTTATGTGGCAGTCAACGCAGGTCGAGATTTCCGACTGGGGTGTACCGCAACCAACGGTTGCCAGCAAGGGGACCAGGCTGAAAAGAAGGGAAAGGAGTAATCTCATGATGAAAAGAACGGCATTTGCATGGAGTTCCGGCGGCAGAATACGAGGAGAGCCGCCCGGGCAAGACTCAAAAAAGGCCGGCAGGTGCCCCGCCAAGGGCGCCTGCCGGCCTGCAACGATTAAGCCTCAATCGATGTTTTTTAGAAAATTACCTGCAATGACGTGACAAAGGTGGTGAAGTCCTTTGTTTCCACGTTGGTGAAAGTTCCCTCCTTATCGAAGTCAGCCCTTGACAACTCCATGGTCAATTTCAGGTTCTGGCCGCGGAAGTAATAGTTGATGCCGCCGCCATACCAGTCGACTTCCTGGTCATAGACGTTGTTCAGCTTGGCAAACGACCAATTTTCGGAACGGGCGAAAAACTGCAGCGGCAGGCTGGGCAGCATATAGCCTGCCTTGATATACCCGCCGTTCTTCTCTCCGTTGAGGTCAATGGTGCCCAGATCAGGACTAGCCGACTGGTACGCGTCGTCGAGGTCATAATCAACGTAGGCACCGGCAAGGGTAAAGGTGCCGACGCCATCAACCGGATACTCAAAGAACAGGTCGGCAGTCCATGCCTTATAATCGACCGCGCCGGTCCGGGTCATCACGTTCCGGTAGGCGACGTCATTTTCCATCTGGTAGGCGGCGCCAATGGTCAGCACCTTTTTTTCTCCCAGATATGTCCCTCTGTAGCCGTGTCCGTTTTCCGGATCCAGCAGACTCACATGGGCACGGGCGCCATAACGAAAGGCTGAATCCGGAGTCGAATCGGAATCGTTGCGGCCGTTCATCGCATTGATCCGGTACTGGAAGATGTCGTTAAAGAGGTTGCCCCAGAGGGTGACCCCCTTGTCGCGGGTCCCGTCGCTGACCAGAGGCGCCCGAAGCAGCAGGGAACGGTCGAGGGTCAGCGGCATTTCACAGGCCTCGAGATTCTCACGGGTCATACTGTATTTGTACTTGCCGAGCCAGAGGTTAAGTGCGTTGTCATAACGGAATCGCGCGACCGCATCGAGTATCCTGAAATCGTTGTCGCTGCCGTCGGTCACGGATAACGGGCCGATATTGATGTCTTCGGTGTACTCGGTCTGAACATAGATGCCGAATTGTTCCCCGTAGCCACCCATCAGAGCCAGACGATTGCGGCGGAATTTGAACTCATTGGTGCTGTCGTCCCCATTGTCACCCGATCCGGTGTCGCGGCTGACAAACTGGAACTGCCCCTTATAATCAAGCTTGAGTACACCCTGATCTTCCTCGCCGAATGTCCAGGTTGGCCCGGCAAAGGCCGGAGCAGTCACCAGGAGCATACCTGCGCAGGCAAGCAGTGTCTTATGAATTTTCACGATAGTTCTCCTTTGCAAAATAAATTATTGAGTACGGATTCTTGACGTCATTAACAGCCGCCACCGCTGCCACCCGAGGTGGAGCCAGGCGCGCCGCTGCCGGCAGGCGGTGTTTCGGCATGGGCCCGGTCCTCGATCTCGATGCTGTTGGCACCTGAGTCACGAGGAGTGAGGGCGTTTTCGAGAATCCTGAACGTCGGTTTCTCAATCACTTTGGGGAAATTTATATTGTAGTAGATACCGGGGAAGAACGGACCATTGTTAACCAATGTATAACCGTCTCTAGTCAAAACATCGGTTGCCCACTCGGACAGTTCGGCCGGCAGGGCGTAACTGGCATCGGGAACATAGATCGTCCGGTCCAACTCGTTGGTCAGGCTGCCCCACTGGCTCCAGGAACCGTCATAGACCATGATGTCCCAATCCAGCGCGGCGTCAATCGGCATAAAAGCATAAGATGCGGCGATGCCGGCTCGGCAATAGATAATAATCGGCTTGGTCCCATCGATACCCAGAGGTAGGAGAAGGGCCTTGATATCCTCGGCACTCTTCGCGGTCATCACTCCATCAACGGTCTCGTAGAAATTAGCGTGGTTGAGATGCTGGCCGCCGTTGATGGTGCCCTGGAAGATGACAAAGTCGTTTGTTGATTTTTGTGGTGATAAGCATTTTTCTTTATCGAACTCGGTGTACGGGTATGTCAGATCATCGTCGCAATAAGCTGACGGTGCAAAAATACCAGTGGTGCCCCCTGCTTTTTCGGTGTTATTGGTCAGGACATTCAGGGGTATTGCCGTCTCATCCCGCACGGCGATTATGAGCTCGCTGAGGGCGGCACGGACGCTGGGATTAAACTGGAGATTATTGACGCCGTAGTCAGACGGCGTGATGACAGGTTCTACGGTGGTCAGGGCGTAGTCGGCAGCAGTCCATGCCGCAACACCGCCGTCAAGCACCTTCAGCCGCTCTTTCGGGAAACCCCAGTAGCGGAAAGTGAAATAGGCTCGAGAATCACTCCTGCCGTTTGCAAAGACGACCGTGGTCCTCTCATCTATACCGTGCTGTTGCAACAGGCTGTCCATGGTAGGGCCGTCAAGGACCATGCTGGAACTGAGCACCGGGCCATCATAGCGCTCAATGCCGGCAGGGCCCGTCCATTTTTGGGAACCGGGAATGCGACCACCCTTCCCTTCGCCATTGAGAATGACGATCTTTTCCCAACCCTCGTCATTGTTGACCAGGCCTTGGTCAATCCAGCCTTTCAGGGTGGCCGCATCGATCAGGACACTCTGGGTTTGTCCCTCAATCGGGGCGCTCTTGGTGGCTTCGGGCTCGCTGTAACTATCGGAGCCGCCGCCGCAACCGGCAACTAGCAATGATGTCGCCATAACGAACACCATCGGTAGGGTTCCCGCCATGTTCCTCATCCGCAAAAAATATCTGGTCATGTTCTCTCCTGTAAATTTTGTATAAACATCCGTTTGAATGAGAATGCAATCTCCGCCTGATTCACTTGAATCCGTAGAGCGCATCACCTTAATCCTTTTTGGATTGATCTTGATTGCTGTTTCCCTGCACAAAGGTTTCCTCATGTTTTTACGCACACATTCCCTGGTGCAGGCAAATTCATACAGAAGCCTTCAAGATCTTACGGCATTTACTCTACTATCACCCCCCGTTTCATGTTTTTACTGTTTTTATTGTCCATCTCAAAACATATTAAAAAAACTGTATTACAAATTGTAAAAGATATGAAGTAAAATTTTTAGTATTTATCAAATTTTTTGTATTTTGGAGTAAACCTTGTATATTGTTTCGGAACAGAGATAAAAAAAAACAGATTCTCCCTCTCTTGAGGGATGCGCTAATCGCTTAAAATTACAAATAAAAGATGGAAATTTTCTGAAAGAGGAAAGCAGCGTTCCGGATGATCTGACCTGGTAAGCCTCGCCTTGCTGCTGCCGGATAGTTACGTGACATGTGTTTTGGCATTTTCCCGGCATTAAGCTGGATAGTTACGAAAGTAATCGACAAAAGCGGGAAAAATTGTTCCAATAGGAATCGCTGCAGGTGTATGGATTACAAAGATAATCAGAGAATTCACAAAAGGAGAAATTCACGATGAGCGGACACGAGCACCATGAGCCGGTTGTGCATGAAGAGGATCATTCAATCAATGTAAAGGTCGGTCTGTTTTTGGTTTTTGTGATCATCTCCCTCTTTATTATTGCCATGATCAATTGATGCCCAGCATGCAATCCTGGTCAGTCATGATCGAAAAAACCGTCCCGGTATGGATCAACATCGCGGACGGTTTTTCTATTTTCAGGACCGCTGCATGACCAGGAAAAAGTTCTATGCCGTGGCCGTCGGAGTCAAGCCCGGGATCTATGAAACCTGGCCGGAGGCGGAAAGACAGGTCAAGGGATGTGGTGGGGCCAAATTCAAAGGCTTTACCGACCGGGCCGCGGCCGAGGCCTGGCTGCTCAACCCGCAGTACGGTCAGGCGCCGGCCAAAAAAAAATCCAGCCCTGAAACGGCGGAGCCTCCGCCCCGGCAACGTCCAGGCGAGATCAACATCTATACCGACGGGGGCTGCAGCAATAACCCCGGCCCCGGCGGCTATGGCGCTATTGTCGTTGCCGACGATCGTGAGCAGGAGATCTCCGGCGGCTTCCGGCTGACCACCAATAACCGGATGGAACTGATGGCCTGCATTGTCGCCCTGCGGACCCTGGAACAGAGGGACCGGCCGATAACCGTCTGGTCCGACTCCAGTTATGTGGTCAACGGCATCACCAAGGGCTGGGCCAGGGGCTGGCGCCGGCGGGGCTGGATCAAATCCGACCGGCAGCCGGCCCTCAATCCGGATCTCTGGGCCGAGCTGCTCGAGCTGGCGGAAGAGCTGGACGTCACCTTTCAATGGGTCAGAGGTCATGCCGGCCACCCACAAAATGAACGCGCCGATAAACTGGCGGTTGCGGCCCTGAAAAAGAAAGATCTGCCGGCAGATAAAGGATACCCGGGACCATGAAAAAAAACACCTCCACCCCCGGCCGCCATGCCTTTCACGGACTGACTCCGGATGTCATCATCACCCTGGCGGAAAAGAGCCTGGGCGTGCGCTGCACCAATCTCTGCCGCCCCTTGAACAGTTATATCAACCGGGTCTATGAACTGGAGTATGAGGACAGAACCGGCCTGGTGATCAAGTTTTACCGGCCGGGCCGCTGGTCAAAAAACGGGCTGCTGGACGAACATACCTTTCTCCTCGAACTTGCCGCCCGGGAAATCCCGGTCATCGCCCCCTTGAAAATGGCGGATGGCACGACTCTCGGCCAGGTCGGCCGGATATTTTTTGCCTGCTTTGCCAAGTGCGGCGGCCGCAGTTACGATGAGTATTCAGAAGAGCAATGGCTGGAACTTGGCCGTCTCATCGGCCGTGTCCATGCCGTGGGGGCCACCCATCCGCCCCGGGAGCGGATCACCATGGCGCCTGACCGCTCAACAAGAAACCAGGTTGATAGCCTGCTGATAGGCGGGCTGATCCCTGGCGACCTGCGCCACGAATTCACGGAAGTGACGGATGGTCTGATCCGGGAGATCACTCCCCTCTTTGCCCGGACCCGGATGATCCGCATCCATGGCGACTGCCATTTTTCCAATCTCATCTATCGCCCCGACAATTCCTTTTTCATCATTGATTTTGATGACATGGCGTCGGGACCGCCTGTCCAGGACTTCTGGATGCTGCTTCCCGGATTGATGGAGGATTCATGGCGGGAGATCAATCTCTTTCTTGAGGGCTATGAGACCTTTATGGATTTTGACCAGCGCAGCCTGGCGCTCATCGAGCCGCTGCGGGCCATGCGCTATATCCATTATATCGCCTGGTGCGCCCACCAGTTCAGCGAGGACGGGGAGTCGCGGGTGGCCCCCAATTTCGGCACCCGTGAATACTGGCGGCAGGAGCTGGGCGATCTGGCCGATCAGCTGGAGCGCATCAGGCAGGCGCCCCGGCCGTCAGGGAATATGCTCTAAGAACCGTTCATCCTGAATGCGGCTCAGCCTGGATGGTTGGACCTGGAGCATGGACTTCCGCACTCGGGATATTCTTCGCATACTATAAAAAAAGGGGCCGGGATAGATTTCCCGGCCCCCAAATGATCTGCAAACAGATTGCAACTCAGGTTCTTGTCTGGCAGCACCTTTTATTCAGGATACCAAGTCTTGTTGGTGTGAGGATAGATAAAATCAAGGGTGTCAAATTTGATATGACAGGCACCGTTGCAGGTCGTATTGGTGCCCGTGGAAACCGCCGTCATGGTATCGGACTGGTCGGGACGGAGAAAGTTCACATCCGCCGGGCTGGATGCGTCAAAATGGGCATCCGTACCGACCCCGGCCCCGTTATGACAGCGACTGCAGGTCTGATCGGCGACACCGCTGATGGTGATGGTATGACCAAGTCGATTGTGCTGGCCCTGGCGATTGGGCCGCTGGTCTCCAGCCGGATCGCCACCGTCTGGCGGCAGGCTGTGACAGGAAACACAGCCGCTGGCATTTGCCACCGGATCAACCGCATGGCAGGCGGTACAGGCCGGACCTGTGCCTCCACCAAGGGCGGCGCCATGGCAGAGCGTGCAAGCCGTAAATCCTGTGACATCCGCATGGCTATAAGTATTATCGTACCAGTGGGTTTTATCCCTGACATCGGCCGACGGGTGGGCGGTGTTGTCATTGTGGCACGACTCGCAGCCGTTGCCACCGACCCGGTTGATCCCAACATTAAAACGCGGGTTGGTCCCGGCCTGGGCATGGCAGGGCTGGCAGTCTGCCATGCCGCCTGGGAAGGCCGCGGTCAGTCCTTTGGCGGCCGGTCCGTGGTAAAGAGGGTTGAAAAACGTTCCATCCAACGGGTGGGGAACCGCATCACCAAAACCAAAATCACCCAAGGCCACGGGCAAAGCGGAGTCGGACAGCCGATGACCGCTGTCATTGGCATGGCAGGCTGCAGTACAACCAAAATTCGTCTGGTCATAGCCGGGGCTGGCGTTCATGTCGATCCGGCCATTCCAGTGATTCCCCTGGGTATTGGTGGAATTGTCAAAGCGCAGGTAGTTTGTGGACGTGGTAAAACCGCCGCCCGTGCTGGACTCCTTCATGCCGTGGCAGACGACACAGGTGTCATGGGCAGCGACATCGGCGACATTGCCGTGGGCCACTCCGACAGAAGCAGCGATATCGGTTGTGCCATCGGGGGGATACCCATGACAGGCAGTGCAGTCAAGGGTAAAGGTGGTGGTTGAATTGTGGCAGTTCAGACAACTGACACCGACCCCACCAACGCCATTCAGGTTGGCACCGTGACACAGGGTGCAACTTTTCTCGATAGTGCCGGCGGCTGTCGAATAATGGAAGGTGGCATTCGGGCCGGCCCAGTCGGCAGGATGGGCATAGTTGGTGCCGTGGCAACCCTCACAACCGGTCCCATTGACGCTGTCGATCCCGATATTGAACCGGGGATTGCTTCCCGGGCCGCCTGGCTGGCCATGGCAGTCCTGACAGATCGTCAGATCAGCCTTGGCAACAGGACCATGATTGGCGCCATTCAGAAAGGTGGTGTCAAGGGGGTGCGGCACATGACCGGGCCCTTCCGCGTGACAGCGGCGGCCGTCAAAATCGGCGGAAAAGCAGCCGGGCGCCGCCGGGCTGCCACCCAGGTTGGCACCGTGGCACTTGGCACAGGAAGTGGAACCGTTGGCCGTCGCATAGCCGCGATGGCTGGCGTACGGATCGGTCCAGTCGGCCGGATGGATGCTCAAGGGTGGTGTGGTGTTGTAGGAGTGGCAGGAATAGCAACTGGCCACCCCTGCGCCTCCCCGCAGGTCTGCTCCGTGGCAGAAGACGCAGTCGGCTGATCCGGGAGAAGCCTGGGCGTCCGCGGCATGAGTCTTGATCCAGCCCAGCGGGTGCGCTTGATTGTCAGCAGGCGCACTGGCATTGTCACTGGAACAGCCGGTTATGGCGAGGGACAGGAGCAGCAAAAACAATAAGGCAGATCGACGCATCATCTCTTCCCCCCGTGACAGGGCGCGCAGGTCTGCGACGCCTTTGGATTGCCGTGACAGCGAAAACAGGAGGTTGGATCAACCCGCCCGTCGATTCGGTGCCGGCTCAGGTAATCACCCCGGTGCGGCATCTGCCGATAGGTCTCCGCCTGGTTCTTCAATGAAGGCTTCAGTTCTACCCGCGTGGCGTGGCAGTCGTTACAGTAGCTGGGCTGGTGGCACATGGCGCATACCTGCTCATGCTGATTTGCCTGCTGGAGGTGGGTCTGCAGCCAGGTTGGGGTGTGGTTGAAGCTGCCGAAGGCCAGCTTTTCCCCGCGCGCATCGTGACAGTTGGTGCACTGCGTCGGCGCCTCCCCCAGATCCGCCGTCGTCTGATGATATCTCGGCAGAGCCATTCCGCTGTCCAGCGCCGCGCAGGCCCCCAGGCCGAGCAGCAGCAGACTCACTCCCGCCCCTATCCAACTTTTTGTATACATCATTTCGTCTCCTGAACGTAATTGTGGGGTTATTACAGTGTCTTACCAAAACGGTAGCTGGCCGTCAGCATCCCCCGCAGGTCGTGGTCAAAGTACGGATCGCGGCTGTAGTCGGCGGACAGCTTCAGCTCAAGGGTATCAGCCAGAAACTTCTTGCCGACCCCCAAGGAGATAAACAGCGAGCTGTCCTCACCGTAGATCGCCTGGTCGTAGCCGACAAAGAGCAGATCGCCGCTGATAAACCCGATCGGGCAGCCTGCCGGCAGCTGATCCCAGTAGCTGAAGAGACGGAACAGGGTGTAGTCGTTCTGCGCCGTATCGCCGTCCATATAACCGAGCTCGCCGCCGATCCGGCTGTGTCCCGCTCCGGTCGACCAGGTAGCCTGGGCACCGGAATAGCGGGAGCTGTCGTCAAAAATCTCGTAGTCGTAATGCTTGGCCTTGGCCACCAGGATCCAGGACTTACCGACCGGCAAGGTCAGGTCGGCGCCGCCGACACGCAGCCTCTCGCCGGTGTCGGCGAGATAGCGGAAGGGGCCGGCACTGTTGATGCCGGTGCTGAAGTAGTCTTCGTACTGGAATTCCTGAAAATAGGGGCGCAGCGCCACCGGACCAAGGGGCAGGCGCAGCTCGTAGGAGTGTTCGCCCCAGCCCTCGCTCTCCAGGTTGTACGAGGAGAGGCCGTAGAGGCTGACGTCGTAGGGCAGGTAGGCCGACAGGTCGATGCCGGTCATCTCGCCGGCGTTGTCGCTGTCATTGCGGATCTTCTTGTAGGAGAGACCGAGATCATACCAGGAAGCCAGGTGAGAGGCCAGACGGCCGCCGTAGATGCTGTCGCCGCTGCTGCCGCTCTCGCTGTTGAGCGCCACCGGCTGCCCGGCGTAGAGTGAGCCGGAAAAGTAGCGCCCCAGGTCGGAGCTGAACCGCACCCCGTCGACGGCATCATTGGCCACCCCCTCGAACACCTGCTGCCGGCCGAGCCGGGCGTTGAAGCGGGCCTCCTTACGGCTGTATTCAAGGTATCCGTAGAGCAGCTCGCCCTCCGTGTCGTCGCTGTAATAGTCGTTATTGGCCAGATCAGCGCGTCCCCAGCCGTACATGTGGAAGGCCAGGCCCGGCTCGCCTGGCGAGTCGATGTCAAGTCGCAGGTACTCGTACAAGGGCATCACCGCCGCATCCTTCTCTGTGGCGGTGCTCCGCTCGAAGGCCCGGAGGATGGTGTCGGACTTGAAATTGATCTCCGCGGCAGAAACAGAAAGAGGCATACAGAGTATCCCCATTATTGCCAACCAGAAAAAACGCCCCGACCATTCAGTCATTATCATGCTGCCCCCCTGAACAAGGTAAAAGATCCTTGAATATCCAAATAATACAAGCTCTTCCTAAAAAGAAATAAAAAACGATAGCCTACTCAAACAACTAAATAAATGAAACAAAAAAGAGAGATGCTTTTGGAAAAAGGGCATCCAGCGACGCCAGAAGGAGAATGCCAATAAAGCAACGGTTTATTTTGCAGGCCGGACTTCAACAGTCCAAATTATTCTTTCTCATAAGATTGAACATTTTGCAAGAGGCGCAATCGCTTTTCACTCATCATATGAGTCCTTCCTCACCAGAAAATCCTGCTGGCTCACCTCTCACAACTTGCATCCTACCTGATTCCGGGACGGCCAGATTCATGAGATGCGGCCCAAGGTCGCGACCGCCCATCAAGTAGCCGGCCGCCCCGGCGGAGGGAAAAACAGGGAGATATGTGGGACATGGCCGGGATATCGGCCAGACAAATCAGGCCGTTACAGACCAAAAACAGGGGATGGGTCTGGCCCTGATCGGTTGCCGGTGCCATTCGACAGCAGTAGGAATCGTATGCTTTACATGGTTTTTACAATCCTGATGGCATCCAGAACCTGGCGGGTTGGATGGTTTTTTACTCAACCGATAACGTTGGCTGCATCCCAGAGGGTGTGCCCCTGGTGTTTTTTTAAAAAAAAGAGGGCGGACCTTACGGCCCGCCCTCCGGTGTACTCGTGGAAATTCAGAGTTCTTCTTCTAAATCTTCCAGTTAGGATTAATTGGAAATATCAAAAGCTCTATCAGCACCATGGCAGACAGCGCATGCATTTTCGTTTTGTTCCATGTGCTCAACAGCAGCCCCACCATCATGACAACCGATACACGGTGTTAGGGACATTCCGGTCGTCTGGTACGAGGTGTTGCCCGAATCATGGCAAGTCTCGCAACGGAGGACATTCTGCGGATAGGTTATTTCCGACCAATTGTAGCCAAGGAGATCGCCAGATACGGAGGCATCGTGTATCGCATGCACCCGGTTAGCGATCGGATCAGCGTGGTTACCGGATTTATCATGGCAGGCAATACAACCGTCAGTTCCGAAGTAACTGCGGTGATACGTGCTGGTCCAGTCAGCCAGATTATGACAACTGATACAACCATCGCCGGCAACCTTCAACTCTTCCGTGGCCGTCCCGACCTGGAAGGTTGTAATTGCCCAACCGTCTATTTTATAGTTACGTTTGCCGACGAGCCTACTATCAGGATGACCAATGGCAGCCATTACCATGTAAGTGCCTGGCTCAAGGTCCTTGGGAATCGGCAGCAGTTGATACTTGAATCCTTCGGCATCGGTTTTGACCTGAGCATCGGTATTCACAATGTCATCAGCAGTTCCAGGAAGCCTGTCTGTCCCCCAAAGAGTGCTTAACATGCTGTGACTCTGGGTTGGCAGCTTTGCTGGATCTGTTTTGAGCGCTTCTATAAAGGCAGGATCCGTGGTTGAATTGGTAGTTAAGACCGGTACCGCCTTGGCACGCGGTCCATAGACGTACAGATTGGCATCAGTGAAAGATACACCTTGAATATCGGTGTAGTTACCGGTTGCACCTGTAACGGTAACCTTAACCAGGGGCGCTTCACCAGCTTCATAGACACCATCACCATTGGCGTCGGCGCTCATGGTAATGGTAGAGGTGTACACCGGTACGTTGGATACAAGCGGAGCGTTTTTAAGCGTCGTCACCGCATGGGCATTGGTGACACTCTGGCCGACGCCTTTTCCAGTAGCGGGATGACAAAATTTACAACCGGTGTTATTGGCCTGCGCGCCACCACTATGGGTGGGGGCGGCTCCAGTGAACGTGGTGTCAATATGACAGGTCACGCAGACCTCGGCGGTGGGGTTGTTCTTCCAGTTGTCGATTTTATCACCGGTACCCAAATCGTTACCACTGGCGGTGTGGCAGACCACACAGTCATTGATAACTTGCGGGTAGGTGACAGCGCCATAGCCTTTACCGCCGATCCTGTTGTTATCCCAATCTCCCATATCAATGGCGGCATGGATTTTGTGAATCAAATTGGGCAGGAATGCCATTCTTGTATCGGCGCTCCTACCAGACAGTGGCGAATGGCACACGACGCAGGACATGTCGAAATAGCTACTGGCGTGCGCGGCCTTATCCATCTGCTCGCTGTGACAGCTTTGACAGGCTTCAAGGGTGGTGTACTGGTTTTGCTTGTCGATCGGTGTCGCTACCGCGTCAAGTGCAGGCGCTGCCGCAATGTCAAAAGTAGTGGCATCACCATTAGTATCTAACGGCAATGGAGCGGCAGCGTTATTGGAGATCCTGATAAATACCCGTTTTGCATTAGCATCGGCGTACTCATTGTTATTTGCCCTTGTGGCCGATTTAGTACCAAAGGCTACCGGCGCGGTGTAGACGTAGTCGCCAGTCGCTGCGTTAGTAGTATCAAGAGTGCCCGTGCCCGTTTCGTACATCCAGTTCTCAAAATAATCGCTGCCATAGGTTTTGGTAGCGCCAGCAGCACCATCCAGATCAACCGTCACAGTGCCAGCTTTGATCAAGTCGGCGATAACAACGCGTAGATTTTGTACTGCAAGAGTCGTGTAAGGTTCGCCAGCAGCATCTTTAACGTTGAACGTGACAACCGGAAAACCACCGACATTTGAAACTTCGGTGATGGCCGCGGCCAGATTTTGCCGTTTGACCTGCAGCGTGCCATCGGATTTGTACATGTGTGATGCGCTACGAATGCCGAGGGCACCATCGACACCATCTTTACCATCGACACCATCTTTACCATCGACACCATCGATACCATCGACACCATCTTTACCATCGACACCAGCGATACCATCTTTACCATCGACACCAGCGATACCATTTTTCCCGTCGTCGCCGGAACAGCCCGTCATAGCCAGGGTGGCACTGAGCAGCCCTACCAACAACAGAGATTTTAGCCCAAAGGGCCTTATTCCACTTTCCATTCTTTGCTCCTTAATAAAGTGAGGGAATTTCTTTATTCACAAGAAAGGCGCCCCCCTATTAGCGTTCCCTTCCCTGCAGACATCTTGCAGCCTTACGATACATCTTGGAACAAAGAAATTTGACACCAAGCAATGCAAGCTTGCTGTCAATAAGGAATGCAAACTGGATTAAACAGAACCTGACTCAAGCCGACACTGCCCCTGAATCAATGGATTATCGCTGTATCAGATCTACTTTTGTTGCGAGTGCAACACTGTAACCGGGGGTCTCTCTCTTCGCCGTATATCCATGCAATGTTTATTTTTTATACATGGATACTTTTAACTCATTATGAACCTAATTTTTTCACATGTCAAATAAATAAACTCATTTATTGCGCAGCTGACTTTTTTTAAAGGACCCTCTACAAGTTCCTTCATTTTCAGCAAATTCAAATTGACAAATCAAGGGAGGTCTTGTTAAAAAGATGTGGGGATATGGGGAATATCCTGCAGTTTCAGCCGGGATTTCTGTCCGCCGAATCCACATCCAGCGTCCTTCCTCCATCAAAAAAAGTGAAGTTCCCGTTTAATTGACGGGTGCTGTTTTTTTTGATGCAGAACAAGGCAATTTTCTTTACAGTGCCGTCATGATAGCCATGGTCGAACACAAGAGATATATTTACTGGCAGCAACGCCTCAGAGAACAAGGGCCCCAGATCCTGATCCCTCTCATCTCCCTGGTGCTGATCCTGTTGACTGCCCAGGGCTCGGCCCGCTTAAGCTGGCGGCTTTTTGACCTCGTCCGCCCGAGCCAGCAGGGAGCAGTCTCCACCACCGCCGCCGGGCCTGTTGACAGCGGCGGGATCGCTCGTCCGGAGAGGACCTCGCCGGCCCAGGAGCTGACAAAGCTGCATCTCTTCGGCCAGGCCGGCGGTATGACCGTCGCCACCCTGCCCAATGCCCGCGATCTGCCGCGGACGACCCTCCGGCTGGCCCTCATCGGCGTCATCTTCAGCTCCAATCAGGAGAAAGCGGTGGCCATTATCCAGGAAAAGGAATCAACAAAAGAGGCCGCCATCTACGGAGTGGGCGACCAGCTGCCCGGAAGCTCCGTGCTCCGTGAGATCCTTACCGACCGGGTCATCCTGCTGCGGGCAGGGAACCACGAGATCCTGCTTCTTGAGGATCTGTCGTCCACTGCCGCCCCCGGCATGGCAAAAAAAACCACGCCGACGGTCGATAGAGCCGCCAGGAGAGCGGAGACACGACCTCGACCGCCAAGCCAGCCGCGCGAAGACGATGGCGACGCAGGAAACGGCGGGAATGGTACCAGTGCCAGCCTGAATATCAATCGTGAGGACCTCAATGAGCGCATAGCCGATCTCCAGGCCCTGGCCAGCGAGATCAGCGCCGAGGTCTATCAGGTGGAGGGTGCCCAGCAGGGCTATCGGCTCCAGGCCGGCAGCGGCAGCGAGCTCCTGGGCCAGCTGGGCCTGAGGAGCGGCGATGTCCTGACCGAGGTCAACGGCATGCCCCTCAGCAGTGCCGGCGATGCCATGCAGGCCTACACCAAAGCCAAGAATGAAGAAATGATCCAGATCCAGTTTATCAGGGACGGTAAACCGCAAACCGTGGAATATTTCATCGGCCAGCCCTGAGCCGTTGTCGAAGGTCGAAAGACAATTATTTCCATGGTGAATAGTTCCAAAAATGCAACAATTATTACTTAACACCTACTCAGTTGACCGATCCGCTAACGATCATCACCCCTATCCCGTGAGTCATGTATAGTATGTTCATCATCAAACGATTCGCCCTTCTCTGCCTCGTGACTGTCTTGTTACTGCCATCCTCCGCCTGTGCCGAGGAGCAGATTGCCTTCAATTTCAACAATGCCGATATCCGGACGGTGATCAAGAGCGTGGCCCACATCACCGGCAGGAATTTTGTCATTGACCCGGCGGTGAAGGGAGAGGTCACCATTATCAGTTCGGAGACCATGTCAGCGGAGGAACTCTACGCCATCTTTCTTTCCGTCCTCCAGGTCCATGGCTATACCGCTATCGAGTCCGGCAATATCATCAAGGTCATCCCTGTGGTCAAGGCCAAGCAGGAGACCGATGCGACCGCTATGTCGAGGCGGGGGTCATCGCCCAGCGATCAAACCATTACCAGAATTTACAAGTTACGCTATATAGGAGTGCAAGAGTTAATTTCCGTCCTGAAGCCTCTGGTAGCAAACACCGCCTACCTCGGGTTCCATCTGGAGAGTAATACGCTGATCATGGTGGATCGAGCGGCCAATATTGAACGGCAGGTCAAAATCATCGAAAGCATTGATCATGATACCACAGGCAAATCCGAGATTATTACCCTGCAATATGCCTCGGCCACAGACCTGGTCGCGGTGATTGCCTCGCTGGAGAATAAGGCAAACAAAAGAGCTGGCGATCATCTGCAGATGGCTGCCGATGCCCGGACCAACAGCATCCTGCTGAGTGGCGATCCCCACTATATACTCAGGGTAAAGGCCCAGATAGCGCACCTTGACACACCCGTCATCAGCGAAGGCAGCACCCAGGTTGTCTTTCTCCGTAATGCCAAGGCCATAGACCTGGTACCCATCTTAACCGGCACGGTGAAGGCAGAAACTCCTGCCGGACAAGCAGCTCCCCCTCCCGCCAAGCAGGAAGCTATCATTGTCCTTGCCGATGAGGCCAGCAATGCCTTGATCATTACCGCCCCGCCGGCCCAGATGAAATCGATACAGTCGGTGGTTCGACAACTTGACATTCGCCGGGCCCAGTTGATGATCGAGGCCATTATCGCCGAGGTCTCCGTTGACAATGCCGAGGAATTCGGCATCCAGTGGCGTTCAGGCAGCGATGTCGGCGCCGGCAACAACGCGGTTCTTGGCGGCACCAATTTTAACGCCACAGGCTCCGGGATCAATGCCATCTCCGTTAACCCCGAGGCATTGATTCACGCCGAGGGCTTGAGTCTTGGTTTCTTCAGCGGTACCTCGCATATCCTCGGCCAGGAGATCATCAACCTCAGCTCCCTGATCCGTGCCCTGTCGTATACCGGGAACACCAACATCCTTTCGACCCCGAGTCTGATGACCATGGACAATGTGGAAGCGGAGATCGTCGTCGGCCAGAACGTTCCCTTCCCCACCGGCAGCTATACCTCTACCGGCAGCACGACCTCCACGGTCAACCCCTTCACCACCTACGAGCGCCACGATGTCGGCATCAAGCTCAAGGTCAAGCCGCAGATTACCGAAGGCGACACCATCCGTCTTGATATCACCCAGGAGGTGTCCAGCGTTGTCCCTGCCTCATTTGGCCAGGCCGCCGGCCCGACCACCAATACCCGGACCATCACCACCTCCGTGCTGGTCGATGACGGCAAGCTCCTGGTACTCGGCGGTCTGATCAGCAATGATGTGCGCGAAGAAGAACATTCCGTCCCCATTCTCGGCCGCATCCCCCTTCTCGGCGCCCTCTTCCGCTACAACAGCGTCAACCATGACAAACGCAACCTCATGGTTTTTCTCCGGCCGGTTATTATCCGCGAAGCCGCCAGCAGTTCCAGGATCACCTTTGACAAGTACGATTACATGCGTGATCTCCAGCAGCGACATGGAGAGCAGCAAAGCTTCCTGCTGCCGAAAGATGAGGCCCCGCTCCTGCCGGTGGCCGGCCAGGGTGATTAAGATGCCCGAGTCCGCAATCATTATCGAACGGCTTCTCCCCTTTTCCTTTGCCAAGCGGCACGGGGTCCTGGTTGATCATCGTGGCGGCAACAGCATGGCCCAGGTCTCCTGCCGTTCCGGTTTCACGCCCCTGGTCCTGGCCGAGCTGCGCCGCTTTCTGGGGCAGCCTTTTGAGCTGGTGCCGGTGGAAGATGACCAGTTTGACCTGCTGCTGCATACCATCTATGAAGGTGGCGTCGAGGACATGGAGCTCAACGGCGGGCTTGAAGATGAGCTGGAAGAAGAGCTTGACCTCAACAGCATCGCCCGGCAGCTGGCCGAGCCGGAAGATCTGCTGGAAAGCCAGGATGACGCGCCGATCATTCGCCTGATCAACGGCCTGCTCACCGAGGCCATCAAGGAAAATGCCTCCGATATCCACATTGAGCCCTTTGAAAAAAGACTGCGGGTGAGATTCAGGACCGACGGCATGCTGCGTGACCGACTGCAGCCGCCCCGTGAGCTGGCGCAACTCATTACCTCCCGGATCAAGATCATGGCCAAGCTTGATATTGCCGAGAAAAGACTGCCCCAGGACGGACGCATCTCCCTGCGTGTCGCCGGCCGGCCGGTGGATGTACGGGTCTCCATTATGCCCTGCGGGGCCGGGGAGCGGGTTGTGCTCCGCCTGCTCAACAAACAGTCCGGGCGCCTCGATCTCAAACAACTGGGCATGGCGCCCGCCGATCTGACCCTGATGGACAATCTCATTCACCGTCCCCATGGCATTATCCTGGTCACGGGCCCCACCGGTTCAGGGAAGACGACCACCCTCTATGCCGCCTTAACCCGCCTGAACCAGAGCGACCGCAACATCATGACGGTGGAAGATCCCATTGAATATTATCTTGACGGCATCGGCCAGACCCAGATCAATCCCAAGGTGGGTATGACCTTTGCCAAGGGTCTGCGCGCCATCCTGCGCCAGGATCCGGATGTGGTGATGGTGGGTGAGATCCGCGACCTGGAAACCGCCGAAATCGCCGTCCAGGCCAGCCTCACCGGTCATCTCGTTCTTTCGACCCTGCACACCAATACGGCAGTGGGGGCGGTGACCCGCCTGCGTGACATGGGCATTGAGCCCTTTCTGCTCTCCTCGACCGTGATCGGGGTTGTGTCCCAGCGCCTGGTACGCATGCTCTGCCCCCATTGTAAATCCTCACACCCGGCCACCCCTTCCGAGTGCGAGGAATTGGGTCTGTCGGCTGCCGCCCCTCCCCAACTCTTCTCCGCCAACGGTTGTGAGAAATGTAACTCTCTGGGCTACCATGGCCGGAGCAGTATCTACGAAATGCTGGAGATTTCAGATGCCCTGCAGACCATGATCCACGACTGTGCCTCCGAGCAAGAGCTGGAGGCCCAGGCCCGCCTGCATACCGCCAGTATTCGTCAGGATGGACTGCGACGCATTCTCGCCGGCGACACCACCATCGAAGAGGTGCTCCGGGTCACCAACAGAGATCTGGAGGTGGTGTGATCGATGGCCGCGTTTAACTATAGCGCCCTCAACCGGCAAGGCAGTCTCCTGCATGGTGTGATCGAGGGTGATTCCCCCCGCCATGTCAGACAACTGCTCCGTCACAAGGAGCTGATCCCGGTCACCATTGAAGAGATAAAACGACGCGCTTCCGCAGGCAAATTCCAGATGCATCGGCGGCGCAAGATCAGTGCCTCCGAGCTGGCACTGATCACCAGACAACTCGCCACCCTGATCCGCTCAGGCACGGTGCTGGAAGAATCCCTCAAGGCCGTGGCCGAGCAAAGCGAGCAGGACCGGATCAAATCCGTTCTCCTCGCCGTTCGGGCCAAGGTGGTCGAGGGGCATTCACTGGCCGTTGCCCTGGCGCAATTCCCGGCCATTTTCCAGGAACTTTATCGGGCCACGGTGGCGGCCGGCGAGAAGACCGGCTATCTTGATCTTGTTCTCGAACGGCTGGCAGACTATACGGAGTTCAGCCAGCAGTTACGCCAGAAGATGATCCTGGCCCTCCTCTATCCGGTTTTGCTCACCGGGGTCGCCTTTGCCGTCGTCACCGCCATGATGATCTATGTGGTACCGCAGGTCGTCAAGGTCTTTGAGAATATGGGGCAGGAGCTGCCCCTGCTGACCCGGGCGCTGATCACGGCCAGCAGCCTGTTGAAGGCCTACGGGCTCCTTCTTTTTATCACCGTGATTGTGCTGATCATCCTCTTTCGCCTCGTCCTCCGCCGCGAAGGGGTGCGCTGCCGTTTTCATCATCTGCTGCTGCGGGTACCCTTGCTGGCCAAGGGAATCAAGACCTTGAATGCCGCCCGTTTTGCGCGTACCTTCAGTATCTTGACGGCCAGCGGTATTTCGGTCCTCGAAGGGCTGCAGATATCCTCCCAGGTTCTCAGCAACCTGGCCATCCGTCAGGCCGCGACCACAGCGGCCAGCAGGGTCCGTGAGGGGGCAAGCCTGAACAGGAGCCTGGCTCAATGCGGGTTTTTCCCCCCCATCACCATTCACATGATCGCCAGCGGCGAGGCCAGCTCCAAGCTCGATGAGATGCTGGGGCGGGCCGCCGACATCCACGAACGCGAAGTCGAGACCATGCTGACCGCCACTCTCAGCATCTTTGAACCCTTACTGATCCTGGTGATGGGGGGCGTGGTCCTCTTAATCGTCCTCGCCATCCTGATGCCCATCTTTGAGCTGAACCAACTCGTGCATTAATGCCATCTCTCCGGTCAAAAAAGGGCTTTACCCTGCTGGAAATCCTGGTTGCCCTGGCGGTTCTCAGTATTGCTCTCATGGCGGCCTTGAAAAGCAGCGGCGTGGCAATACAGAACACCTCGGCCCTCAAGGAGCGTACCCTGGCCCATTGGGTGATGCTCAATCGGGTCGCCGAGCTGGAACTTGACAGACGCTGGATCTCGCTTGGCACCACGAGAGGCAAGACCTTGATGGCCGGACAGACCTGGTATTGGGTCATTTCCACCGAGAAAACTCCTGATCCGGATATTCGCATGGCCGAGGTGAGCGTCGGCCTCGGAGAGAAAGATAACGCTCTGGTATCTATGGTAGCCTTCCTTGATCGTCCGTAAACCCATTACCGACACAGGCTTTACCCTGCTTGAGATCCTGGTCGCCATGGCTATATTCGCGGTCATTTCGGTCATGACCTTTCACGGACTGCAGGCCATCCTCAAAACCCGTGAAGACATGGATCTTGAGGGCGATCGTCTGGCCTCCCTGCAGCGGGTCATGATCATGATGAGCAGGGATTTTGAGCAGATTGTCGCCCGCCGTATTCGTGATGAATATGGCGGGCAGCAGCCGGCCCTGCTCTGCCAGGCCCTGGCAGAAAAAACGGTGGAATTCAGTCGAGGCGGCTGGCGCAATCCGGCAACGCTGGCCCGCAGCAGCATTCAGCGGGTCTCCTACCGCTTTATCGACCGCAGCATCGTCAGAGAGAGCTGGCCTGTGCTCGACCGTGCCGTGGCCACCAAGCCGCTCAGCCAGACGGTTTTAACCGGAGTCGATGATTTCAGGCTTCGTTTCCTCGACCGCGACGAAGAATGGCAGACCAGCTGGCCGCCGGAAGCAAGGGAAGCCAGCAATGACCAGCGCATGCTTCCCCAGGCCATTGAGGTGACCCTTGATCTTGAAGATTGGGGAACTATTCACCGGCTTTTTCTGCTGGCCTGGGAGGGTGGTGAATAATGACCAGTCGGCGCCTCCTTTGCTTGCGGACCCTGGTCCCGGCGAGGCAGTGGAACCAGGAGGGAGCCGCCCTCCTCTCCGTGCTCCTGATATCCGCTTTGATAACTATCATGGCCGTGGCCATGATCAGCCGCCAGCAGATTGATATCAGGCGTACGGCGAATGTCATCGAGGCGGAACAGGCCTATTTTCTGGCCAGGGGCGGGGAAAGCTGGGCCAGGTACCTGTTGATCAGAGACACCAAAAAGGGGACCATCGATCACCTGGGAGAAGACTGGGCTCGAGGACTGCCCCCGGTTCCGGTAGCAGGTGGCATGGTGTCGGGAATGATCTTTGACCTGCAGGCACGTTTTAATGTGAACAACCTGCTGGCAGCTGACAGCAACCTGCGGGAAGACAGCCGTCGCCAGTTTGCAAGATTGCTGAGTTTCTGTCACCTTGAGCCTCAACTCCTGGAGGCGGTGGTTGACTGGATTGATGATGACGTCGATAACGGCTGGTTCGAGGACATGGCCTATAGCAGTTATGATCCTCCCTACCGCACCGCCAATCAGCCGCTGATAAGCCCAAGCGAGCTCCTCCAGGTGCAGGGTATGAGCGGTGCCGGTTTCCAGTGCCTGGCCCCTTTGCTCTCGGCCCTGCCGGCTGGAACACGGACGAATATCAATACCGCACCCGCCGGTATTATTGCCTCTCTGGCCGATGACATCTCCCTGGAACAGGCGGAAGAAGTGATTGCACGGAGACCGATTAAGGGGTATGCAAGGCTTGCCGACTTTTTGGCTGAGCCGGAGTTTATCGACAGTGGGCTGTCAGAGAACAGCTTATCGCTGGGCAGTGATTTTTTTCTGGTGCAGAGTAAGGCCTCCATGGGCCGGGGCAAAAACACGCTGTTCAGCCTTCTTCAACGCCATGGTTATGGCGTAAAGGTATTGCAGAGAACAATGGGAACCTATTGATAATGAAAGATATAATCATCAGATTCGGTGCCGAAAATCTAGAGGACGTCAGCTGGATGAGGACGGATGATGCCTCCTCCCTGCAAAGCGGCTCACTGGCCGAGGCCGCCGCGGACTGCCAGGAGGCACGGGTCATTGTGCTCGTGCCGGCGGCCGATGTTCTGCTGATCAGGGCCATGATTCCCGGCCGGAATCGAAAAAGGAGTATCCAGGCGGCCCCTTTCGTTCTGGAGGAACACCTGGCCGATAATATTGAAAAATTTCATTTTTCCTGTGGCCCCCGCAATCCCGACGGCAGCATGGATGTCGCCGTCGTTAACAAAAAGTGCATGGTCCAGTGGCTCTCTCTGTTACACAATGTTGGCCTGGAAGTTGACGCCCTGATCCCTGAAACCCTGGCTGTGCCCTATGAAGAGGAGGGTCTGACGATCCTGATCGATCATGATCAGGCCCTGATCCGTACCGGACTAAGAGCCGGTTTTGCCGTCGATGTCCACAATCTGCAGGCCGCCCTGCAGGCCCATCTGGCGTCTCTTGCCGATGCTTCCATTGGCCGGATCCGCCTCTTTCAGGAGGAGGATATCGATCTCAATCTCGAGCTGGCAGTGCCTGTCTCGCCAGCCGTCAAGACAACAGCCATGGCCGCTTTTGGTCAGGGATTTGACAGGAAGATCGCCCTTGACCTCCTCCAGGGAGAATACAGCCGGAAGACCGATTGGCAGCAGGTCATGGAGCACTGGAGGATCCCCTTTGTCCTGGCCCTGGTCTTCATTACGGTCAAAGTCGTTTTATTTGGTGTCGATTTCATCTATTATCAACAGCAAAGCCAATCCCTGCAGAAACGCATTGAAAGCGTGTATCTCTCCGCTTTTCCAGAGACCAGAAAGCTGGTGAATCCCCGGGCCCAGATGGAACAACAGCTGTCCCTGCTCACTGACGGCCAAGGGGTTCAGTCCGGTTTCCTCGAATCATTGGCCCGAGTCGGCCCGGCCTTACAACAGACAGAAGGCTACGCCCTGCAGCGTCTCAGTTACCGGGATAATGACCTGGAGCTGGAGTTGACCTTGGCCGGCCTGGATGCCGCCAGGGAATTAAAGGATCGTCTGCTGGCCAATACCGATTTAAGCGTCGAGATTCGCACCAGTCCGGCCGACGATAATCGGGTTTCAGCGCGCCTGCAAGTCAAGGAGAAAAGATAATGACCAGCTTTTTGAACACCCTAAGCCGCCGGGAAAGATTAATGGTGATGGCGGCCGGGGGGCTGCTCCTGCTGCTGGTCAGCTATTTTGCCATCATTTCGCCCCTTACTAAAAAGTTACATTTCCACCAGGAACGGATCCCGGCCCAGCAGGAGTTGTTAACCTGGATGGAGCAATCAGCTCAGCAGGTGAAAAAGAGCCGCGGCCTGGTGCGGAATACGACAAGGTACAGCGGCAGTGAATCCGCCTCTTCTTATATCAAGACCACGGCCAAGGCGCGAGGCCTTGGCGACGGTATCAAGGAGGTGGAATCCACCGGCCAGGGCATCAAGGTCTTGATCGAAGGAGTCATCTTTGATAGTATCATCTCCTGGCTTGACCTGCTCCAACAGAGCTATGGCCTGGCGGTCGTAGATATCTCCATCAGCAGGGCGAAAGATCCCGGGACTGTTAACGTCCAGGTTCTTTTCAGGGAGGGCGGCCATGATGAATCGTAAAAGGCTGGTCCTCCTCGCGGTTGTGGCCTATGCCTTCTTTCTGCTCTGGTATGCGCCGGCTCAGCTGGTCTTTGGTTTTCTCGGGAAGGGGGTGACTACGCCGGCAGGTCTTCTCCAGTGCCGCAATCTTGAGGGTAACTGGCGCGAGGGTGTGGCCCGTGATGGTCAGCTGGGAAGGGTCCAATTAAAGGAGATCCGCTGGACGCTGCGCCCCTGGAGTCTGTTAACAGGGAGCCTGAGCGCCTCCATCTCGGCACAAACAGGGTATGGCTCTTTTATGGCCCGCCTCAACAGGGGGATCCGCTCGTTGTCCCTGCGGGAACTGGAGGCCGATATTGATATTGCCTCATTATCACCACTCATGAAAGCGACCGGCATCCAACTGGACGGCAAGGTGCTTGGCTCCATGTCCGATTTTACCGTCCGCCAGGGCAGAATAACCGCGGCCCAGGGGCAATGGGTGTGGCACGATGCCTCGGTTACCTCCCCCCGGCAAAACCAGCTGGGAACCATCACCATCGATCTTACCACCAGCTCAAATGAGACCAGGGCCATCATCGGTGACAAGGGCGGCCCGTTGCAGCTTGACGGGCTCGTGGTCTTGGCGGGTGATGGCCGTTACAGCCTGACGGCCAGGATGGGTGCCCGCCAGTCGGAGCTGGATGAGCTCATTTCCAGTCTGGCCTTTTTAGGGACCAAGGGAGACGATGGCCTGCTGCATCTCTCCTTGAATGGTGACTTGCCGCCGTTGCGGCCCTGAAACAGCAGCCCGGGATGCATTCGTCTTCCCTTTGCATATCCAACAACAAAAGAGATAAGGACATCATGAAGAGAACAAAAGATAAGACAGCCTCTCAACACAGATTCAGCAACCAGCGAGGATTCACCCTGATCGAGATCATGGTGGTCGTCGTCATTTTAAGCATCCTGGCCGCCTTTGTGGTGCCCATGATCATGGACAGACCGGAGCAGGCCAGAATGCTCAAGGGTAAGCAGGATATCGGAACCCTGCAAAATGCCTTACGGATGTACAAACTGGACAACCTTTTTTATCCCACGACCGACCAGGGACTGGACGCCCTGGTCAATGAACCGACCACCGAGCCGCTCCCTCGAAAATGGGCGAAAGAAGGCTATATCGACCGCCTGGCGGATGATCCGTGGGGCAGGCCCTATATCTACCTCCAGCCCGGCATCCATGGCAGCTTTGATATCTTTTCCCTGGGACCCGATGGGCTGCCCGACACCGAGGATGATCTTGGCAACTGGAACCTTGACTGATTCATCTCAGGCCTCGAACCACGGTTTTACCCTGCTGGAAGTACTGATTGTTCTTCTCATTATCGGGATCAGCATCAGTTTTATTGCCCTGAATGTGGGCCCTCGTCATCAAATGGTCAGGGAAGAGGGTCAGCGTCTTGCCGCCCTTATGAACCTGGCCCAGGAAGAGGCCATCCTCATGGGCGAGGAGTATGCCCTGGAGCTCAGGGCAGGCCAATATGGCTTTGCCAAATTGGCGGATGACAGCTGGCAGGAGCTGGAGGATGACGAGGTCTTCCGCGTCAGAACCCTGCCCGCGGAACTGGGATTTGAGCTGACCATCGCCGGAGACCGGATTTCTCTTTTCATACCTGAGCAAACCAGCCAGGACTCATCGACGACCATCCCGCGTATCGCTTTGCTTTCCAGCGGCGAGGTCACCCCCTTCCGCATCGACCTGATAGACCGGAGCAGCGGCGAATTCTGTACAATTACCAACGGTCCTGACGGCCAGGTCCTGGTTGAGGAAGGGGTGGTTAGTGACCAGTAAGAGGGACTCGCCGCGGAATAATTTCCAGATTTCAGTCATCTCCTGGTGCCGCCGGCAAAAGTCCCTCACCCCATTTCCGGATGCAGATTGCCAGGACAAGTTCCCGGATCATCGTGCCCCCACGTTTCTGACCGCGGGCCGCCGCGCACCTGGTTGCGGCCACAATTCTTGGCCAGATAGAGGCCCTGATCGGCGTCCTCAAGGGCAAGCAGAAATTCCTGCTCATCGCCCCTGGGGCAGCAGCTCACCCCCACACTCACCGTCACCGACAAGTGATGCCCATCGCAGGTAAAAGGGGCCTCGGCAATGCTTTTCCTGATTCTCTCTCCAAGGGCTCGGCTGGTTTCCAAAGAGCTGTTGGGCAGCACCAGGAGAAACTCCTCGCCGCCGTAACGGCCTACCAGATCTTCCTGACGAAGGCCGGCTGCCAGACGCTTGGCCAAGGCCTTGAGTACCAGGTCACCTACCAGGTGTCCTAGAGTGTCGTTGATCTGCTTGAAATGATCGATGTCGATCATCATGATGCCGTTGGTCTCCGCCTGGTTGAGCGGATCCTGGCGCTGCAGCGGGCTCGGGCCAGCGACGCAGGCCGCCCCCCGGGCCATGATCTCCCCGTGGTTCAGAATGCCGGTGAGGGCGTCGATGCTGGCCTGCTCCTTCAACTGCGCCTGCACCAGGGAGAGGCGCCTGGTCAGGGCTCTGACGATCAGCATGGAGGGGGCGAAAACCAGAAAGAGAACCAGTGCCAGTATGCTGATATTTTTCCAGAACAGCGACAAGAAGGCCTGCCGGTAGCGGCTGATGTCCTTGTAGATCTCCATGGAGCCGATCACCTGGCCATCTGCCATGGAGATGGGAATATACGTTTCCACCACATCCACGTCGAAGCGCTCCTCCTCTGCCAGATCCACCATGGATTCTTTGTATTTCAGGGAGGAGTCGATGAAACCGCCCAGGGAGCGGGCCAGACGAGGGTTCTCACTGTCGCGCAGACCAATAATGGAGGCATCTGTGCTGTAGACAACCCTGTGATTGTCATCAAAGATCTTGATCTTGCTGATTTCAAAGAGCTGCAGCAGGTGACGCATCCGGGTGTCGAACTCCGCCAATTCCTCTTTGCTGAAACGCAGCTGCCAGAGCCCCGGACTGGTCTCCCGAAAGAGGTAACCCTCCTCGGAACGAAGAATGGCCCTGGTGACTCGCTCGGCATCCTCCTCTGCATCGCTGTAGATCTGAGAGCGGATGGTGCTGTTCAGGCCATAACCGGCAAGCAGCAGAATCAACCCGATTGAGAACAACCCGATGCCGACCAGAATAAAGAAAAAGTGAGCAGAGGAATCCTCGGGACAGCGCTTGTGAATCTTGTTCGTCATAGATGAAAATACCTTATGCCCGGTCGGTGTTGCCGGCAGTAACGGTTTCGCCCCCGGCAATCCCTTGGCTCAGCAGGGCAACCCTGCCCCTGAGACGTTCCAGATCCTGCAGCGGCAATGCGCCTCTGGCCTCGGCCAGCCTGATATTCCCCAGATCGGCCTGTATTTCCGCCAGGGCGCCCCGCATGGACCTGTACTGCGTCGCTTTTTCCTCGAGAAAACCATTGAGGGCAGCGGCCACGTCCTGAAACGCATCCTTCTTATGCAGTCTTACCCTTTGGGAAAAGTCTCCGGCGGCCACCTTGTTCAAATCATTGACCATGCGTATGGCAAGGGTATTGCTTTTTTTCCTGACCAGCAGGCAGGATAGACTTAAAAAGACAAGGACAAGCAGGACGGAAATACCGGTTGTATAAAAAAATATTTTCCCGATAATGTCATCGGTCGTCTGCACGGTAACATGCGCCTTCCAGATGAGTTCCTCGATTTCTTTCTGAACCAGCAGATTAAAAACAACCGTCGATATGGCTGTCGCCAAAAACCACGACAGGACAAAGGGCAGCAGGAATTTATACTGAAAGGTTCCCTTGTCCACCAGATATTGCCTTCTTTTGTAACTTTTCATCACCAATCGTCTCCCTACTTGATGTGGCAGGACAAACAGAGCCTGCTGCGCTCGTTTCTCATCACCAGCATGAAATTTTCGCCGGCAAAACGGTTGTGGCAGGTGCCGCACCCTATCTTGCCATCATACAGTTCAATCCCATCGCCGAGCATGTCCGGAGGGACATAGGATGCCGGATCCCTCCTGTACGCATCCACATACGAGAGACCGACTGGATGTTTCTCCCGGTAGGAAATTTGGCCAAGATTTTCAGCGCCGAGCCCTTTGTCCAGGGAATCAATCCGGTCTTCATGGCACTCGATGCACAGAAGCGTCGTGGGGTCGACCCGGGCGCTGGAATCGCAGACCTGGAATCGGCAGCCATGGGTGGCGCCGATGAAGAGATGGCCCTTGTCGGTGACATCATGGCAGATCAGACAGAAGGACTTGCCGTCAACATTGCGCCGCAGGAAAAAAGTATCCTTGCCCGCCCTGCCGTTCCGGGCATGCACATCGTGGCAGCTGACGCAGGTCAGGCGACCGTTCACCAGCAGCATATCGCCGGGCAGAGGATTTTTCGGAACAAGGTCGGTCGGGTGGGACTGGTAGCTTTTCGCGGACGGGTGACAGGAGGCGCAGGCCTCGGTGACATCCGGCCGCAGCTCTCCGCTTCCGCCCTTTTCCTGCGTGTGGCAGAGGAGACACTCCTCGGAGGTGAACCGGTGCGCCTGCTGCCGCGCCGAGATAACAAAGGCGATCGCGGACACGGCCAGGACAAGGGCAAGGGCAAGGGCGACGGCCTTATTCCGGTTCACAGCTTAACCTCCGCCATAATCGCGCTGTTTTCGGCACATTTCTCACTGACTCTTTGGAGCAGCGACTCCAGGGGCAGACCGTCGTCATGCGCGGACACGGCCCCGGCCAATGTTTCCTCAATTTCTGCCAGGTTGGCGCATATCCTGGCGAAATCGTCCCGTTCCCTCTGCTGCACCGCATTGATCGAGTCCGCCAGGACATGCAGCACGTCCTTTTCCCGGAATCTGATGGGGGGAGCACTCTTCCCGGAAATTCCTCGCAGATATTGCTTGATCCGGGACATCGGACCCGCTATCCGATGGGAATAGACAACCAGAAAAACCGCCGCCAGAAGGCTGGGGATGATGAAAAAAAACAAGCTGACCACCATCGACGTCAGGAAAATCTCATCCTTGATTCTGGCCAGCGTCAGCAAGACAGCGCTGTAATGGAACTCAAGAAATGTTTTGGTCTGAAAATAGAGATAGATCTGCCCGGCAACGGCAACCACGACGAAAAAAGCAGCCAGGAAGACACTGATCTTCTTAAAGAAGGAACGAGGGATGATCTCTCCCCGGTTTTTCTGTTTTTCGTCGCTCATTGGATTTCTCCTTTGACTCAAAAAAAAAAAATTACCGAACCTCAAGGCCCTTATTGCAATTTCTGCCACAAGCGCATGGCCAGCTGAACATCAAGAGACTGCAACCTGGGTAAAATTTCCTGTGCAGTCGCTTTATCTCCCAGCGCCAGCGCAACTTCGGCGACACGAAAGAAAGCGGTTGGATCTTCAAGATCCTGCTTGACCGCGATCTGAAACTCCTGCAGCGCCTCCTGACGCTGACCTAAAGCATAAAGAGCTTCACCCAGATTGTAATGAGCAAATCCGTTATAAGGAACAATATAAATCGATTGTCGGTAGTATCCAATCGCCTCCTGCCATTGCTTTTGTTTCGCAAATACCAACCCCAAACTTGTATAGGCGTCATAAAAATCTGGTTTGATCAGGATCGCCCTCTGGAGGTTGAGCTTGGCCTGCCCGGAAGAACCCATCTCGTCATAAACTATGCCCAGGTTATGATAAAATGCTTCGGAGGCTGGGATGCTGGGCATAATTCGCAGAAGCGTCTGCAAGGCTTCAGGATAACGTTGTTCAAGAATGTACAATCTGGCGAGGTCAATCGAGGTTTTTTCATAGGTGATATTAGCTTCAATTGCTTTTAAAAACAGCTGTTCTGCTTCCCGATAGCGCTTTTGTCCGACATAAAGATTTGCCACCAGATGTATGGCCCTTTCATTGTCAGGAGCCTTGCGCATGTTGTCCTCGGCAAAGGCCAGCTCGTCACTCCAGAGTGCATTACGATTCCAGGTTAAAACTGAAAGAATCAGAATCACCGAGAACAGCAACGAGCCCATGATTTTTGGTTTGGCCAGCCACTGCAAAACCCCGATCAAGACCAGCACAAATCCGAACATAGGGACATACAGACGATGCTCAAAAATCGGATCGAGCGGGATAATCGTCGATTCAACAGCAAGGGCAAGGAAGAACCAGAAAATACCGAAGGAGATCAGGGGCAATTTTTTCCTGATCCGAAAAGCCAGGGTCAAAAGCCCGACCAGCCCCATAAAAGCGATACCATTGCGCAGCGTCCAGATCTGCTCGACCACCGGATAACCATAATCCAGCATCTGTCCATAGGGGAGAAACAAGAGGCGGATATACAGCCACAGAACCGAGAATTCGGTCACCAGGTAGTTCAATGGGGAAATATGTGCCATGCTGGCCAGACTTGTGGTACCGCCGATCGCCTTCAAGGTGGAGCCGCCGACCAACGGGACAACCACCTGTTGCACCGCCAACAAACAAGGCACCACGAAAAAGGGGGAGACCGCGCACAGCAGCGACTTCCAACTTCGAGAGGGACCTTCCTCGGCAAAATAACGGTGGAACAGGACCAACGCCAGCGGCAGAACGGCAGCATTCTCTTTGGTCAAAACCGCAGCCGCCGCGCTCATCATAACGGCCAGATACAAGCTGAGATGACGCCATGAAATAAATTTCCGTCCGGCATCAAGTTCTTCACGGGCTCGGACAAAGAGGTAGAGAGTCAGGAAAAACAAGAGACCGGAAAGACTGGTCATCCGCTGCACGATATAGGTTACCGCTTGCGTCTGCAGCGGGTGGGCGAGAAAAATCAGGGCCCCGGCAAAGGGCAGCCACACCTCATGGCGAAAAACGCGCTTCAACAGCAGAAAAACCAGCACCCCGGTCAGGAGATGTATCGCCACGTTGACCAGATGATAACCGAAAACAGTGTAACCACCCAATTGATAATTGACGGCGAAAGAGAGGTTGGCAACACCACGCGGTCTGAAAAGACTCAGGAAGACAGCTTTTAGATCCCGCAGGTAGGAACTGTCAACAATCGCCCTGAAATCATCTAAATACCAGGGGGCATAGAGGCTGTTGGCATAGAGCAGGGCGCCGAAAATAATAAGCGAGAACACCGCTTTTTTTTCTGTCCATTTAACGGACGAAAACATGGTCATTTTTTTTGTCCCATGATGTTTTTGAGTTGAAAGATTCGAAAATAATCATCCGCTTTCTGATTCTGACCGAGGCGATTGTACACCAGGGCGAGGTTAAAATAGGGCTCAATATTTTCGGCATCCAGTTCCACCGCCCGCAGATAGTGCGGCAACGCCAATTGAAATTCGTTCAACAAGAAATAACAGTTACCGAGATTATTATGGGGACGCGACTTGTTTGGCGATTTCCGCACCACATCCTGCCACAGCGACAGCTTGGTCTGCCAGACCCGATTGCGCTGTCCGGTGGCAGCGGCCAGACTCCCCAGGAGAAGAAGCAGCAAGACAACCAGTGCCACCCGGCCGGTCTGCGCGGATATCTGCCTTGAAAATGAGCGCTGTAGCCTTTGCCATAACAGATTCAGCACAACCACGCCGGTCAGCAACGGGCCGACCAGGGCCAGATAAAGGCGATGTTCGTTGATGACATCGATGACGGGGATCACACTGGATGTCGGCGCCAGCAGCAGCAGAAACCACAGCAGGCCGAAACCCGCCAATCGCCAGGAAGGGGAAAACGGCCCCGTCTTGCGCAGACTAAAAACGATAAAAATCATCACGCCCAGCCAGAAGAAGCCCGCCAGCAGGACCTCAAGATTCCAGGGCGAGTGAAAAATGGGATAATCATAATCCAGAGTCTGCCCAACCGGCCAAACGACCAGACGCAGGTAGGTAATCAACACGCGCAACTGGGTCAAAAAATAGCTGAGTGAGTCGAGTCCGACGAGATTAAAACCCACGTCTTTGTTCGTCGTAAAGCTGGCGATCAGGCGAGAGCCAATTAGTCCTCCACCCAGCAGAAAGGGGACGCAACCCCACAGGGCGCGACGAAACCTGGCCCCATCGAAAAAAAACAGGGCATAAGCCAGCAGCGTCAGCGGCGCCGTCACAATAATCTGTTTAGTCGACCAGCCGAGCATAAACAGCGCCAGGCCTGCTCCATAGTAGGCCACCATCCGCAGTCCGCGCGCCTCGACAAATCGCAGCAGGCAAAAAAGTGTCAACAAATAAAAAATCGAGCCCAGCACCTCGGCCCGCTGGACCACATAGGAGACGGCCTGGGTCTGCAACGGATGGAGGGCAAACATCGCCGCCACCAGAAATGGGATCCAGCATAAATCTGGTGAATCCGGGGACGTCGCCGGCAGGCGTTGCAGGATGCCCTTGATGAAGAAATAGACAAGAACCACAGTGAGCAGATGCAGCAAGATATTGACCAGGTGATACCCTTCTACCGCCAACCCACCCAGTTCATAGTTCAGGGCAAAAGTCAGATCAGTGATCAAACGCTGCGCCCCGATCAATGATCCGAAAAAATCAGTGCGCAAAGCGGTGAACAGGTTGGCAATGTTGAGCTGCGAGTTGATATACAGTTCATCATCAAATTGGAATTCGCCATGGAGGACATTGAGATAAACCAAAAAAGTGGTCAACAGCACCGCGCACAGCAACAGCGGTGCCCACCTTTCCGCGGGATGTTTTTCCACAGCAGCCATCACAATATTTCCCGGTTCAAAAAAGTCATATTCATCTTAAGATACTGTATTTTTGGGTTTCTTGCCGCCAACAGGGGTCAGTTTACTGAGTTCGGCGCGCAGCAGGGCGTTGTCCTGAGCGAGATTTTTCACCTGATCAGAAAGCCGCGAAAGCTTGATACAGAACTGCACACCAAGCAGCATCAGAAAGACAATTGAGCCCAGAAAAAGGGTGGTGGTCGGCAGGGCGGCACCGATAAAATTGGTCAGCGCCACCAGCCACTCATAACGCAGCACCAGGACAAACATCAGCAAGCTGGTACCCAGCCAGAGTACTGAATATTCTTCGCGTAAACGTCTCTTACGCACCATGTCCACAGTCACGAGAAAGACCAATAGACTCATCAGCAAGGCAAAGACCTGTTGTGCAAAGGGCATCAGCGACCTCCCTGATAAAAGTTCCGACTGCGGATCAAGGTGACAAAGATCGACAAGATCATCTTGAATACGTAGTAAAGCGGTTTCAGCCCACTGTGCATCGACTTTCCCTCGGCCGCATACATGCGCACCGGCAATTCGCGGATGCGAAAGCCCGCCCGGTGCAGGGTGATCAACACATCGGCGTCCGGATAATCGACGGGAAAGATGTCACGGCAGAAAAACCCGATCACCTCCCGGTTGAAGGCCTGAAATCCCGAGGTGCAATCGGTAATCGGCAGACCGGTGATCCGCCGCACCAGTCCGCGAAAAAAGGCCATTCCCACCCGTCGGGACAGTGACGGCGCATAGCTCTCCTCCCCCATAAAGCGCGACCCCAAGACAAAATCCGCCTCACCGGTCGCGAGCGGTACGAGCAGCGCCGGTATATAGGTCGGATCGTGCTGGCCGTCGCCGTCGATCTGTACCAGGTAATCATACCCGTGACTCAAGGCGTACTTGTAACCGGTCTGAATGGTGACGCCGTAGCCCATGTTGAAGGGGTGCGAGACGACGATCGCCCCAGCCGCGGCAGCGAGGGTGGCGGTGGCGTCCTGCGAGCCATCATTGATCACCAGGATATCGGCAGCCGGGACAGTCGCGCATACCCGCTCGACCACGGCAGCGATCTTTCCGGCCTCGTTATAGGCCGGGACGATCACCAGCAGCCGCGTATCGGTATCTATTTCCCTCTGTTCCACATTCACTCCCGAAGACTTTTTTTGATCACCCACCAGGCTTTAAAGCGGTAGTTTTCATGAACGGTTTTGCCACTGTTCCCACATCCCCCACAGTGCCGCCTCGAAGTGTCCGGCAAAGCGGGGGGCATCAAAGAGTGGTGAGGCCTGCACCTGCCGGCGCAGGCCTGCCCGCAGCTCTGCAAGTTTCGCCGGATCATGGGCGATGGCAACCGCTTTTTCCACATACTCTACTTCACTATCAGCTATCAAGTCAGACAGTCCTGCCGCGCTCAGCAGGCTGGCGCCTTGTCGTGAAATCAGGGTATTTCCGGCCAGCGTCAACGTCGGCACCCCCATCCATAACCCATCACAGGTCGTAGCCCCACCCGGATAGGGGAAGGTGTCGAGCAGCAGATCAACCTCGGCGTGCGCAGCCAGATAGGCTTCGCGCGGGACTATACCATGCAGCGACACCCGCTCCGGGTCAATGCCGACCCCCTGCAGGCGGCGGATAAACAGCTCGACGATTTCCTTCTCTTCCAGTTGTTTATACTGCAGGCGCAGCCTGGATCCCGGCACCCGCTGCAGAATTTCCCGCCACAGCGACAACACCCCATCGTTAATCTTGAGCAGATTCTGAAAACAGCCAAACGTAAACTGGCCGGTTTGCAGCGCGGGAAGCTGCGTTACTTCCAGATCGGTGACGGGTGGTGTAAAGCAGAGCCGTGTATCAGGCAGATACCATATCTTTTCCGTGAACTGACCCTGGAGCGCCGGTGGCACCCCCACTTCATCGGCCAGCAGATAATCCATCTCGGCCAGACCGGTGGTGGCAAAATATCCCAGCCAACTGGCCTGTACCGGAGCAGGCTTCCAGGCAAACATCATAAGCCTGTTTTGGGCGGTATGGCCGGAGAGATCCAACAGGACATGGATACCATCCGCATGAATCATACGGGCGGCGGCTTCATCGGTCAGACCGGCCAATGATTTCCAGGCGGTAAAAAAGGGTTTAATCCGGGCGGTAAGGTCGTCCTCGATACCATCGCTGGAATAGGCTACCAGCTCAATACGGGAGGGGTTGATCCGCGCCAGGATGTTTTCAAGAAAATAGCCGACCGGATGCTGGTGCAGGTCCCCCGATACCAGCCCTACCCGCAGACGTTTCGGCTGGAGCGCGCACTGCCAGGCAGAAAAGAGCTTTACCGCCTTTGCGGCTGCCATTTGTCCGAATAGGCACGCCTCTGCAAGGAGCTCGCTGTGATGCCTGGCGGTATAGTTCATGTCGAACAGCAGGCTGCTCACCACCTCCGGGTCATCGGGATTGATTTGCAACGCGCGCCGGAAACAGGCTTCCGCCTCCTCCATGCGGCCCAAAGCCGTGAGCGTCTCGCCCAGATTGATGTGGCCTTCCGCAAGATCAGGTTTCAGTGCCACCGCGCGCTGCAGGCAGGTGACAGCGCTTTCGTACTGTCCCTGTTTCTTATAGATACAGCCCAGGTTCACCTTGATAAAAGGCGAGTCAGGCCTGATCTTCCCGGCTTGCAGCAGATACTTTTTCGCCTCTTCAAGCTTCCCTGTTTCAAAATAGGCGGTGCCGAGGAGATAATTGGCATCAAGGTGCATCCGGTTCTTCATCAGAACCGCTTTGTAGAGGTTTATGGCCTCGGCGTAGTGCCCGGCGTTGTGTCTTGCCAGCGCCTTGGTAAAAACCGGGTTATTTTTCACACCACTTCTCCTTGCTAACGGGCAGTATTGTCTCAACCGGGGGATGGAGAACG
>JAHYIV010000048.1 GCA_019429465.1 Desulfoarculaceae bacterium
TTCAGCAAAAGATATCCGGCTGTTTCCGATCAATGGATGGAGCCAAGATATTTTGCCGCATCCGGAGCTACTTGTCGACATGCCGAAAACATGGCCTGTCAGCTTCAAAGGCTTTATGCTTACTATTAGAGGGGGAAAACCCTCAATTTATGAGCTCCAGCTAAACGACAAAGTGGCCACAATCGATTTCAGCTGGATAGTTACTAAAAGACAAGAGCGGACTTGACCCTTTCTATATCAACAAAGAAGTGGTAAAATGAATAATTTCTTATTTAGCAGAGGTTAATGAGCCTAAATGAAGAGTAGAAGAAAATATCCGAGGAACACAACTCAGCAAGATGTCGACCTCTATCTCTATGACACGAGCAACAATTGTCAACTGACAGGTCGGGTGTCCGCCTCGATTTCAGACCTGTCCAGCCAGGGTGCGGGGTTGAAATTTTCCCAGGCACTCATTAATGGCCAGCATCTCTGTTATGCCGCACTTGAGTCAGATACTATCTTTGTCACTATCGTCTTTCAGCCCACGGATGATGATTCTAAGAACATGACGATTCTCCTGGCACGTCCTGTCTGGTTTGATCGAGACATGGAAGACAGTACCATGCCTTTCCGGATGGGTGTGCAATTCGTTGACCAAAACCCGCCTGCAGCTCTCAGTGTTTTTATCTAACAAGAAGGGCCTTTCAGGAGCTGAAAACGATGCTGAATTCTGCACTTGCTTGAGCGTCGAGACTGTTAAACAATTGCAGAATTCATGAAGCATAAAAATTGGAATTTCATAGAATGACCTTGGTCAAGTCCCATAGCTCGGCAATGCACGATGCCTGGAAATAGGTCATACGCTCGTTTCTTTGGTATTGTATAAATGAAAGGTATGATTTCTCAGCTCAGCCATGAGGGACAGCACGGCTGTATTGTCTGCGGTTCGTTCTCAGCTGGATTATTGACAAATGTGGAGGGAAATAGCTACTGGCGTTGCCGCGCTTGTCAGGCAACCTTTCTTGATCCGGCGCAAAGGTTGTCTTCCGAGGAAGAACATGCGCGCTATCGCCAACACCACAATGATCCGGCAGATGAGAAGTATCGCCATTTCTTGTCAAAGCTGGCCGATCCATTACTGCAACGCTTGTCACCGCCAGAAAAAGGACTGGACTATGGATGTGGCCCGGGACCTGCCCTTGCCTGCATGTTGAGCGAGGCCGGACACCGGGTCAGCCTCTATGATCCACTTTTTTTCCCCGATCCGGAACCGCTTGAGGATCTCTACGACTTCATTACCTGCACCGAGACCATCGAACATTTTCACCGGCCAGCCGATGAGTTCGCCCGTTTCGACCGGATGCTGCGACCCGGGGGATGGCTGGCGCTCATGACCTCTTTCCAAACCGACGACGACCATTTCGCCTCATGGCATTATCGCCGCGATCCGACCCATGTGGTGTTTTACCGGGCAGCAACCCTGTGCCACATTGCCCGTCAATTCGGCTGGAGCTGTGACATCCCGCTTAAAGATGTCGCCTTGATGCACAAGCCACGCAATTAAACCATCAGACAGGGGGAAGCCTGTCGTACTTGATACGCCGCTGTAAAAAAAAATAACATGGCCATCTAAGCGCCCGGAGCGGCATAAGCGGCATAAGGAGCCGGTCGCTCCTACGCCGTCCATGGCGCTCGCGACACTGGGCCGTCCCTGGCCTGCTTAAGGGCCTCGGCAAGAATAAATCATCCCATCTTGCTTGTCTTTTCAGCCATCTTCTTCGTCACGGAAAGAGTTACATAGCCCTGCTATGCGCCTCTTTCCATTCCTCGAATATGACCGAAAATCCGGCGCAATACTGAACAATTTATTATTGCCGAGGCCCTAACGAAAGAGATATAAATGGCCATGTTATTTCGTAACGGCTCCTAAGTTAGAGCTCAAACACCTCAAAAAGAACAGGAATTCCCCTATAAAATTGGACAGGAACATGATCAGCCCGACCGAAAAGGAAGAAAAGGCGCACCTTGAAGACATGCAGCTGAAGTTACACGACGCAGTGGCGAAAATCGATTCCACCCTCAGGGATCACGCCGCCAAAATTCAGGAGTTGAAGACCTATCTCTGGGAACACAGGACGGACATGGATCACGTCGAAAAGATGTCGACGCAGCAATTCATAGAACAGAGAGTCCTGGCCGGTGAAGCCGTCTTCGCCCATAAAAAACGGATCATGAAACTGCTCCTGTCTCCCTATTTTGGCCGTTTCGATTTTATAAGGGAGGGCCAGAAGCAACCGTTAGCGGTCTATGTCGGCATCCACGCCTTCTTCGACGAGGAGCAGAAAAAGAACCTTATCTACGACTGGCGTGCCCCGATTGCCACCATGTTCTACGACTATGAAACCGGCAAGGCGAGTTACGAAGCCCCGTCGGGTGAGATTGGCGGCATGATCGTCTTGAAACGCCAGTTCCGGATCCGCGACGGGCAGATGGCTTTCATGCTGGAGAGCGCGCTGAATATTCTGGATGATGTCCTGCAGGAGGAGTTGAGCCGGGCCTCAGACGACAGGATGAAAAACATCGTCTCCACGATCCAGCGTGACCAGAACGCCATCATCCGCAATGAGGACGCCCATGTCTTGATTATCCAGGGCGTGGCCGGCTCGGGCAAGACGTCCATTGCCCTCCACCGCATTGCCTTTCTGCTCTACAGGTTCAAGGATACCTTGACTTCGCGGGATATCCTGATCATTTCGCCGAACAAGGTCTTTGCCGACTACATTTCCAATGTACTGCCGGAACTCGGGGAACAGAATATAGCCGAAACCGAAATGGAGATCCTGGCGGACGAGTGGCTGGACTACAAATACAAATTCCAGACCTTCTTCGAACAGGCGGCCTTGCTGCTGGAAAAAAACGACGAGAAGTTACAGCGCCGGATACAGGAAAAGTCTTCGCTTGCCTTCCTCAAAAAACTTGACGACTATGCGGGCCATTGTGAAAAAACAAGTTTTTCCGCCGGGGATTTGCAGATAGAACGCTACCCGGTTCCGGCCGTGTTCATTGAAGAGTCGTTCAAAAAATACCGAGGCATGGCGGCTGGCGAGCGTTTACGAAGGGTAGCGGAAGACATCGAGCACAAGATCAGTATTTACCATCACTACGAATTAACCACCGGGGAAAGGGGTGAGCTGAGGGCTGCGATCAAGAAGATGCATAAGAGCTCAACCCTTCGCGCCGCCTATAAGAACTTTTTCGTCTGGCTGGGAAGGCCGGAGCTGTTCAGGCCGGCGAAAGGCGCCATTCTCGAATACTCGGACGTGTTCCCGCTCATCTACCTGAAGCTGCGCATGGAAGGGATCCAGGGGGCTCACCGTCATGTCAAGCATCTGCTCATCGACGAGATGCAGGATTATACCCCGGTGCAGTACGCGGTTCTCTCCAAGCTGTTCCCCTGCAAGAAAACAATTTTAGGAGACGTCAACCAATCGGTTAATCCTTTCAGTTCATCCACCTCGGAGGAGATCAAGAGGGTTTTCAGACAGGCGGACTGCGTCAAACTGTGCAAGAGCTACCGTTCGAGCTATGAAATCACCCGATTCGCCCAACGTATCTCGCCGGACCCCGAACTGGAGGCGATTGAACGCCACGGGGCCGAGCCCCTGATCCTGGGTTTCAAGAGCAGGAACGAGGAAGGAGAGCGGATACGGCAGCTGGTCGAGGAATTTTTCGACCTCGACCACCACCTGCTGGGAATCATCTGCAAGACACAGGCTCAGGCGGAACAGCTCCATCAGGCCATCCATGACGACGGACATCCAGTGCACTTATTGACCTCGCAGAGCACGACCTTCACGCGGGGGGTGCTTATCTGCACCGTGCATCTGGCAAAAGGGCTGGAATTCGATCAGGTCATCGTTCCCGATGCCGGCGAGAATAATTACGCAACCGCAATGGACAGGAACCTGCTCTATATTGCCTGCACCCGCGCCATGCATACACTCACCCTGACCTTTACCGGAAAAATTTCAAGCTTCATCGCGTCCGAGTACCAGTGAACCTTGGGACGGCCAGGCAGTCACGCTTCTGAACGTTCTTTCAGACCATTGGCTGGCCCGCGCGCCAGCCAACACCGCGGCCCGCAGCGACCTTCATCGTGTTATTTCCCTTCCGCCTTCTGGGCGCAGGAGATGCACATCAGCACGCTGGGATCGAAACGCAGACGGCCTTCGGCGATCTCCTCGCCGCAGACGACACAGCAACCGTAGTCACCGGATTCAATCCGCTTGAACGCCGCCCCGATGCGCTGCCGCTCAAAATCAGTCAGGCGATCCGCCGCCTCGGCCATGGCCTGCTGCTGCATGGCGTCCATGCGCGACAGGCGGCCTACAGACGTCTGGTCCAGCTTGACCGGGCCCTCACCATTTTTCGCCGCCTTTCCCGCCATAATGACTGCCAGTCGCTCTTCAAGGCGTTTCTTGTAATACGCAATATCTCTATCGTCAGGCATGATCTCTTGTCTCTTTTATTTATTTTTCGTGAATATGGCGAACGAACAGTCCGCCGATTTTTTTCTGCACATATGACTGAATCCACAAAGGCCAGCAGCTCATCGAGATCAGCTCCGTCAGTTCTCAGTCGTTTCGATGCAGCCCCTTAGAGGGCGCGATAGTAGTAACGGTTCAAATCAAAGAGTCCACCCAGTACCGGCTCATCTTCATTAAAACGCTTTTGAAACCAGTCATAGGTCTCCCATAACCGGTCGTCCGCCCTGCTCACGCCATACTTGGCCAACCGCGCCAGGTCTTGGGGACTGCTATCAAAATGGGCCAGGAAATCAATAAAATCCGGCAGATCCTCCTCCCGCACATCAAAGAAATAATTCGGGTAGGAGCCGATGAGACCATGAATGAAATTGGCGCTGTCTTTTGCTGGATCGAGACGGTCATCCTCATTGAGCAGGAAGGCGACATTGTCATGCCAGCGATTGATCACCACGGAAAATGCGACATCACGCCCCTTCTCCCGTCGTATCCTCATAAAAGCAATATTGGCGTTACTACTATTAATCATGGCAAAAAAGGGTGTCCCGGGCCGGGAAAGAGCGCGAAAGGCCCGCAGATAGTCGTCATCTGTTTCGTACTTTTCCGGCAATTGCGGATAATCAGCCCCTGCCCGCAGATAATTCACCGTATCAAAAGCGATATCTGTCGCCGGCAGAAGATGGCTGTCGACGACATGCTCGACGAACTCGCGCTTCGGGTCGTCCGTGGTGTAGGATATTTTCGCCGGCAGGGCGGAAGAATAGTAGCCGATCTTGTCGGGATCGATTCCCTTGTACCATGACTGCATAGTCTCCTGCCGACTTTCCGGGGGCAGAAAATTCAGAAAGTTGCTCTCCCCTTCGACCCGCAGCCCATCCATGTAGAGCCGAATCGCCAACTGGTGGCCGACCGTACCATAGGGGTCAAAGCCGGCAACAAGGCCATAATAGATCCGTTCCAGCAGCGGATAATCAAGGACCCACAGGGTCTTCGGCAGATCGCCCAGAGCCCCCTTGTGCACCGAGGCGCTTTCGAAATGGCGATAGATGGTCAGCAGGGGCGCATCAACGACCCGGTTCCCCTTCCAGATCGACTCATAGCCGAGACCGGAGTAGTTTAATGTGGTGTAGAAATCCTGCCTGGCCCGGTAGAACTCCACCGCCGACCGGCGATACTCATCGGTGAGCGCTGAAAAAATACGCGTGTCGCTCCCCTTCTCGATGGGCATCCGCAGCTTATCGCTGTAGAGCTTCAGAAAGCCGGGATAGGCCACGCTCAGATCATGATCCGGATCGACAAACATGACCCAGAAATGGTCGTCGATAACATTAAGGGCTATCTGGCCCTTGCAGACAGGGCCGTGGATGAAGGTCATGATGGTATAGAGGGCATTGTCCAGCAGGAACTGGTAGCGTGAACGCGGCGGTATCTGCTCGAAGGCGACAAAGGGGTTGGCGCTCACCCTGGTATCATAGCCCATCAGGTGGGGCGGCTGCAGCCACTCCGGCTCGATAAACAGCTCGCCCAAACGCTGCAGCTGGGCATCGTCAAGATTGAAGACCATATGGGTCTTGAAGACGATGGTGGAGTGGATCTTGCGGAAGCGGTAATAGACCCGCAGGGCGCCGGGATCATCATAGGGGCGAACGGTGGCAATCAGATCCAGGGGCTGGCCGGGAGGTGTCCGCGAGCGCACCAGTTCATAAAATTCATTGGTCGGGGTGCCGAACTTCAGGTGGGCCAGAAACAGATGCTCGTAGAGGTAGCGGGCCGTCATCGCATGCTTGGCATCGTCCTGGTTGAGAAAGGCTTCCCACTGCACGACGGCCAGCGCGTCGCTTTCTTTCGGCGTCGTCAGTTTCGCCTGCTGGGCAACATCGGGGCCCTTGGCACCCTGGACCAGCCAGCCGGCTATAAGGTCGAACTCATCCTGCTTGAGCGGGGGGAAACCAAAGGGCATGCCGTTGTTCGGATGCTTTTCCAGGTAGCGGCCAAGCTCTTGCCCGTTTTCCGAGCAGGTCAGATCTTCCGATTCAGACCGGTACTCCCCCACGCTCTTCGGATTTTTCATCTTATGTGACAGCATCTGAATCATGAGCGAGTCATTCCAGCCATTGGCAACGGTGCTGGCGGTAACGCTGAAGAATTCCTTCTGGCGCCACTCCGCGGTGGTCTGCGCATCGGTAAAGAGACGGGTCGGGTCCATGGCGATGAGTCGTGAGGAGTTATAAATGGCCCTCTTCGTGGCCCCGCGATCCACCCCCTCAAAGGAGTCCATTTTGAGCTGACAGGGCGAATTGTAGCAGGAGTGGCAGACCGTGCAGCGCTTGTCGAGAAGCGGTTTAACCTCCCTCTGGTAATCAATGGTCCTGGTCGGGATCTTTATCGCCACAGGGGGGAGCGCTTTGGCTCCACATCCGGCCAGGAACAGGGCCAGCACGAAAACCGGTAGGAAGGTAACATTCATAACTCGTTCATCTCATAGGAAAAATTTCTGATCAGGCACTGCATCATTTTACATGAAAGTCAATCGGAGAAACGGCAGCGGAATGCCGGAGCGACCAACTTTCATTTTTCGTTGTGGCCGGCCAATCTGGTCCAGCCTGGCTGGGGTTACTTCGTGTTCAACATTTCCAGGTCGCCCTGCAACTCTCTGGCCTCCGGTTTTGGAGCCGAATCCTTCTCCGGCCCTTTTCTTCTCTCGCCCCACAGGGCCTCAGGAGGCCTCGGATTTTTCTGGCTTTCCCGGATTTACAAAACCACCTCTTCCGCTCCAGGCCCCTGAATGCCGTGTCGCAACAGCAGGGTACCATCGAGCAGATAGAGATTGATAAGCGCCTGCCGGTAATTGACGACAGCCTCAACTTCGCTGATGCGGCTCTCAAGCAGATCGCGCTGCACGCGGGCTACCTCCAATGTCGTTGTTGCCCCGACACCAAAACGAACCGTTTCGGCTCGTAACACCTCTTCCTGTAAAACACGGCGGGCGGCGCTGGCATCGATTTGTTGCAGACTGCGTTCCACCTCCAGCAAGGCGTTGCGTACATCAAGAGAGACGAGTTGTTTCAGATTTTCAATGCTGTGCAGGGCCTGCTGATAGCTTGCGCGTGCCCGGCGATCAAGCGCCTTGGCGGCGCGGTTCTCCACCGGAAATTCAAAATCCAGACCGACCGCAACGTCGTAACCGGGGCCGCTCAGGTCCCTGAAACTGCGGCCGAAGCTTTGAGCATATCCGGTTTTACCGAAGGTGATAAAAAGATCCAGACGGGGCAAAAGTCCATTGGCGGTCTGCACCGTTTCCAGTTCCCCGCTCCGGGCCTGCAGGCGGGCTTCATTCAGATCCGGGCGCAGCCTTATGGCCAGGGCCTCGTGCTCCAGGACGCTTCCCAGGCTCACCTCAGGCACGACAGCATCTTCACTGAGCGTGATCTGCCGATCCCAGCCTTCAGCCGATAGCGGATTGAGCAACCGCAGCAGATTCAGCCGCGCCCGCTCCCGGACGTTGCGAGCATCAATCAATTGCTGTTTGCGCAGAGCCAGCTCCGCATCGGCTACGGTCTCTTCAATTTCCGCCAGTTGTCCAACCGTAATACGGGTCTGGATATCGTTCAGCTGTCGTTGGGCCAAATCCAGAGATTCCTGGAAGATCTCAAGCTGACGCACGGCCAGCGCATAATCCCAATACCCATTCTCCACGGTCGCCACCAGGTTCTCGGTAAATCCCCGGAGCTTGTAGGCCGAGGCCAAGGCTCCGGCCTCGGCCCGGCGTATTCCGGCAAGGTTGGTGGCGACGCCCGCGTTGCGAAGTAAGGCCTGGGTGAGGTTCAGACCGGCACGTGCTTCATCCCGGGCGTTATTTCTTGTGCTGCTGGTCTGAGTAATGTCCAGGGATACGTCGGTACCGGTTATCAATCGTCTGGCGACGCCTGCCCGTATCGTACTTCTGTCACCGTTGATCGAGAAAAAACGATCGGCAGCAGCATCGAAAAAACGGTCGGAGTCATGGTCCAAGCTGCCCCGGGAAAACAATACAGAATCGAAAACGGCTCGCTCGGTGTCAACAAAGGTACCGGCTATCATTGGGTTAAACTGTTCTACAACCAGCTCCCGGTTACGGCCCAGGGCTGAGAGAACCGCCTGCTCCACGGTCAGGTTCAATGTTCCCGCGGACGGAAATGACGACACATCCTGTCCTTCTTTCTTCAGATAGGAGTATCCTGCCACATCGATCGCTGGTGGCGCCAGGGCTCGCGCATCTTCGGACCCGAGCGTCGGCCTCGTCAGCTCTGGTGGCGGCATGGCCAGATCGACCGGCCTGGTATCGGGCGGTTGTAAGGTGGTGCCCAGGCAGCCGCTCAAAGCAAGCACAGTGGTCATGAATAAGACAAGGCGCAGATATATTTTCATGATGATTGCCCAACCGGGAGAGTATCGCGGAGACGTTCGGTGCGCCGGTTAAACAGGAGATAGAGCACCGGAATAAAAACCAGCGTGATCAGGGAAGCGCTGAGAAGACCGCCCAGTACGGTGCGCGCCAGCGGGGCCTGCATTTCGCTGCCCTCACCGATACCAAGCGCCAGCGGCAGCAACGATAAAATCGTGGTCAGGGAGGTCATCAGCACCGGGCGCAATCGATCTTTGCCTGCCGTTCGCACCGCAATCAGCAACGCCTGTCCCTCATCACGGAAGAGGGTGTTGGCACGATCCACGATCAAGATGGCGTTGTTGACCACAATACCCACCAGCATGATACAGCCGATAAAACTCTGGACGTTTAAGGTAGTGCCGGTGAACCATAATATCACAACGACGCCAATAAAGGGCAGCGGCACAGAAAACATGACAATGGCCGGCGACAGCAGAGACTCATACAGGGACGCCATTACCATGTAGACCAGAACAGTCGCCAGGATGATGCCGATCAGCATTTCCCTAAAAGATTTCGCCTGCGCCTCAACATCACCGGACATGACAATTTCATAGCCGCTCGGGCGCGGGATATTGACAAGTTTTTCCTGGACATCGGCTGCAACCTCACCCAAGGGACGATTCGTGACATTGGCACGAACCACTACCAGACGTTGCTGGTTTTTTCGTTCGATCTCCACCGGTCCGATGCCGGGATGAGGGGTCAACAGATTGCGCAGCGAGACCGCCTCACCGGCTTCATTGGTAATCGTCAGGGTCAGCAGCTCGTCAATGCTCAGCAACTTCGCATCTTGTACCCGCACCAGGATATCGACCTCTTCACCGCTGCCATCGCGGAACTGGCCAGCCTTGGTTCCCGACAGGGCCGTTTCCAGCGTCCGGGCAATGTAGGCCACACTCAAGCCCAGATCCGCCGCCCGGTCACGATCAATCTCAAGCAAAGTCTGTGGCACTCCCTCTCCCCGGCCACGCCTGGCATCGGTTATTCCGGGAATATCTTTAATTTGGCCTTCCACCGTTTGTGCCAGCCTATCCAACGTTTCCAGACCATACCCACGGATTTCAATTTCCAGGTTGTCTTCTCCGCCGCTCCCCAGTAATCGCGACAACAGGAACATCCCCTGTCCGGCACGAACGCGCACTTTGGCACCCGGGATGACACCAATCTCTTTCCGCAAGTCCGCTGCCACCTCGGCGGTCGAGCGACTGCGCTCGAGCACGGGAACCAGAGAAAGTCGGATATCTCCCCCAGCGGAATCGCCGCGTCCCCCAGATGAACCCATATTCACAACTACAGCACGCATCTCCGGAACCGACGCGTTCACGATTTTCTCCACCGCCCTCATGGTCTCGTTCAATACTTCAAGCCGCGTACCACCGGCCATTTCCACATCTACCCTGACTTCGCCTTCGTCGGAGGCGGGCATAAACTCCGTGCCGATCAGGGGTGTCACGGCCAGAGCCAACCCGAACATGACCAGCACGATGAAAACAGTTGTGCCGGGGTTTTGCAATCCGGCCTCAAGCACTCTTTCGTACCTTCTGTTGAGTTTTTCATGCATCCGGCCCACGCTGTCGGCAACGCCTTTCATCCAGCCACTTTTTTCTTTGCCAATTCCCAGAAACAGACGGGTTAACATCGGGACCAGTGTCAGTGCCACGAAGAGGGAGCACAACAATGCGAAGGCCACGACATAGGTGAGCTGCCTGAAAAGAAGTCCTGATATCTCCTTGGCAAAGAGCATGGGCACAAAAATAGCTAGGGTCGTAAGGGTGCTGGCAATAATTGCCCCGGACACCTCACGGGCTCCTTTGATAGCGGCCTCCCGCGGGCGTTCATGAAGGGTCTGGTGGCGCCGCAGGATATTTTCCAGCACCACAATCGAGTTATCGACCATCATCCCCACTCCCAAGGCCAAACCACCGAGCGTCATCAGGTTGAGTGTCAGATTGCCGAAATACATCATGGCAAAGGTGCTGATAATGGCCACCGGAATAGCGGTGGCGACCACCAGCGTCGCCCGCACATTGCGCAGAAATGCCAGTAAGACCAGAACAGCCAGAAGACCACCTAAAATGATCGTTTGCCCGACATTAGCCATGGAACGTTCAATATATTCCGAGGTATCGATAATGGGGATCAGTTGAACCTGGGGGAAATCGCGATTGATCTGAGCAATAACCTCCTTGGCCTGCCGCGCCACCTCGACCGTATTCGTACCAGACTGCTTGCGCACGGCAAGGCGCACGCCAGGTTTGCCGTTAATGCGGACAATACGGGTGATCTCGCTATGGGTATCATTGACGCTAGCCACCTGTTTCAGATAGATGGGTACGCCGGCCCTACGGTCGACGACCATATCGAGCAACTGCTCAACACTCGTCAGTTCACCGGGGGTGCGCAGCCGTATTTCGGTATTCCCCGACTCAATGGTACCGGCCGGCAGACTGATATTGGCATCGCGAATAGCGGTGCGCACCGTATCAAGCGAGAGCTGCAGGGCCCGCAAGTGATCAGGTTCGATTTCGATCTGGATTTCACGCTCCAGCCCGCCCCAGATATCGATGACGGCGACCCCGGGCACCTGCTCGATACGATAGCTGATCTGGTCATCGATCAGGCGGCGCAGCTCGATTGGCTCGAGATCCGACGCCGCGCCGTAAATCAGAATCGGCGCACTATTGGGATCAAATTTACGGATTTGCGGCCTATCGATTCCTTCCGGCAGATTGTTGATCACCCGATCCAGCCGGTCCCGCACATCGTTGGTAGCCGAATCCAGGTTGGTGCCCCAGGTTAAAGAGACGTGCACGCGGCTATTGCCTTCGGTGGATTCCGAGGTAACCTCCTTTATGCCCTGGATTGCCGAAACGGCGCCTTCGATCACCTCTGTTATCAGCTTTTCCACTTCCTCGGGTGCGGCGTTGCCGTACGAGGTGTTAACACTGAGGGCCGGGTAGGATATTTCAGGAAGAAGGTCAATGGGCAGGCGGCTTAAGGAAACCAAGCCGATCAGAATAATGATAAGCGTCACCATGATGGTGAAAACCGGCCGCGAGGTCGTAAAGGCGCTGACATTCATAATATGTACCCCCTACTCCCGCGCTTGCCGGGAAAGCACTTCTTCCTCTGCGGAGGTGGAAACTGGCGCTCCGTCGCTTAATAAATGATGGCCGATGGTCACGACTTTCTGACCTTCCTCCAGACCTGTAACCTGCGACCATCCTTCATGCTCTATACCGGTTTTGACTTCGACAAAGCGTGCCTTGCTGTCTTCCACGACAAATGCACCGTAGACTCCACTACGCTGGATAATTGCCGTTGAAGGCACGGCCAGGGCCTGTTCGGCACGGCCAAACTCGATATAAACACGCGCAAACATACCGCCTTGCAAGAGACCATCCGGGTTGGGAACGGCGATTTCCACCCGTGCCTGCCTGCTGGTCTCCTCGAATACCGGCGCCATGCGTGCCACCGTTCCCGGAAAAATCTTGTCGGCGATTGAATCAACACTGATATTCGCCAGCTGCCCTGTTTTAATCAAGGCGTAGTCCCGCTCGGCAACATTTATAACGGCCTTGAGCAGAGACAGGTCAACCAAGGTCACAACAGGTGCATTGGCAGCAATGGTATTGCCCGCATCGACATGCCGTTTGGCAACATAACGGCAGGCATCATCAGTACCGGCTTGCCAGTCTGCGCTTATGGTGGTGTAGGACAAGCGAACGTCCGCCGTGCGCAAGGCAGCCTCGCGCTGTTTAATCTGGGCCTGGGCAAGATGAACCCCAGCCTGGCGCGCCAGTCTTTCAGTTTCAGCCGTCTCCAATTCTGAGGCGGATGCAACTTTTTGAGCTCTGAGTGTTATTGCCCTTTGATAGGCACGATCGGCGGCTACCAGACTGCTGCGAGCCTCGGCAAGAGAGGCATGCGCGACATCGAGCTCAGCCCGGGCCTGCGCCACTTGCTGCTCGTATTCTTCGCTGTCGAGTCGGGCGATTAAATCGCCCTGGCGGATACAATCCCCGAGGTTAACGGCAATCTCCTGAATCTGTCCGCCAATCTTGGCTGCGGCGTCATATTGTTTTTCGGCGATTAAGCTGCCGCTGAAGACGCGCATTTCAATAAGATCGCGACGTTCCACAAGAGCAAAATTCACCCCGACAACGGCTTGTTCACGAGCGGATCCTTTTTGTTCGTTGCTGCCACTGCGCATAACCAAAAAGATTATCACCCACGCAGCCAGGACGAATCCCACGACTATCAGCAGGTTTTTTCCACGCTTGATTAACTTTTCATTCATTTTGTTTTCAGACTCAGAGAGGATAACGAAAATCGATATTTTCAGACCAGCGGTATCAGAAGCAACATTGTGCTCTAGCCCAGGAAACAGAGTGGACGGCCTTGATCCCGAGGCTTACCTGACAGTAGCCTATTTCTTGCCGAGCCTCAACAGTATCGTTCCTTTTTTCCGCAAGGACTCATCTATATTTCCGATGATAAAGCGGAGTAACCAGTATGACTGGACCAGATTGGCCGGATACAACGAAAAATGCAAGTTGGTCGCTCCGGTATTCCGCGGCCGTCTCTCCGATCAATTTTCGGATGAATTTACCAGTTGGTCAAGAGAAACAACCCGTGAACCATTAAGCCGCTGTAAAAAAATAACATGGCCATCTAAGTGCCCGGAGCGGCATAAGGAGCCGTAACGAAATAGATATAAATGGCCATGTTATTTCGTAACGGCCCCTAAAGAAAAACAGACTGTACTCAGACTCTTGCAAATCGAGAAGTCTTGGAACTAGGGGGACTCGGGGACGGCAACCGGGGATCAAAAAAGGCATGGCCCGAGCAACCGCGACATCAATGCGTTTGCTCGAGCCATGGAGAATGTCACCCTCTTTTATCTTCCCGTCAACCTTCCGGAAAAAGGCACTCTGGCAAGGATGCCGGGTAATCAGTCGAGCCGTTGGTAGGTTTTCGGACGATGGCATGACTTCAGGCATTCACCGCCGTCCGGCCTGCTCTCGAACAGCAGCGTTGGCTCAAATGTCTTCATGGTCCATTTGCTCCTGAGGTTGTGGGGCTGACTGGCACCGTGGGGGTCGTGGCAGATATTGCAGCTGCGTCCCTCGACAACGTTCACTACATGAAACCTGTGCAGATTGTTGCGGACCACGGTGCCGTTTTGGAGCGTGTCGTTGCGGAAACCGGTGTCCGTGGAGCTGATATCCTTGTTCAGCATGGCCTGATCATGACAGGTAAAACAGAGCTCAAAAATTTTCTCGTCAGGGTCGGTGCCGGGCTTATAATAATTTTTCCCTGGAAAGGAGGCGGTGAGAAGCTTTTGGTGTTTGCTGCCGTGGGGTGCATGGCAGGTCGTGCATCCATCATCCTCGGTGGCGGGCTCGTGCACATACGGCAGGTCCAGCTTCTCTTTGATATTCTTGACACTCTCTATTTCATCGCCTTCCCAGGTGGTGATCTCTTGGTCATGGCACCCCAGGCAAAGGGTTTTGAGGCTTGCGTTGAGCAGCGCGGCCTGATTGCCTGAGTGAGGATTATGACAGTTCAGGCAGCCCTTGCCTTCCGTTACCGCCAAGTGTTGCGAACCCGCAGCAGCCTCGGCCGGTACCGGCTCATGACATTCCTGACAGAGGCTGATAAGCGGCTTCACCAGAAGTTTCTCAACCGATGAGCCATGGGGGTTGTGGCACTGGATACATTCTCCCTCTATCTCCAGAGCAGGATGAACGGTGCTGCCGGCAGCCATATTATCATGGCATTGGTAGCAGGCCGAGGCGGTTCGGTCGGTTTTCATGCCGCCGGGACCGCCCTCTTCAAGATGAACAGGTTCGGGTTCATGGCAAACCGTGCATTCACCTTCCGCAACCGGGTTGTGGGCATATTGGGTGTTCTGTTTGTCATCGTGGCAGTCGGTGCACGACACCGTGTTTTCAGCCGCAACCGCCCTGTCGTTCGTCACCCAACCGACTGTTGAAAGGACAAAAGCCAGAGTACAGCAGATCAGCAACCTGCTATTTCCCTTGAATGAATTCATTCCCGAATTCCTCCTATTCATCTTTACATGGTTTTCATGAAACTCGGTGAAGCCCGAAGAGAAGACCAAGCCGAAGCGTCATAACTTCTGTTTGTTGTGGCTGTCCCTTTTTGGTCCAGCCATGATTGGTAGTTCGCTAGTATTGAGATTCAATAAAAAATGTACAATTTATGCGATATCGAGGTCGAATTTTTTCCAGCGATAAACCACTGGTGCCGAATTGATTTCTTCTATCCCTTTAAGAATACGTTTTTTTAGTTCGGACTTTGAAGAAACACGAATATGCCTCAAAAAGGTTCGCGCCATTTTAGAAAAAGCCGCTTCGATTAAATTGAGCCATGATCCATGTTTCGGGGTATGGACATAAATAAATCTACCAGGTCTGGACGCC
>JAHYIV010000002.1 GCA_019429465.1 Desulfoarculaceae bacterium
AAGATTCCTCGTTCAAAATCGCGGAATCTGCTGGAGCGCCTTCGGGATTATGAGAGCGACGTCTTGCGATTCATGGATGATGATGCGGTCCCTTTTTCCAATAATCAGGCAGAAAACGATCTGCGGACGACCAAGGTTCAGCAAAAGATATCCGGCTGTTTCCGATCAATGGATGGAGCCAAGATATTTTGCCGCATCCGGAGCTACTTGTCGACATGCCGAAAACATGGCCTGTCAGCTTCAAAGGCTTTATGCTTACTATTTGAGGGGGAAAACCCTCAATTTATGAGCTCCAGCTAAACGACAAAGTGGCCACAATCGATTTCAGCTGGATAGTTACATAATTTATAGCGGCTCGGCGACGACTACGGCTGATAACCATTCTGAAACCGGTCAGGCTTCTTGTGTTCATCGACAGCCAATAAGTTCTTCAAAGAGAGAGTGAACAAAATAAAAAGATAATAAAAGGGGTCGTCTATGGTGTCAAGCAAAGAACTCTTACGACTCAAACGTGCAAGGCAAGGTACTCCGGAATGGCACCCATCCAGCTATTAGAATAAAAGGGTAGAACAGCAAGCTGATTTACCGATTACCGACCGGGACTTTTATATGACCCCTTTTTTACCTCTGTTGTGAGCAACTGCCTGCGCCGCACGGGATGGGTTCCCATGCGGGAACCAGAACATCTATAAATTCCAGTTTCTGCCTACTGCTCTTAAGGAATGGAGGAAGCTTGACAATTCAATCCAGCACCATTCTGGTCTGGCCGGAATTTCTCCCCAGCTTGTCCCTTGTTGCCCTAAAGACCTGACTTCCGTCTCCCCTGCACCCACTTTTCAAACTCGACTATCTGGTAAGCGATGATACCGGCCAGGACGATGCGCAGCCAGGCCTCCATGGAGATAGGCGCACTCTGGAACAGGGTATTCATGACCGGCAGATAGGTGTACACGATCTGCAGGAGCAGCATGGCGGCAGCACCGGCAAAGACCCACATATTACTGAAAAATCCCAGCTGGAAAACCGACTTGGTTAACGAGCGGCAGTTAAACAGATAGAACAACTCCACTATGACAAAGACGTTCACGGCAACGGTGCGCGCCTCGGCAAGAGTGGCGCCTGCTGCCAGTTCCCACCGGAAAAGGCTGAAGCAGGCGAGCAGAAGCAGCCCTCCCACCAGCACGATCCGGCTGATGAGCTGCCCGGTGAGGATAGGCGTCTTGGGATCTCTGGGCGGACGGAGCATGATGCCCGGCTCTTTGGGCTCAAAGGCCAGCATCAGCCCCAGGAAACCGGCCGTGGTCATGTTGATCCAGAGGATCTGCACGGGGAGAACAGGCAAGGTGACCCCCAGGAAGATGGCGGCCATGATGACCAGGCCCTCTCCGAGGTTGGTGGGCAGGGTCCAGACGATGAACTTCGTCAGGTTATCAAAGACCCCGCGCCCCTCTTCAACAGCGGCCTCGATGGAGCTGAAGTTATCGTCGGTCAGCACCATGTCGGCAGCCTCCTTGGACACCTCGGTGCCGGTAATCCCCATAGCCACCCCGATATTGGCCTGTTTCAGGGCCGGGGCATCATTGACCCCGTCCCCGGTCATGGCCACGACCTGTCCTCTAGCCTGCAGGGCCTCGACCAGCCGTAGTTTCTGCTCCGGAGTCACCCTGGCGAACACTGCCGTATTTTCAGCCGCGTCGATCAGCTCACTGTCCGACAGTTTCGCCAGATCGCTTCCGGTGAGCACGGTCACAGCCCTGGCATCCAGTTCCACCGCCCCGCCCAGTCCGAGTTGCCCGGCAATAGCGGCGGCGGTGAGGGCGTGGTCACCGGTAATCATCTTGATCCTGATACCTGCGGCCTGGCAGACCTTGACCGCGGTGATCGCCTCGGCTCGCGGCGGATCAATCATCCCCATCAGACCAAGAAAGGTCAGGCCTGATTCCACGTCTTCATGGTGAATCTCTCGAGTATCAGCAGGCATCTCCATAGTAGCAAAGGCCAGCACCCGTAAACCCTGGGCCGCCATTTTCTCGACATGACCGAGGATGGCATCACCATTGAGCTCGACCGTATCACCTTCTTCCCCGAGCATGGTACTGCTGCGGGCCAGGATCGCCTCCACCGCCCCTTTCACATACACACGACGCTGCTGCTTGCCGCCCTTGACCTCATGCAAGGTGGCCATGTACTGATGTGCCGACTCGAACGGAATCGAATCCAGGCGGGGCGCCTCTTTTTCCAGGGCCGCCGGGTCCAGTCCGCCCTTGCGCGCCGCCGTCAGCAATCCTCCTTCCGTGGGATCGCCCTCCACCTGCCAGCTGCCCTCTTTTTCCACCAGCATGCTGTCATTACAGAGGATCGAGGTCCGCAGACATTCCAGCAGCCCGGCATGGGCTGCGACATCAATGTCAGCGCCGCCGGCCTGAATCTTTCCGCCAAAGGGGTTGTAGCCGCCGCCGCTCACCTCATACCAGGAGCCTCCGGCCAGGATCTCTTTGACGGTCATCTGGTTTTCGGTCAGGGTGCCGGTCTTATCCGAGCAGATGACCGAGGTGCTGCCGAGTGTCTCTACCGCCGGCAGCTTACGAATGATGGCATTCTTCCGCGCCATTCTCGAGACACCGATGGCCAGCGTGATGGTCACTGCCGCCGGCAGTCCTTCGGGGATGGCGCCCACCGCCAGGGCAACAGCCGCCATAAACATATCAAAAAGGGGCTGTCCGCGGAGGAGTCCGACGCCAACGGTGACCACCGCCAGACCAAGGATCACATAGAGCAGGATGTGGCTGAAATGATCGATCTTGCGGGTCAGGGGCGTGGCCAGATCCTGGGCCGAGGAAATGAGCTCGGAGATGCGGCCCACCTCGCTGTGATCCCCGGTGGCCGTGACAATGCCCGCACCCTGGCCGTAGGTGACCAGGGTGGAACCATAGGCCATGTTTTTGCGATCGGCCAGGGTCGTGTCACGTTCCAACTGTTTGACGGACTTCTGCACCGGCACCGACTCGCCGGTGAGCGCCGATTCATCGATCTGCAGATCACGGATCTGGAAAAAGCGCATATCGGCCGGCACCTTGTCGCCGCTTTGCAGAAAGACGATATCGCCAGGCACCAGATCGATTGAGGAGATGCGGGTTTTCTCGCCCTGGCGCAATACCGTGGCCTCGCTGGTCATGGTCTTGGCCAGGGCGGCCAGGGCGCTGACCGCCTTGGCCTCCTGGATAAAACCGATAATGGCATTCACCAGCACCACCCCGAAGATCACCCCGGAATCGACCCACTCCTGGAGAGCCGCGGTAATTACGCCTGCACCGATCAGAATATAGATCAGCGGCTGATGAAACTGCAGCAGAAAACGCAGCCAGGGGCCTTTTCCCTTCTTGGTGCTGATCGTGTTGAGGCCGTACTGCTCCGTGCGGTGCTTGACTTCGAACACATCAAGACCTTTCTCTGTATCACATTCCAGCAGCTCCGCCACTTCATCCATTGGCAGATGATGCCAATGTTTTCCCAGTAAATCATCCATATATTACTCCTTAACTCCCGCCGGTTTTATTGCAGTTGCGGTGCCAGCTATTGTTTCGCGTTACTTTCGCACTCAGAGTTCCACCTTACTATGGAATGGCTGAACCCTCATCATCTCTAGTACTTCTGAACTGTCGTGCGTGAAGGGAACCTGACCACTGCCTCCTTCCGCCTCAGCCTGGTGCCGCCAACCATCAGCGCCCAGCTGGCGAAGCATAAGATTTCCGGGTTGATACGTTTCACCTGCACTAATGATAATGGATAGCCACAAAGTTTCAAGAGATATAATCCAGGGCCAACGAGGGTTTGCACTGCCGGGAAGAGATGCACATGCATTTTCTTTTTGACATCCAGGCAGCAATGTCTTTTTATAGCAAAGATGTGCTCACCATCCTCCCTGATGAAGTCAAAAAATCACTCAGAATTGACTGGGACTCACATAAAGTCAATGAGGCGTGCCAGGTAATCACTTCCAGGATTATCACGGCTTGCCAGGAATAAAGAATGCGTGAGCCTGCAGAGGGATCTCATGGAGGCCGCTCACAGACGAAATTTTCCCGGATAATTCCCGGATAAGGGACTCGGAAGATACTGACATACTTGATCTGGCTCACTCAAGAGCCGACAATGAACAAAGGAAAGATAAATGCACAAATTACTGACTGATGAACCGGGCAAAAAAATGCTGCTGCTCGGCAACGAGGCCATCGCCCGGGGGGCGATTGAGGCCGGAGTGGCGATCACCGCCGCCTATCCTGGAACACCATCTTCTGAGATTTCTCTTAATTTTTTCCAGATGTCTCAGGAAAGTGATCTCTATTTTGAATACAGCGTCAATGAAAAGGTGTCTCTCGAGGTGACGGCGGCGGCGGCCAATACCGGGGTGCGAGCCATGTGCGTCATGAAACATGTCGGCATGAATGTGGCAGCTGATGCCCTGGTGACCCTCGCCTATGTGGGAGTCAGAGGCGGCTTAGTCATCCTGGTGGCCGACGACCCTTTCATGTTCTCCAGCCAGAATGAACAGGACAGCCGTTATTATGCCAAACTGGCCGGTCTGCCCATGCTGGAGCCCTCTTCGGTTGCCGAGGCCAAGGAGATGACCCGACAGGCCTTTGATTTGTCCGAACAACTGCAGGAACCCGTTATCCTGCGCACCACCACCCGGGTCAATCACTCGACGGACGTGGTAGAATTGGGGCCGATCAGCAAGGCGGAGACCAGGGGAACATTCAGCCGCAATCCCATGCGCTACGTGACCATCCCGGCGGTATCGCGCCAGCTTCATGTTCGTCTCCTTGACAATCTTGACAAGGCCATGGCCGTGGCCGAGCAGTCACCATTCAACTTTTCCGAGGGCAGCGGTCCCGGGGGCATCATCTGCAACGGCGTGAGCTATAATTATGTGGCTGACGCGGTCCAGGATCTCAATCTGGATGGCCAGGTAAAAATCCTGCGCCTCGGCTTTACCCATCCCCTGCCCGAGCAGCTGATTAAAGACTTTCTCGGCGGCTGCGACAAGGTGCTCATCGTTGAGGAAGGTGAGCCGGTGCTGGAAGAGGGGATCAAGGCCCTGGCCCAGGAAGCAAAAATGACCATGACCATCTCCGGCAAGGACCAGGCGCTCTTTTCCCGGCTCTATGAATTTGACCCGGCCCTGGTCAGAGAGAAGATCGCCTTCTACTTCATGGGGGCCGATACCACGGCCACCAGCAGCCCGGCCCGGCCAGGCCAGGCAGGTCTGCCACCCCGGCCACCCACCTTGTGCGCCGGATGCTCGCACCGCGCCGCCTTTCATGCCGTCAAAAAAGCGGCTGAAGGTCTGGATGTGATCTATCCCACCGATATCGGCTGCTACACCCTCGGCATGCTGCCGCCGTTGGGGATGGCTGACTTTCTGATCTGCATGGGCTCGTCCACCGGCACTGCCGCCGGGTTCAGCAGGACGCTCGATAAAAAGGTGATTGCCTTCTGCGGCGATTCAACCTTCTTTCACTCTGCCATGGCAGGGCTGGTCAACGCAGTTTTCAACAGGCACAACTTCACCCTGGTTATCCTCGACAACGGCACCACAGCCATGACCGGCCATCAACCCAATCCCGGAGTGGACATGGAAAAACTGGGTCTCTCCGGTTATGGCCGCATCGATATCGCCGAGGTGGTCAAGGCACTCGGTGTTCCCCACATGGCGGTGATTGAGCCGTACAAACTGAAGAAGAGCATTGCAACCCTGAAAGAAGCCTTTGCCTTTGAAGGCGTTTCGGTGGTCATTGCCCGGGAGCTCTGCGCCCTGTACGCCAAGAGCCTGAAAATACCGGCGATGAAGCCCTTTTATGTCAGTGATCGCTGCCGTAATCACAAGGACTGTATCGATCAGCTTGGCTGTCCGGCTTTTTTCATCAAGGACGGTCGGGTCGCCATTGACCCGGATCGATGCACCGGCTGCGCCGTCTGCGCCCAGGTCTGTCCTGAAAACGCCATCCTGCCCATTAAAATAAAGGCTTCACCGGGAGACAAGATATGAAAGTGACCAGAGTAATGATCGTGGCCGTTGGCGGCCAGGGCAACCTCCTGGCCGCCAAGGTGCTGGGCGAGGCCGCTCTGCTGGCCGGTATCGAGGTACGTATGAGTGAGATCCACGGCATGGCCCAGCGTGGAGGAGTGGTTGAATCGGCCATTGTCTTCGGGGGCGCCAGGAGTTCGCTGATTGCCGACGGAGAGGCCGACATCCTGGCCGGATTTGAGCCACTCGAGACCCTGCGGGCGGTGGCAAAGTGCAATAAAAACACCGTGGTGATTACCAGCACCGCTCCCCTGCCGCCCTTTGCCGCGGCAGTGGGCAAGGTGGCCTACCCTGATTTTTCCTCGGTACAGAAGCAGATCCTGAATGTGGCCGGCAGTCTCACGGCCTTTGATGCCGCGGAGCTTGCCCGTGAGGCGGGAAATGTCATGGCGGTGAACATGGTCATCCTGGGCGCCATGGCCGCGACCAGACGGCTGCCCGTTTCCGAGGAGCACATCAGAGAGACGATCCGCCTGAAAACCCGGCAGAACTTTGTGGAGACCAATCTCAAGGCCTTTGAACTCGGTCTCAGCCAGAAGAGCTGAAGGGGAAATCAGAGGTCAAACCGGAATGAGCGATAGGTGCGGCCACGACCAAGGATGAGGATGTGCTACAGGTTAAAGACACACATCCTCATCCTTGCCGCTGGTCTGTCATGTGAAGATGCCAGGAAGGGCGGGGTGCCCCAGACCACGGACACCATAACAACAACCAGCCTCACTTCCAGCCGGAATAGGGGTTTTGAACAAGACTGGCGTTGGCATAGCGACGATCAGAGCTGACCTCCTCTCCAATCCAGGACGGTTTTTCAAACTCCTGCTCCTCTTCTGCAAGCTCGATCTCAGCGACAAGCAGTCCTTCGTTTTCACCAAAAAATTCATCCACCTCCCAGACAAACCCCAGGTGATTGATCCGGTACCTCTTTTTTTCAATGACCGGCTGGATGCAGAGTTCTGCCAGCAGGACCCTGGCGTCCTCCAGCGGAATCGGATATTCATACTCCATCCGGCTGATGCCGGAACTTTTCCCCTTGATGGTCAGGAAGGCCTTATCACCTGCTATCCGCACCCGGACCGTCCGCTCTTTCTCCAGACAGAGATAGCCCTGACAATAGAACACACCGGCGGCCATACCTCGCCACTCATCCCCTGTTACCAGGAATTTTCGTTCAATTTCCGTCCCCATTCCCTACCCTGTCTGCTGTTTTCATGAAAATCAAGGCATTGCGACTGCCTGCAGAATTCAGGTAATAATCCCGGTCCCGGCAGTGACCTGCAAGCCCTGCTCCCTGGCCAACTCTCCCTTGATCCAACCGATGCGAATAAAGTATTGCTGACCGCAGTCCCGCCACTGATCACAACTGTCCCCGGTTGCCTTTACGGGATAGTCCGCAAGCCCCTTGACCACTTTGCAGACACCGGAAGAAGTATCCTGCAGACTAAAATTCCGGCAATCAAGACAGATCTTCTTTGGCACAGGTCTCATTTTTTCCTTTTTTTTAGATTGCGCACGGATAAACTTCCAGGCGACAGGCATGCTCAAGGATTGACCCGAAACAACGGGCTGAAATCCAGTTTTCTCTTCTGCTGGTCATACTCATCCACCCCAAACAGATCGATAACACAGTCATCATGACCATAGCGGTGCAGATACTTCGAAAAAATCCGGGCTGAATCCGCGGCAATCACCGGATCGCTCTCCTGATAGCGGTTATAGATGATCCCCAGCACCCTCAGCCCCCGATGACGCGCCAGTTCCAGGGTTGAGAGGGTGTGATTGATCGACCCCAGACGGGGAGAAGTAACTACAATCAGAGGCCAGCCCTCCTGCTCCAGATGGTCAAGAAAGGTAAAATCTTCAGTCAAAGGAACATGCAGGCCACCAGCGCCTTCCAGCAGCACCAGTTCATAGCGGCTGGCAAGGGTGCGGGTGGCCTGACGGATAACGGCCGGATCAATCACCTGCCCGGCAAGTGAGGCCGCAAGGTGCGGAGAGCAGGGCTTGACAAAGACATAGGGACAGGTCAAGCCCTGGCGATCCTCAGGCTGGAGTTCCTGACCCATCAGCCTCCGATGGACCAGAACATCCTCAGCCAGCCCAAGACAACCGGTCTGCACAGGCTTCTGGGTAATGACCCGCCTCCCCTGCCCCAGGAGATAGCGGCCCAGCAGGCCGGTGGCCACCGTCTTACCGATATCGGTATCAATACCGATAATGGCGATAACAGAGAGATCAGCCATGATGAGTTGGCCTCCGATCAGACCACCTTTTTCAGTTCACTCCGTTCAAGCTCGGCGCTGACACCCACCTTGCCGTAATTGCTGGCCCCACACTCATTCTTACCCAGATCCATCACATCGGCCTCGGCCTCATTTACCTGCAGAAAACCGATATTGACCTGGCGAATCTCTCCGTACACAGGGGACTGCGGCCGCATGTTTTCCTTAATGAATTCAGCAAATTTATTTTCATGGGCCAGACGGAAGGCCGGCACGTTTTGACGCAGATGCCCCAGGCTCTCCATGAAGATGTTCTTGTCATTGGCCTCGTCCCAGGAGGTATAGTGACCGGGCAGCACCTGGGTATGATCAGGAAGAACACGCAGGCGCAGCATAAGGGTCAGATAGAGTTCCCTGGCCCACTCCGCCCAGCGCCCGCCCAGATCAGGACGACCAGCGGTACTGATAAAGGCGGTATCACCGCTGAGCAGATACTTATTATCCACAAGATAACAGATGCTGCCCATGGTATGGCCGGGCGTGTGCATGACCCGCACCTCCGGCCCTTTTTTGGTAAAGGTGCAGACATCTCCGTCAACAACCGGTTCATAGGGAAAGGTCGCCCCGCTGAAATCATGCCTGCTCGCCCGCATCTTGCAGCCTTTTTCCAGGGCCAGTTGCGGACTGCCGGAGATATAATCAGCCTGCCTGTGGGTCTCACATGTGCGAACGATCCTGCTGCCATGCTTCCTGGCCATCTCCTTATAGACCTCAATATTCCGGGAAGGATCAAAAACCATGGCCTCATCCTTAGAGATCAGCATATAGCTGCAGGAGGCCTTCCCCGGGCGGACAAACTGATAGAGGATATATTTTTCATCGTCACTGCTGACCTTTTTCGGCACCAGGACATTGCCCCAACTGACAATACCCTGCTGCAGATAGCCGACATCGGTAAAGCCATGTGCGCAGAGAAGATCAGCCACATATTTTGCCGAACCTTCCTTGGCGCAGACGATTCGTATCTTCTGGCCCTTCGGCACCAGATCAATACTGCCCTGGACGTCTTCCATGAAATTAAAATAGGGGATATTGATATATGGAAAGAAGGTCGGGGCTTCCACACAGAAATTGGTAAAATCATTGACATTGCGGACATCAAGCAGGACAAAATCTGGAGAGGTGCTCAACCAGTCAAAGAGTTCATTGGCGGTATACAAAAACGGGGTGGAATTTTTCATACGGTTCTCCAGAATTATGCGACAAGGGACTCGGAAAATACTGATGTACCTGAATTGCGACTGGATTTGGGCCAGATCTGACTGCACCGATTGAGTAAAACTGCAGATATAGTGTGCTGCATCGAGGATCTTACGATTGAAGTGCGGTCAAAGATGGCCCGAAGACGGGAAGCAAGATGGTATAGTAATATTTTCCGCGTCCCTAGGTTAAAAAGTACCTTCAGACGAATTAAACAACAATTTTATATTTCTAATCACTTAACTCTTTCTCCGCAATTACTTTCTTATAACAATTCCCCCGGAGGCTCAATCATCTTGTTTTCCCCTTGACCACCGTTTGAAAAAAGGACGTCACTTTTCCCTGATCCTGGTCACCAAGGCTGGAGCCGCAACCCGGAACCCCATCGGCCTGGTGCTGGTCGGCGGCATTGTTATCGGCACCCTTTTTGCCCTCTTTGTGGTCCTTTCAATCTATATATTGGTAGTTCAGGACCGGAAGATGAAAGATGAAAATCCGGAAATATGTTGTATATTCAAGAGACCCTCAACGTAATAAAGGAAACTCCATGAAAAAGAGATTGTGTCGAGTAGCCATCATGCTGACCATTGGACTGGCAGGTCTATCCTTTAATTATTCAACCCTGCAGGCGCAGCCCCTTGCTCCGGTCACAGCGGAAAAAGAGCGGACCCCTTCCGTTCCCCTGACAATCAGCGCGGGGGAGATCCTTACCCTCAACAGGGTAGTAGCCATCACCCGTCAGAATCAGCCGGCTATTCTTGCCGCCCAAGGAAATGTCAATGTCGGCCAGAGCAGGGTTGGCCAGGCCAGGGCGCCGTATTATCCGCAGATCAACGGCAGCGCCGGTTACAACCGTTTGTCACCGGAAGGCACCTTCTACGGCACCACCGACAACAGTGCATATAACTGGCTGACCACCGGCATCCGCGCCGAGCAGCTGCTCTATGACTTCGGCCGAACCGCCACCCAGATCGACATCCGGCAGAACAGCTTGGAGGCAGCCCGTTCCGATCTGAACGCCACAGATAACCTGGCCGTCTTCAATGCCAAGCTGGCCTATTACAACATGCTGAAGATTGCCAGGGACAAAGAGGTCGCCGCTGAAACCGTCAAACAGTTCGAGCAGCATCTGGAGCAGGCCGAAGGTTTTTTCGAGGCCGGCGTGAAACCCAAATATGATGTCACCAAGGCGGAGGTGGACCTCAGTGCCGCTCAGCTCGTACAGATCCAGGTGAGAAACAACCTGCGTCTGGCCCGGGTCGTCCTCAATAACGCCATGGGTCTGCCCGATGCCCCTGACTACCTGCTGGAGGACAATCTGACCTTTGCCCCCTACACCATGCCCTTTGACCAGGCCTTAGATCTGGCCCTCAACCATCGGCCCGACCTCAAGGCCCTGATGCTTAAAAAAAAGGCGGCCGAGCAAGCCGTCAATCTGGCCCGCAAAGGGGATGCTCCAACTCTCCTGGGCAATGCCGGCGCCGCCTACAGCGGTGACGTCGACACCATGGACGAAGGCTGGAGTGTCGGGATTACCCTCACCGTCCCTGTTTTCAATGGCCATCTGACACGTCACCAGGTCGGTGAGGCCCAGGCCAACGCCGACATCCTGGCTGCCGATGAAACACTGTTACGCCAGACCATCCACAAGGAGGTCCGGCAGAGCTATCTCAATCTGGAAGAGGCGGAAGAGCGGATCAGTGTCACCAAGCTTGCCATCCGCCAAGCCCAAGAGAATTTCCGGATCGCCTCCGGCAGATACAGCGCCGGTGTTGGAAGTCCGGTGGAGGTCACCGATGCCGATACCCTGCTGGTCGCGGCCAAGGCCAACCACATCCAGGCCCTGTATGACTACCGGATGGCCCAGACCAGCATTGAACAGGCCATTGGCTCTGGTGGAGAAACCGGCCTGACGACAACAGCCGAATAAAAGATTCTTGAAATACGGTTTCCGAAAGAGTAAAAAACAGATAAGGGACTCGGAGAATACTGACCCGGATGATTGCAGAATTCAGGTATTAGTATTTTCCGCGTCCATAAGGCATTCCCGGTGACACCACAATACAGATCAAACAAAGGAGACAAGCATGGAACCAGAGAAGATAATGGAGGGCCTGTCCGAAGAATTATTTGCCGCCATAAAAGCAATGGCCAAGGCCAAGACCGTTGAAGAAAAGGTGGCATACAGTCAGGTGGTGAAAAACCTCAGCGAATCCATGGGGGTATTTCTCAGCCTGGCCGGCGACATGATGGAGGAGTATGACTTTGAAGATGACTAAAAAATAAATCGTACCTATTAATCTTGGTTACAGATTAATTATTGTGCCTCACCCCGGACCACGGGCGACCCACCGGGTCGCCCCTACGGGGATAATGCCGTTTTCGCTAATCAGTGATCAACCGGCATTCAATTGCCAACGGTAGGAGTGAGGCGGTGACTCATGCGTGTTGCCATTATCAGAAAAAATACCCATAAAGCAGCTAGTTACTTACAATCATGTTGATTAGTTACAATTAAATTTTTCCTTAATCCGGCCAAGTCATAGGAAGGTTTGCTCAAACTGGGCATTTAGCTTAGAGGATAGCATTGATCCGCTCACCCATCTCCTGGTAATGGAACAATCTATCGTACTCCACCATGCCGGCCAAGGCCCGGAACTGCACCTTGAATCCAGTCTCCTCAAGAATAGCCAAGGGATTCAGTCCGCCGATGACAACAACCCCGGTTCTTCCTTCTGTAACTGGTATTTCCAGCAGCGGTTGGCCGGGCCATCCAACCAGCAGTATTCCATCCAGCCCGACTTTCTTCAGCTTCTCGCTCAGGGCGATCACATTCTCCCGACTGTCGGCCGGAATTTCTCTGAAGCCGACGCCAATCCGGCCGTTGCCGTTTTTGATCGCTCCACCATAGTCAGTCATGCCGCTCCTGATAAAGACCTCCAGTGGATCAATGCTGGTTCCGTCATATTTGATGATCTCAACAAATCGGCTCGGTTGATAATTACGAAGCTCCAGGAGGCCGCCGAAGCTCGAATGAGTCGGGATGCCATGGGCAAGCAGAACCCCGTTGAGGGTAATAGAGCAGACTGTGCCGATCCCTGTCATGCCATCCGGAATGATTGAGCTGCCCACCCTTTCACCAGATTTGAACAGAGCCATCATGGTTCCCATGGAATAACCAGCTTCATAGACCTGGCAGATCAGAGGTGCTACCCGAGGCAACATTTCGGTCTCGATAAAACTGATATTGGTAATGACCGTGCCGCTCCTCTTGTCCAGGTTAAAGCTCATCCGGTAGGTAAACTGATCTATCCTGGCGCCCAGGAAACCAACCTTGTCAAAAACATTGGCCCGGCCCAGCTCCTTGAGGCCGAATTCCGTGATGACCCGCCCCTTCTTGCCATGGTTTTCAGTCAGCCCTTTTTCGTCAAGTATCTTAAAATAATAGCGGACTGTCCGCTCACTGAACTCCTGGCCCATAGCATTCAGAGTTGCCATGACCTTGGCACTGGACAAGGGGGTTTCCGCATCTTTCAAGACGCGCAGGATCACAAGTTCTTTTCTGTCTGTTTTATCACTCATGAAATTTATTTTAGCGGGAACGATGATTGCTTGCAAATAAAATATGGCCAATATGGCAAAATTGCCGAATCTCCCAGGAGGAACGCCCGGAAAATTCCCAGAACAGAATCCTTTCCAAAAAATGATCGGCAGTTCTGCCGATAACCGGTAATTCATGAAGATCAAGAAATACTGCAGGGCCATGACAAGAGGTTCTCTTAGCAATTGAAAAAAAAAAAAATCATGTTATCATGGTATATAATTGCCGAAACCATATGTTTGCAGCATGCCGAAAGTGTTTGCATCATACCAAATTCAAACAATGCCCCAAGGAGCAATTCATGAAGAACGTCAAAGATTTTATGGCTGAAGTTATTCGCAAAAATCCTGGTGAAGTTGAGTTTCACCAGGCCGTTGAAGAGGTGATAGAATCCATCACCCCGTTTTTGAAAGAAAATCCCCGCTATGTTGAAGCAAACATTTTAGAAAGAATGCTTATCCCCGAGCGGACTATCATCTTCAGGGTGCCCTGGCTTGATGACAAGCAGAAGATACAGGTCAACACCGGCTACCGGATCGAGATGAACAGTGCCATCGGACCCTATAAAGGCGGCCTGCGCTTTCACCCCAGCGTCAACATGGGCATCCTTAAGTTCCTGGCCTTTGAGCAGGTATTCAAAAACAGCCTGACCACCCTGCCCATGGGCGGCGGCAAGGGCGGCTCTGATTTCGATCCCAAGGGAAAGACAGATACCGAAGTCATGAAATTCTGTCAGAGTTTTATGAGCGAGCTGTTTCGGCATATCGGTGCAAACACCGACGTCCCTGCCGGTGATATTGGAGTGGGAGGCCGTGAGATTGGCTATCTGTTCGGCCAGTACAAACGTCTGCGCAATGAGTTTACCGGAGTTCTTACCGGCAAGGGTATCAACTGGGGCGGCAGCCTGGTTCGACCTGAAGCCACCGGCTACGGCTGTGTTTATTTTGTTCAGGAAATGCTGAAGACCCGCGGAGAAGACATTGCCGGCAAGGTCTGCACCGTGTCTGGCTCCGGTAATGTTGCTCAGTATACCGCTGAAAAGCTTATGGAGCTTGGCGCCAAGGTCGTAACGTTTTCAGATTCCGCCGGCTTTGTTCATAAAGAGGAGGGATTCACCACAGAGGATCTCAGGTTTGTGCTTGAGCTTAAAAATGTTAAACGCGGACGCATCAGTGAATGTGCCAAGGCCCTCAAGGGCTGTACGTACTTTGATGGACAGCGTCCGTGGGGAGTCCCTTGCGACATCGCCTTCCCCAGCGCCACCCAGAATGAAATCAGCGAAAAAGATGCCAAGTTACTGGTCAAGAACGGCTGCTATGCCGTCGGTGAAGGGGCCAACATGCCGACCGTCCCGGATGGCGTCAAGGTCTTCCAGAAGGCCAAAATCCTCTACGCTCCCGGCAAGGCATCCAATGCCGGTGGTGTTTCCACATCAGGGCTGGAGATGACCCAGAACAGCATGAGAATCTCCTGGACCAGCGAAGAAGTTGATCAGAAACTTCGTCAGATCATGATAAACATCCATGAGAGTTGCGTCAAATATGGCCGGGGAAAAGATGGCTATATCAACTACGTAAATGGTGCCAACCTGGCCGGTTTTGTCAAGGTTGCCGACGCCATGCTTGACCAGGGTGTTGTTTAAGCATCCCTGCAACAGCTGCATTTCTGACTATTCCGTGACGATCACCCTGCCGCACCCGTGGCAGGGTGATCGTCATTTTTTTTAAGGTATTGACCTGGGATTGGGGTGAGCACGCCTACCAAACATCTTCAGTAACGATTGGTTAAGACCATGGCTCAAGCAAAATCAAAACCATTATTCAGCTCCGGACTTGAGCCCCCTTGATGAAATTCTGCAGGGGGTCGTCGCCGGCGACAATGCCGTCTGGCAGGTTGATGACATTCAGGATCAGATTCCATTCGTCCACGCATTCTGCAGGTGCGCCCATCTTGACGGGAAGAGACTGGTCTATTTTAGATTCGCCGCCCATGAACCGCTCGTACCGGATCAATTCGAGCCCGAAGTGCACACATTGAATCCCAAAGCGGGATTCGAACAATTTATCACCAGGATCCTGGACATCGTCAAGGAGAGCGGCAAAGGTGCCTGCTACGTCTTTGACTGCCTGTCCGGCCTGGCAGAGGACTGGTACAGCGACAGGATGCTGGGAAATTTTTTCAAGCTGGCCTGCCCCTACCTCTATGCCTCCGATACGGTGGCCTACTTTGCCCTGATACGAAATTCACATACTTCTCTTTCCATTAACGCCATCCACTCCACAGCCCAGATCATCCTCGAGCTGTACCGGATTAATGGCAAGGACTACATCCTGCCTTTGAAGGTCAAGGGGCGGCACACGCCCACCATGTATACGTTCCATACACTGGAGAGAGGAAGTTTCACACCGGTGACCAGGAGCAGCATCGTGGCCGAGATCCAGTCCATGACTCCTCAGCCATGGATCGACGGGAGTATCGTTTACCAGGACGCCCGGACCAAGATCCTGAACAAGGCCCAGGCTGCCTGCTCAACGCAAGGCAAGACCGGTTCGACTAAAAAACGGACATCTCTGCGCAAACAATTGATCGTGATGATGATAACCCGGAACAAAACAGTTTCCCGCCTCTGTGAAGACCATTTTGACCTGTCCGATCTTGTGTCCATCGGCAAACGAATGATCGGTACAGGGTTCGTCGGCGGGAAAGCGACCGGCATGCTGCTGGCTCGGGCTATCCTGAAAAGTGCCGATCCCAAGTGGGAAGAACGGCTGGAGATCCACGACTCCTTTTTTGTGGGATCGGATGTCTTTTATTCCTTTATAATTAACTAATTAACAACAAATGCTGGTGGGAACGACACCAGATGAAGGCATCGGCCGACCCTTACCTGGAGGCCGAAAAGATCAGGGGAAAACTCCTGCTTGGTAAATTCCCGAGGGATATCATCGCCCAGTTCAAGGATGCGGTACGGACGGTCTATGCCAGCTCATTGAGCCGGGATGTCCTGACCTACCGCTCACACCGGGGATTATGGAACAAGTACGAGGAGATGGCCCTGCTGGTCCAAAGGGTGTCCGGTGATTTTTATGGCAACATCTATATGCCGCAACTCGCCGGGGTGGGCTACTCATTCAATCCCTTTGTCTGGGACCCGGAGATCGATCCGGCACAAGGGGTGCTGCGCCTGGTGTATGGTCTGGGAACTCGTGCCGTTGACCAGCATGATGATGACTACACCCGCATTGTCGCCCTCAACACCCCCTTGAAACGTCCGGAAGTCAGCACCGATGACGTCCACAGGTACAGTCAGCATACTGTCGACGTCCTTGATCTGATAAACAATGTCCAGGCGAGTTCCGATTTTGAGACCCTGGTCAAGACAACGCCCGGACTGCCCCTGGAGCTCTTTGCCGTGCGTGATAGCGAAATGGAAAAGCGGGCCAGCCAATTCAACGTGCGAAACGTCTTTTCCTGGATGCTGACCTTTAAAAATGTCTTTACCAGAACAACAGTGGTTGAGGATATGAGGGAGATGCTCAGCACCATTGCCAAGGCCTATGCCTATCCGGTTGATATAGAGTTTGCCATAAATTTTTCCAGCGACAACTCCTACCGGATCAACCTTCTGCAGTGCCGACCGTTTCAAATCAAGATGGAAACAGGAGAAATGATCCTGCCGGAAGATATCGAAGAAAAAGATATTATTCTGAAGACCAGCGGCCCCATCATAGGACAGGCAGTTGCCAAACAAATTGACCGGATTATTTACGTTATCCCTTCAAAATACAGTGTATTGACGCCTTCAGAAAGGTTTTCAGTGGCCAGACTGATCGGAGAGTTAACCAATGAGCTGCCTGGCGATAAAAACACGATGATGGTCGGCCCGGGACGCTGGGGCACCAAGATGCCGGAGCTGGGGGTGCCTGTTTCCTTCAATGATATCAGAAATGTCTCTGTGCCCTGTGAACTCGCCATCATGCATGAGAAACTGACCCCTGATATTTCCCTCGGCACCCATTTCTTTAATGATCTTGTTGAAATGGGCATTGTCTACATGGGCGTTTTTCCGGGAAAAGAGGGTACAGTATTCAATGAAAAACTGCTTCTACAGGGAGCCAATATTCTGTCGACGATCTATAAAAAGGCCGACCGTATCAGTGCGGCGCTGCATGTAGCCGACGTCAGCACTCCGGAAATGAGCGTCTTTATCCACGCCAACACACTCAATCGGGAAGGCATTGTCTTCCAGGAAAAAAACGGCCAGACAGGCTAACGGTTGCTTTTCCATAAAGAAGGAGAATAGCTTGATCTTTCTTGCCTTCTGCATAACTTGTCGAAGACTTTTTTTTCATTCTAGATTTTTTTCGTATCATACTAAAACAGTGTTCCTGGCTCTCGTTTCTTGACAGTTCGAAGAGCCAATAATATTGTGTTATTTCAAGGTCTGCCTATACCGGCAGTTTTTATTTTATTTATCAGGAGAACAAGACATGTGTCGTTTAGCCCTGAAAACAGCCAACGAACCTTTTTCGCCCTATGAGGTTCTCACGGCCATGGAAGCCATGAAGGAAGGCTATGACGGCTCCGGGCTTGGTTTATTATTACGTGGCCTGCATTTCGAAAATTTCAGATACAACCCCCAGCACCCTGTCCTGTCCGGGATTGCCCATAGTGAAGCGGCCTGGCAGCGCCTGAATGCCATCATGGAGCAACGTGGCTATGAGTTGGAATATGACCACAAGTTTGAGACCCTTCCCACCCTGATCGAGGCCAAGGATCGCTATCGCTATTTTCTCAGGATCTACAAGATGCCTACAGCCTTTGGGGCCAAGAACGAGGCGGAGATCGAGGATGAGCTGATGTTCACCCGTCTATGCCTGCGGGCCAACGGCGAAGAAAATGGTAATGACCTCACCGTCTTTTCCTTCTGGCCCGATGTAGCCATAATAAAAGAAGTGGGCTGGCCTCTCGAGATCGGCAACGCCCTGACCCTCCATGACAACCGGATCACCTCCAGAATCTGCATGGCCCAGGGGCGGCAGAACACCAACTACGGCATCAATCTCTACGCCTGTCACCCCTTTTTCATCCAAGGTATTGCCACCATGACCAATGGCGAGAACACCGCCTTTGTTCCTATCCGTGACTGGCTGCTGGGCAAACACTTCCCCGGTTATACCGGCTATCAGAGTGACTCCGAGGTCTTTGCCCATATCCTCCACTATACCCTGAAGCAGCTCAAACTGCCCCTGCAGGCGTATAAGCACATCATCACCCCACTGAAGAATGCGGAACTGGATCAGCACCCCCAAGGCGTTTTCCTCAAAGGCTTGCGTGATGTCTGCCGCAGGCTGATTATAGACGGTCCCAATGCCATTATCGGCTCCCTGCCCGACGAGAGCTGCCTGCTGGTCATGGATCAGAAAAAGATGCGCCCGTCCACCGTCGGCGGCCGTGACGGGGTCTGGGCCTTTGCCTCAGAGATGTGTGGGGTGGCGGCCATGATTCCCGACCGTGATCCGGCCAATGACTTTCAACCCATGCGTGAACATACAATAATTGTACCACCAGATAGAAAGGAACTGACAATATGGTCTCAGCTCGATCCGTATCCGTTGGCCCAAGTAGCTTAAGCTACACGGACCTCCCCTGGATAATCCAGCACCGGGAAGACCGGTGCACCTTGTGCGGACGTTGCACCGCAGTCTGTCCGAAAGAAGCAATTTATCTGGCCTACCGGCGGCAGAGGATGCCGAAGCTCGATGTCCTCAAGAAGGCACGCGGCAATGAGTACCGCACCTTTGTCGGCATCCGCCAGAAGACCAGCATGGCCAATGCCTGTATCGGTTGCTCCATGTGCGCCATGGTCTGCCCCAATGAGGCGATCATGCCGGTGCCCAACACCAATGAACACCGCACCCTCTTCTTCCACAACCAGAAGGGGCAGCCACAGACCCGCGGCGGCCGGAGAAATATCAGCGGTCCGAATCTGCTTGACCGGATCATGTTTGACCGCATCTCCATGCTCACCGACCCGGCACTCGACGCCGGACGCCATGAGTTCAATCTGACCACCACCCTCGGCCGGGTCCTTTCTCCGGAAGAATTTCTCAAACGCACGGCCGGGGGCGGCTGGATTCCCCCGACCCGCGAGATCTTCCCCTTTGTCATCGGCTCCATGTCCTTCGGCGCCCTGTCTCCCAACATGTGGCTCGGCCTGCTCCAGGGCGTGGCCTACTGCAACGAGGTGCTGGGGATTCCGGTGGTCATGTGCACCGGCGAAGGCGGCTGTCCGCCCTGGATCCTGAAAAGCCCCTATCTCAAATACATCGTCCTCCAGATCGCCTCCGGTTATTTCGGCTGGGATGAGATCATCCGCGCCATCCCCGAGATGCAGTGCGATCCGGCGGCCATCGAGATCAAATACGGCCAGGGAGCAAAACCAGGCGACGGCGGCCTGCTCATGTGGTTCAAGGTCTCCAAGCTGATCGCCCGTCTGCGCGGGGTGCCGGAGGGTGTCGACCTGCCTTCGCCACCGGTGCACCAGACCCTCTACTCGATCGAGGAGAGCGTCATGAAGATGATCCAGACCATGTCCACCGCCTTTGGCCACAAGGTCCCGGTCTATCCCAAGATCTCGGCCTCGACCTCGGCCAAGTCGGTGCTCAACAATCTGGTGCGCAACCCCTATGCCGGAGGACTGCTCATCGACGGTATCGACGGCGGTACCGGTGCGGCCTACAACGTCTCCATGGACGCCACCGGCCATCCCATCGCCTCCAGTGTCCGCGAGTGTTATCTTGATCTTGTGGCCCAGGGCAAGCAGAACGAGATCCCCATCTTTGCGGCCGGCGGTATCGGCAAAAACGGCAATGTGACCCAGAACGGCATGGCCCTGATCATGCTGGGCGCCTCCGGGGTCCATATCGGCAAATATATCATGCAGGCGGCGGCCGGCTGTCTGGGCAACGAGAAGAACCGCTGCAACGTCTGCAACCTCGGCATCTGCCCCAAGGGCATCACCAGCCAGAACCCGAAACTGTACCGCCGTCTCGATCCTGATCTGGTGGCCGAACGGGTGAGCGAGGTGTTCATGTCCATCAGCACCGAGATGAAAAAGATTATGGCGCCGCTTGGCCGCTGCCAGAGTCTGCCTGTCGGCATGTCCGACGCCCTCGGCATCAGCGACAAGGACGCTGCGGAGAGGCTGGGGATCAGATACGTCTGCTAACGGAAGAAGTGTTGCAAGGATGCCCTTGCCACAAACAGCTTCTACCGCCAATAACTTATTATTAAATCTGATTTTGAGGTGTTTTCAGTGGGTACGATTGTTGTAAAAGGTCTTGACGATAAGGGCCACCGCATCAGTTCCATGGTTTTTGAAGTCCTGGTGCGGGAGGCCGCTGACAAGACAAACCATCTCAGCCTGGAGACCTTTGGCCAGCATAATATCGGCATTCGCCTCCAGCGCCCCGATGGCCTGACCATCGAGACCACCGGCCCTGCCGGTCAGCGTCTGGGCTGCATGGGCATGCCCGGCACCTCCATCATCTGTCACGGCGCAGCCTCGGATGACGTGGGCTACCTTAATATCGGGGCCGAGATCACAGTTCTGGGGGATGCCACCAACGGGGTGTGCAGCGCCATGGCCAACGGCAAGGTGTACATCCGGGGCTCCATCGGCGCCCGCGGTCTGACCATGACCAAATGGAACCCCGAATACCAGCGACCGGAGCTGTGGGTGCTCGGTTCCACCGGCGACTCCTTTGCCGAGTTCAACTGCGGCGGTATCGCCGTGGTCTGCGGCGTTGATGCCAAGAATCCAGCCAATGTCCTGGGCTACAGACCCTGCGTCGGCATGGTTGGCGGCACCATCTATTTCCGCGGCCCGATCGACGGCTCCTACTCCAAGACCAATGCCCGCCTTACCCGGCCGACCGATGAGCAGTGGCTGTGGCTCATGGATGGAATAGGCAAGTATCTGGAAAAAATCGGCCGCACCGACCTGCTGCCCACCCTTTCCGTGCGCGATGAATGGCAGATGTTCCTGACCGTCACCCCCCAGGAGCGGGCCCTGATGTTCTCCGGCCCCATGCCCATGGCTGAATTCCGCAACAAGCACTGGAACAAGGCCTTCGGCGGCGGCGATCCCCTGCGCGATCTGGCCCCCGGTCTTGACCGCAGCCCTATCGAGGCGGTACCCACCGGTGATCTGCGCCGCAAAAAACCCTTCTGGGCCAACCGCGAATCGGCAGCCCCCTGCACCTATTACTGCCCGGTCCACATCCCCACCGTCGATCGTCTGCGCCTTATCCGCGAAGGCAAGATCGATGAGGCCTATGAGATGCTCCTGCGCTACACCCCGCTGCCGGCATCGGTCTGCGGGGCAGTATGTCCGAACCTGTGCATGCAGAACTGTTCGCGTGCAGGCGTTGATGAATCCATTGACGTCCAGCTTCTCGGTCGTGCCGTTGCCAATGTACCGGCACCGCCCATGGCGGCGCCCACCGGCCGGAAGGTGGCCATCATCGGTGGCGGACCGGCAGGCATAAACACCGCCTGGCAACTGGCCCAGGCCGGGGTTGAGGCCCATATCTTTGAACAGGACAAGCAGATTGGCGGTAAGCTGGCCCAGGTTATCCCCTGGGAGCGGTTGTCCAAGGCCGTCTGGGATCAGGAGATCAAGCGTTTTCTCGATACCCCCAACATTCATGTCCACTTAAATTCAGACATGAACAGGGACAAATTTCAGGAACTGCAGAGCAGCTTTGATTATGTGGTGGTGGCAGTCGGCACCCATGAGCCGCGCCGCATCCCCTTTCCCGGCAATGAACGGGTTATTCCGGCCCTCCACTTCCTGAAAAATGCCAAAAGTGCAGCCCCTGACAAGGTGGGCAAGGAAGTCGTCATCATCGGCGCCGGCAATGTCGGCTGCGATGTTGCCTGTGAGGCCTACCGGCTTGGCGCCGAAAAGGTGACGCTGGTTGATATCCAGAAGCCGCTGGCCTTCGGCAAGGAAAAAGAAGCGGCCGAGGCACTCGGCGCGGTCTTCCGCTGGCCGGTCATGACCCGCGAAGTGACCGATGAGGGTCTGGTCATGGATACCGGCGAGTTGATCCCGGCGCAGACGGTGATCATCTCCATCGGCGACGTCCCCGCCCTGAAGTTTCTGCCGGAAACCGTTGAGACCGTCACCGTTGGCGGGGCGGCCTGGATCAAGACCCAGGAGTCGCATCTCACCTCCAACGCCAAGGTGCTGGCCGTCGGCGATGTGGAAAAACCTGGTCTGGCCACCAACGCCCTGGGGGCCGGGAAGACAGCGGCCGAATTCATCATTGCCGACTTCAATGGTGTCGAGTGGAAGCCCTTCACCCAACACCCCATCACCCAGCAGGCGCTGACCATCACCCACTATGTGCCGGATGAACATATGCGCATCCACACCGAGCAGGCCCAGGCCGAGAGCTGCCTCTCCTGCGCCTCCTGCCGTGACTGCCATCTCTGCGAGACCATCTGTCCCTCCGGGGCCATCACCCGGCGGGAGCTGCAATATGGGCATACCAAGGGCTACGAGACAGGGCTTCATGGCGGCTGGGAGTACACCTCGGACGACAAGAAGTGCATTGCCTGCGGCTTCTGCGCCGACACCTGCCCCTGCGGCATCTGGATGATACGTAGTTTTTAGGTGCCGTTACTGAAAAGAGCAAGGGCCGTTACTTGCTCTTTTCAGTTTACGGCACCTTATGCCGTTTCCAGCAAACAGCCATCTTTCCCGGATGTTTGCGGGAAACGGCGTCTTGCCGTCTACAACTCCACCTCCTACGTTACTCACAAGAGCAAGGGCCGTTACTTGCTCTTTTCAGTTTACGGCACCTTATGCCGCTTCCAGCAAACAGCCATCTTTTCCGGCTGTTTACTGGAAGCGGCATCTTGGTTACAGAATACAAAAAAAAGCCCTTCAGAATATGACCCTGAAGGGCTTTTTTTATGTCCATCTCACTTTAATCACAGCGAGAAGACGAAGACAGGTCATGGGCAGCTCCATCACATAACAAATATTAAATTGTCTCCCATTCCCCCTCCGCCTATTTCGCTCTTGTCAGGTAGCGTTTCCAATGAGCTCCAGAGAGCGCCCAGGTTACAACCCTGCATCCTGACGAATCCGCAGAAATACCGGAAGCTTCGGCAGCCAGGAACGGTAGTGGCCGTAGTATTTAAACGTGATCGTCTCCCCGACCGAGGGTGGATTGAACCGCTGGGCGACAGTGAAGCCGGTACCGATTCTGAATCTTCAGTCGTTTCAAATCCTTCTCCCAATTTCCATGGGGGGACAAATCGTCGATCGACCTTTTAGGTCGAATAAAAGTTGATAGTCTCGCAAAAAGTCTAAAATGTCAAATATCGCATTTGTAACCTGCTGAAATTACGAGGGCGAAATTTGGGGAAAGGCCTGTTTTGGGACTTTTTGCGAGACCATCAAAGTTAAATGGAGAATTGCTACCCTTCTCAAGTTTGATGGTTTCGTAAAAACTCAATTTCTGGGATGGCTAAGTAAAAAGCGTCAAATGCGAGGCGCGCAAATTTCGAGGAATGAGGCGTACTTGAGTACGCCGCAGTGACGAGATAATTTGCAGCAACGAAGCAGTTGGCGACTTTTTACGACGCCATCAAGTTTTTGCATTATTTACTTGAGGCCTACGCCTGCACATAGATGCCGTGGGCCTTGTTTTTAATTTTTCCCTGCAGCTTCAGCCGATGCACGAGGGCGTAAATTTTTGTTTTGTCAAGCCCTGTTTTTGCAGCCAGAATATCGGCATTGACTCCATCCTCTTGGCCGGCAATGAGAGCAGCGATCTGGTCGATGGGAAGCAGGTCCGCTACAATCCGGCTGGTCATGGTTTTCCTGCCTGCCTGGCGCAGGTTTTGAGAAACTGCCTTTGGGGGCCTTTGACCGACCACTTTCTTGTTCGTAACCTTGATGTTCTCGCGATCAAAGGGTGGCGGGGTGTCCAATTCAATGCCGAACAGGGACGAGAGGTCATCCTCTTCCAGGACCTTGGCGCATCTTGCTTCGGCCTTTGCCAGGAGCTGCGCCGTCTTGTCCTTAATGGCCCCGGCCACCAGATCGTCAGTCCGCACGTCGCGCAGGGTAAAGAAGAGGCCAGGGTCTTCATCGATCCTGGCGCCAATGCCATAGAGGGTCGCCGCCACATGTTTGCACATTGAGGCCCAGTCAGGACAGCTGCATTCGAATGAAATATCCTTTGGCGACGGGAACAGCCCCTTGCCTTCGGTGAGAAAGATTGCACTCAAGTCCTTGGGGAATTTCCCGGCCAGCAGTTCCTGCAACGATTTCAAGCGACCATCGCACTGCCTCCTGATCACTGTCCATTGGGGACCACCCATGGCCTTGATGCTGATCTCTACCTCATAGGGCCTGGACGATGAACCCTGGATAAGCGCCGTCACCTTGCCGGCTGCAATCTGCAGATCAAGCACGGCGCCGTGGCGGACATAGCTGCGTCCCCTGCCGATCCGATTGCTGTAATCCGCATAGCGTTCCAGGTTCTGATTCCATGACTTGCCCCACCATGTCCTGGCCAGGGCGCTCCCTTCGAGAATAACCGGTTTGATCCCCGGCCTCTTCTTTTGCAATTGCTTCAGCTTCTCTGCCGCCTGTGCCTTCTTCTCAGCCACCGGCACATACTCAGGATACTCGGAATATCTGTTTTTATTACCCCGTTTCCGCATATCTTCCTCTCTGCGCTTATAATGAGTTTAAGGTAAGCCGTTGTTCAAAAATAACTCCTACGATTCATTGTCATTTACGATAAGGGGCCGTAAAGAAATGGCTAAAAGGTATGTGTATTTCTTAACGGCCACTAAAGAGACTCAACAGTTCCTCATTGTTCATCTCGGTAATCCAATTCTCGCCGCTTGGGGCGATGATATCCTGGGACATCCGTGATTTTCGTTCCAGCATGGCATCGATCTTTTCTTCTATGGTCCCCTTGGTCAGAAACTTGTGGACCATCACATTTTTTTTCTGGCCGATACGGAAGGCCCGGTCAGTGGCCTGATTTTCCACCGCCGGATTCCACCAGCGGTCAAAATGAATGACATGACTGGCGGCCGTCAGGTTGAGGCCGACCCCGCCCGCCTTCAAGGATAAGACAAAGAACGGCACATAGTCATGACTTTGAAACCTGGCAACCAGTTCCTTCCGCTTACCGACCGGTACGCCGCCATGCAGCACCACCCCCTCGCGCTGAAAGATCCCGGCCAGAAAACGACTCAAAGGGCCGGTCATCTCCTGAAATTGGGTGAAGACCAGGACCTTTTCCCGTTTCTCGTAGATGGTCTCGCAGATCTCCCGCAGGCGCTCGAATTTACCGCTTTCTTTCTCATCGTAGACCTCAAGCCCCAGATACTGGGAGGGATGATTGCAGAGCTGCTTGAATTTCATCAAGGCGGAGAGGATCAAGCCCTTGCGCTGTATCCCTTCGGCCTCGACCAGCGATTCCTTGATGGAGTCGATGATCTCCTGGTAGAGAATCGCCTGTTTCTTGCCCAGAAGTGCCCAGGTCTTGACCTCCACCTTGTCGGGAAGATCGGAGATGATTGACTTGTCCGTCTTCATCCGTCTGAGAATAAAGGGGCTGATCACCCTGCGCAGGCCGGTATATCCGGCCGGGCTGTCGGCGAGTCCCTTGGTGAAGGCGGTGAACTCCTTGGCCGTGCCCAGTAGGCCGGGATTGACAAAATCGAACAGACTCCAGAGATCGGACATCCGGTTTTCGATGGGGGTGCCGGTCATGATGATCCGGTTGGCGGCGGTCAACCCCTTGACCGCCTTGGTCTGCTTGGCGCCGGGGTTCTTGATGGCCTGGGCCTCATCCAGAATCACCGCCTGCCACGGATAATCGCCAAGCCAGTCGTAGCGCTGAACAAGGGCATAGGTGGTGATCACCACATCCAGGCCATCAATTTCCTCTCTCGACAGGGACGGAACGCGCCGGGGCCGGTGAAAGTCGGGATGGGCAACAAAGAAGAGCAGATCGGGGGCAAAGGCGGTGATCTCGCTGCCCCAGTTTGACAGCAGCGAGGCCGGCATGACCAGGAGCGAGGCCCGGCCGGGTTGATCCGCCCGCCGGCCCTTCAACACATTGAGAAAGGCCAGGATCTGGACCGTTTTGCCAAGCCCCATGTCATCAGCCAGGCAGGCGCCAAGGTGCAGGCTGTGCAGAAAGCAGAGCCACTGCAGACCCTGCTGCTGATAGCCGCGCAGCGTGGCCTTAAAGCCTGGACCGGCAGCCACCCCGGCAATCAACTCGGGATGGTGCAGTTTTTCCATGACCGACTGCAGCCAGTCGCCATGGGAGACCCCGGAGACCGTCGTGGCATCCGCCGCGCCCAGCAACCTGTCGGGGTTCATGGACAGCCGCATGGCGTCCAGAAAGCTGAGTCCTTCATCCTCGCCCAGCTCCCGGGCCTTTTCATAGGCCGAAAGCGTCTGGCGCAGCTTCTCAGGATCGACGGCGATCCATTTGTTTTTGATGAAGGCCAGACCTTCCGACTCCCGCAGCAGCCGGCGCGCCTCCTCCTCCGAGATCTCGGCGTCACCGATCATCAGTCGGGGCGTAAAATCGAGAAGCGCCGCCATGCCCACCATGGACGGGACCTTCTCGCCTATGCTGATATTGACGCCGATGCGCGCGGCCTGCCCCTTCCACCAGTTCGGGATCCGGCAGAGGATGCCGCAATCCTCATAGATCCGGATCTCCTGGAGAAAGGTATAGGCCTCCCTCGTAGACCAGGAGAGCGGCGAAAACAATTCACCCGACTCAAGCAGCCCATTGATCAGTTCACTCCGGCTGGCGGCATCGGAGACATTGACGAGGAGTTCCAGCAGTTTTGCATGATCGCCTCTGTATTCCTCAAGGGCGTATTTCAGGGGCAGATGCCTCGATTCGCCATCCGCATTCAGGGCAGTGGAATAGGTGGCCAGAAAGGCGAACGGGGCGGCGCCCTTCCTGTTCTCGACCAGGTGAAAATAGATGCGGCCGACCAGATGAATATCCGGGCTGTAGCCCTTGATGAACTCCTCAACCGTCCCGGCAAAGCTGGCGATTTTCCGGGCAAAACTCGCATGCAGGAGCTGCCACGCGGAACGAAGCTGCTCTTCCCCCAGATACTCACTGCCGGTCATGGGGGGAATGCGGTCGGTGAGGTCCCGCACTTCAGCGGCGTCAAGAGGAATACCAATCCGCCCGCGCTGCTGTTCGATTTCCGGGGTCAGTCTCAGCTTTTCGGTGAACAGACTGACGAAGGTGCGCCAGAAGCCCAGAGAGGGCGAAAGATGGGGGGCCTTCTGACAGAAGCCGAGAGAGAGGAGCCAGTTGTCGGGGTCGGCAGAATAGTGCTCGAATATCGTATTCTGCAAGAGATCTGTGGCGTTGTTCTGCTTTTCCGACGACTGGGTCCATTCAAGCTGGATGGTGCCATCGGGCATCACAACGGACTCAAGCTCAGCGTGCGCCATAATTGAGATGGTCCTGTTTTTAGTAAAATCGATCCGGGTCAACATGAGTAAAAAGCGGATGATGCCCTCTTCCGTCCTCTTTCCTGCTCATAGTACCGATCTTTGGTGAATTCAAGAAAGAAGTGCAAAAACTGCCAACTTTTCAATCATCGCCGGAGAACTCCCGAGCTCTTTCAGAGGCTGCCCGAGTCCCCTGCAAAGATTCTCGCAGAAGAAATCGATCAGCAAGTCCTCGAGTACGGCCTGTTTCCTGAGCAGCTCCCCTGTTCGCTGCTCCAGAAAAATCAGGGTTGGGCCATCCTCTTTTCCCTTGATCTGACTGCAGTTATAGTTGAGACAGAACATCGGTTTCATGACCAGGACACATCCTGCCACCCCCAGAAAACAGCACTCAACCGGGCCATCCTGCTGGATGGTCACCTGGACCCCGGCCAGGAGATTCATCAGCAGCTGCAGCACATCATTTTCACCGGTCATAAAGCGGCTGCAACAGCCTCCTCCCGGACGGGAGGCGCACTGCGTACAGGTATTGCCCATGCCCATGGCACCCATCCGGGTCTGCAGGGCGTGCTCCGAGGCCGCCAGCGCCGCCAGTTGCGCCATGATATCCGGACGCAAGGCCAGCACCTTGCCATACTGGCTATACAGCTCCTGTGCCGCCGCCAGTTTCACCGCCACATCGCCGCTGTAGAAAAGCGCATAGATCTCAGATCGTGTTGCCATAATTTCTCTGTGTACTGTCTTCCATTATTGCGCCTGTTGCATGAAATCAAGCCAGATTGGCGCGGCGGCGCGGCCCCCGGTCTCATCACGGCCAAGACTGCTGTTCTGATCATAGCCCAGCCAGACGCCGGTAATCATCTTCCTGGTGAATCCGACAAACCAGGCATCACGATTGTTGTCAGAGGTTCCGGTCTTGCCACCGCAGAAAACAGGGAGTCCACCGGCCCGTTTTCCTGTCCCTTCTCTGACAACCGCCGCCAGCATTTTCTGCATCTCTGCCGCCACCTTCGCATCCAGCACCCGTCGCGATTCCGGCCTGTTTTTCATCAGAACCCTGCCCGCCCCGTCTTCAATTTTGCGAATCAGCAGCGGAGAGGCAAACTGACCACCACAGACAAACGGTCCATAGGCCCCGGTAATCTCCAGCAGTGAGACACCGGTCGCGCCGAGGGCCAGAGAGAGATCCGCGGTGATCGGCTCGCTGATGCCGGAGGCCTTGGCCAGGGCCCTGACCTTGTCGACGCCCACCTTCTGCAGAAGCTTGACCGCCACGACATTGAGAGAATGGGTCAGGGCTTCAGCCAGGGACGTCTCGCCATGAAACGTACCGGAAAAGTTCTTCGGTTGCCATTGTTTACCACCATGGCCCTGTATGGAGATCGGCGCATCAAGGATCATCGATTCCGGCCGCCAGCCGTTTTCCAGGGCCGTAGCATAGACAAACGGCTTAAAAAGCGAACCCACGGACCTCCTTCCTTGCGTTGCCCGGTCAAAGGGAGAGGCCCCAAAATCAAGACCTCCGACCAGGGCCCTGACCTCACCGCTGCAGGCCTCAAGGTTCACCAGCGCCCCCTGAGGCAGCTCTTGCTGCCCATTGTCTGTTGCTTCTTTTGACAACTGGCCGGAAGATCGTACCAGAGAGGCTATCACCCCCCGGCGGACAGCGCGTGTGGCCGCGAGCTGCAGGTCAGGATCCAGGGTCGTGAAGATCCTGACCCCGGCATAATTCAACGAAAGACCGAGCTCAGCTTCCGCCTGTTTGCGTACCATCTGCACAAAATAACCGCTGTTCTCACGGCCGACACCCTCCGACTGCCTGAGTTGCACCGGCGACAAAAAGGCCTGGCGCGCCGCCTCAGGGCTCACGTAGCCATCCTCTGCCATCCGGTTTAAGACATAGCGCTGTCGCTGCTGCGCCAGTTCCAAATGTTCCAAGGGTGAATAACGGCTTGGCGCCTGCGGCAGGCCGGCCAGGAGGGCCATCTCGCCGAGTGTCAGTTCCCGCGCATGTTTGTCGAAATAGAGCTGAGCCGCTGCCTCAACCCCGTGGGCACCGCCCCCGAGATAGATCTGATTGAGATAGATATAGAGGATCTCGTCTTTCGTGAGCAGGCTGTCTATGCGCCAAGCCAGGATAGCCTCTTTCAATTTTCGCAGATATGTTTTTTCTGGAGAGAGCAACAGCGAACGAGCGACCTGCTGGGTGATCGTGGAACCGCCCTGACCTCGCCGGCCCGCCATGGTATTATTGACAACAGCCCTGAACACCGACCAGATATCAAGACCGGGATGGTCATAAAAACGACCGTCTTCAGCAGCGACAAAGGCCTTGGGCAGCAGGGTCGGCATCTTCGAGAGCGGCAGCAGGGTTCTGTTTTCGATAAAAACGCGGTCCATCACCTTGTTGTGCCGGTCAAGGATCTCAGTGGCCTGCAGGGGACGATAGTGCGAGACAGAGTTGATCGCCGGAAGCTCAAGGGACTTGAAGGCGGCCAGGAGCATCCAGATAAAAAGGGTGATGAGCAGACAGATGCCAAAGAGAAATCCGATGATATGTTTTTCATTCAACGGCTTTCTCCGGGGTGCTGACCGGCGCGGAGGTTTTGCTGGCTGACGGGGTCCTGCTTTTGGTCTGGAGGAGGGCACGGGGGCTTGTTGGTCTCGGCTAAAGATGGACAAGAGATGATTGATATTTATAGACAACGGATCAATACCACAGACGAGACAGAGTTTACAGGGAGAAATTGATCCCCTGCTCAATAATTGTCGAAATGGAATAAGGTCAAAATGCCTTTCTTGTGGTATAAAATAAAGCTGTCCACTAAATGCCTCACTATTCATTTTTCATCCTCCTGGAAATATGCCCATGAAACGCCCGCCCTTGCTCACCGAAGATGGCTACCTCCTGATTGCCCCTGAGACCGAACCGACCATTGACCAAAAGCTGGGTGTTCCCAAGCTGGCGGCAACGCTCCGTTTTGAGGAGACCAGCGACACCGTCCGCGGCGTCATCAGTGACATCATGGCCCTTGGTCGCTCTTCATCCATCCCTGGCGCGCGCGACACAGCGCCGTCCATGGCCCCTGGTCGCTCTTCATCCATCCCTGGTGCGCGCGACACCGGGCCGTCCATGGCCCTTGGTCGCTCTTCATCCATCCCTGGTGCGCGCGACACCGGGCCGTCCATGGCCCTTGACAATCTGCGGCGGCGTTGCTCCCTGATTGGTCGAAGCGGCCATTCGCAGATCGGCCTCGATCTCGATTTCGGTGACAGTATGCCGGAAATTGACACCCGGCACAAACGCATCGATATCCCCATCTACCTCTTTTCCTTGAACCCCAACATCCCGGATATCCTCTTTGCCGAGATCAAGTCCATGGCCGACCGCAACCGGCGGCTGACCGCGGGCAGGCTCTTCATCCCCATGACCGCTGCACTTGGACGCGCCGAGATCGAAGAAGCGGCAGCCAATCATTATCTGCTGTTGCCTCCCGGGGCCACCATTGACCAGGAGGGGGTCATCACCCTCCCCCTGGAAAACAGCCGTTATCTACTGTCAAACACCCTGCTCAGCGCCGGCCAGAATATCCAGGTCGTGCTCAGCGAGAGCAAGGAGGGGTTGGGGCTGATTCAATACCCCTCCCGCTGCGGGCTGCCTGCCTCGCTCGCCCCCGGCGACTTTCTCTGTGGGGCCATCCGCATTTCTCTCGGCCCCTACAGCGCCCTGATCGACAGAGACCTCAACGAACCTAATGTTTTTCATCTGGCCGCCAGACTGCTTGATGCGGTGCGAACCAGCGGCATCAGGGTTCCAAGACAAGTTGAAATCTACAATGGCAGCGACCAGCCCATTTCCCCTGACAGACTGCAGGTGCGGCTCCGCCTCTTCCCCACAGACCTGAGCACCACCCGGATGACCAAGCGCCTGCTGAGCACCAGTCAGGCCAGGAGAATCATGGAGGAGGGAGTAGATTTTGCCGATGCCACCAATATCTTTGATCTGGATGTCAGTGACGCCCTGTTCGACAATATAGGTAAAAATTCAACGATACGGGGAAATTACGGCCGCATATTGACCAGGAGCAAGTGCATAGATATCCAATGGGAGCTGCAGGAAAACGAGTGGCATGAGGCCGCCCAGAACCGGATTGTCTATGAGGCGGTCCGGGGCACAATTACCTCCGGCGTCCATCAGGGAGCCCAGATCGACTCTGATTTGAGGCAATTCACCGAGACCCTCGATCTGGTCGGCGGTGCCCAGAACCTGCGCAAGGTCTTTGTTGCCCATCAATTCCCGACCACCGATACCCTCCGTGTACTCAAGCATAACAACGTCGGTGTTTTTATCGGACGCAGCATCCGCCAGGGCGAGTCACAGGAAAACGGCATCCATTGCCATCCCCTGCTGCCGCCCCCGGACAATCTTTACTTCGGAGGAGCTACCTATGAAACCTTCTGCGAGATGGCCTGCCGCGAAGATGTCCGTTTTTACATGCTTTTCGGACAGAACGACGAAAGACACCTGCGCGAGTTCCACCGCGGATTCTGGATGACCAGAGAGGGCAAGGAGAGAATCGCAGACACCCACACTATGATCGCCATGTTCGGCTCCCATATTGACGGGACGGAGGGGGTGCTCAGCCAGCAGATTCACGATTTCTTTGAGCAGCTCCGTTCCGTTCCCGAAATCGGAGACCATTTTGCGGTCTGTCACGGCAGCGGCCCCGGCGTCATGAAGATCGCCGATGACACGGCCGCAGCCCTCGGCATCCTGCGCATCGGTGTCGGTATCGACTCCGAAAAGATAGGTCAGCGCGCCAATCTCGCCCCGCCGATCCTGCTCAATTTCAACAACTCCGCCCGCCACATGCGCCAGAACATCCTCGACCGCACCTCCCTGTTCAAGATCTACAACATTGGCGGCATGGGCACCTTTGAAGAGATGCTCATTGCCGTCACCAATCTCAAACTCTTTGAGAGCCTGCCTGCCCCGCACATCTTTGTCGACCCCTTCGGCCTGGGCGAGAACGGGGCCCATCTGTGGCAATCCACCCTGAAACAGCTGCAGACCATCTCGACCACCAAGCAGATCGATAGCCACAGTGTCCGGCTGGCTCCGTCCTGGGTGCCCAATTTCTGTCATGTGGCCCCGGATTATAAGGCGGTGCTGGCCATCATCGCCGAATTTGTCCATGACCCGGTAAGCTACTGGCAGAAGACAGGAATCCCGGACCAGGATCTTCTCCAGGCCTGGGATAATGCCGTCCGCAACAAGGTGATCATTCCGCCCTATCTGCAACAGGCGATCCTGGTCGTGCACGGGCGGGCTGAGCATTCACTCTCTTCATCAGATGAGAGTGAGAACTGAAATCTCGCGCAGAGGCACTGAAACGCCGAAGAAAAATATTGCTATCTGGTTTTTTTTCATTCTCTGCGCGAGGAAAATTCTTTCTATTGAATAGTTATAAAATTGATATATTATTCGATACGGTACCTCCCTAAGAACCATTCATCCTTCAATCGCTGCCTATCATGTCCAAGATCCGCATCCTCCCAGAGCAACTGGCCAACCGTATTGCCGCCGGCGAGGTCGTCGAACGTCCGGCCTCGGTGGTCAAAGAACTGCTGGAGAACAGTCTGGATGCCGGCGCCAGCCGAATCGAAATCGAGATTGAGGGCAGCGGCACCCGCCTGATCCGGGTCATGGATAACGGCGAGGGCATGGACGAGGACGACCTGCTCCTCTGCCTGGAGCGACACGGAACCTCCAAGATCGCCAGCGACCAGGATCTGACCGCCATCTGTTCCCTGGGCTTCCGGGGCGAGGCCCTCCCCTCCATCGGCTCGGTGTCACGCATGACCATCACCTCCCGCACTCAGGATTCACCCCTGGGCACCAGGGTCGTGCTCGATTATGGCAAACTGTTCAAGGTGCACGAGATCGGTTGCAGCCGCGGCACAATCTTTGAGATCCGCAACCTCTTCGGCAAAACCCCGGCCCGCAGAAAATTCCTGCGCACCGACAAAACAGAACAGGCCCATATTGAAGAGGTCGTTAAAAGCTACGCCCTGGCCGCACCGACCACCACCTTTATCCTGCGCCGGGATGAACGTACGATCCTTCATTTTGAAGAAAACCAGTCTCTGACGGATCGGCTGAAGTCCATCATGCACTACCAGGGTCAATTCATGGAGATTGGCAAAGCGGTAAACAGCAACCTGGCCTGCGGCCGCTCTTCCGCCGTCCTTGGCTCGAGCGCCACTGGGCCGTCCGTGGCCTGCGTCCACGGCTATCTCCTGCCGCCGGAGGTAACCGTGACCGGCTCGGCCGGGATCCGGCTGCTGGTCAATGGCCGGGCCGTCCGCGACCGGATGATCGTTCATGCCGTTGCTGAAGGATTACGTAACTTTCTCATGAAAGGAAAAAACCCGGTCGGCCTCATCCACCTGTGCCTGCCGCCGGAGGATGTTGATGTCAATGTCCATCCGACCAAACAGGAGATCCGTCTGCACAACAGCCAGGCCATCCACCAGATGATCAGCCAGACCGTGGAACAGGCCATACAGCGACATCAAAAAAATATCCAGACCACCATCTTTCGGCCAACCCTGTTTCACGACAACCGGCCACAGCCACCACAAGCAGTACCTGAAAACAGTAGTCCGCAGGCGGCACCACCCAATTACGCACCCAGACAGACATCATTTTTCACAGAATCAAGCCCCGCCCCGACATCACCCAGTCAGCCAGGACTCCACACCCGGCCACCAGCAGTCGGGATAACAGATGGGCCTGCCCTGCTGCAGAGCGCGGAACCCGAACCGCCCCTCACCCGACATTCCCCCGGCAATCTGCAAAGTCCGCCTGCGCCACGCGTTCCCGGACACGGCCTGAAGGTCATCGGCCACTATGACAATCTCTATATCTTCTGCCAGTCAGCCGACGGCGGGCTCCTGGTGGTTGACCAGCACGCCGCCCATGAACGCCTCCTTTTTGAAGACCTGAAACAGCAGTTCCTGCAGGGACAGATCGCCAGTCAGACCCTGCTTTTCCCGACGACCGTCGAGCTGTCCATTACCGAGACAGAACGGGTAGAATACTATACGACGGAGATCAAACAGATGGGATTTACGGTCAGGGAATTTGGAGGCAGCTCCTTTATCATCTCCGCCATTCCCGCCTTGGCTGGTCAATGCAATCCAGGGGAGCTCTTTCTCGATATCCTGGAGAGATTCGGTAGTACCGAAGAGAAGAAGGCAAGAGGTTCCATGCTCGACGACATCCTGGCCTCCATGGCCTGCAAGGCTGCGGTCAAGGCCGGAGATGAGCTGCACGCACGTGAGGTTGATGCCCTCCTCAACCGCATGGCCAGGGCCGATCTCTTCTCCCACTGTCCCCACGGACGGCCGGTCCTGAAACATTTCACCGCCACGGAGGTAAAAAAATGGTTCCACCGCACATGACGCACCAGCAAACAGTTCCTGCCCTGGACATCCACCACGTCCGGACAGCCCTCATCATCCTTCTTGGTCTCACCCTGCTCTTCTCCGGCTGCGCCAAACGACAGATCGACAGCGGCGAGGGCCGTGGCCGGGCCATGGAGGTCACAGCTTACTGCAGTTGCTCTCAGTGCACCGGCTGGGATCGCGGGAGCTGGCTCTTTCTCAAGCTCGACTTCTGGAATCGCTATGTTAATTATGGAAGCCATGCCGGACGCCCCTATACCGGCCTGACCGCCAGCGGCACCACCCCCACTGAACCCCGGCCCGGCTTCTTCTCTGTCGACTCCCTGCAACGCCCGTGGATGATCCCCGCCCGGCTTATCCTCTTTCCCTGGTACTTCCTGCCCGAGAAGGGCACCATTGCCGCCGACACCAAATACTATCCCTTCGGCACCCGAATGTTCATCCCCGGCTATGGTTGGGGAATAGTGGAAGACAAGGGCGGGGCGATTAAGGGTCCGGACCGGATCGATCTCTACTTTCATTCACACCAGGATGCTCTCCAATGGGGGAGAAAAAAGGTCAACGTTGAGATTGAACGCCGCTGAAAAAAAATCCAGAGGCCATAAAAAACAAAGTGGCTCTATACAATACTCAGCTAAAAGTTCCTATGTACCCCATAAATATCGGGTTTCTGCCCGTACAGAAATGACATCCATTAAATGCTGCGTCATTTCTCCGTAGCCGGGAGTTCAGGAAAGAGACAGCTGAGTTTCCTATAGCGGCATTAAAAACAATGAGAGAGCTGGAGACAGAACCCACCGAGATGATTATGACCAGGCCCGGATATTTGATACCGCCGGCCAGGAGCTTATCCGGGTGGACAAGAGAGACCAGCAGACCGAGACCTTCCTCCCGAGGAGTTAGGGGCCAAATCACCGGCAACCTTTTTGATTGACCTGCAGCGGACAACAATTCCTTGACCTCTTTACCAGGGCAACAATTCACCCCCATGATCCCGGCGAACTTTTTAACAATAAACCACAGATACTGAGTCAGTAAGGATATTGGCTACTGGCCTCCGACAAGGAAGATGAATGGGGATTTGTCCGTGATCCGCAGCGCCGTTTCGACCGCCGCTTCCCGGGGATCTGGTGGACCATGCGCAAGCAAGGCGGGGGCCAGGTCAAGACTGCGGATGGCCTGTTCACCTTGACAACTGTGATGCCCAGAAGACGGGAAACAAGACGGTATAGTAGTATTTCCGGCGTCCTTTAGCAGGCTGGGTTAACTGCCTTAGAGGCTAACCCAGCCAACGCATCAAAAACCTGAACCCAGTGAACTTCATCATGAAAGCCGTCGCTACCATCCTCCACGCTGAAGACGACCCCCTGCTGCGCCGCTCCACAGCCCGGGATCTCAACAATCTTGGTTTCCGGACGCTGTAAGCCAAAAACGGCCTGGAGGCCTGGGAGATATTCCAGCAGGAAATGCCGGATCTGGTACTCACTGATCTGCGCATGCCGGTGATGAATGGTTTCGAGCTCTTGACCAGGGTCATAGCCGAGTCACCCGACACACCCATCATCATCTTTTCCGGAATTGGAATGATGCCTGATGTCATCGAGGCCCTGCACCTGGGCGCCTGGGGCTATCTCACCAAACCAATGACAGAGACGACCATCCTGCTTCATGCCGTAAACAAGGCCCTGGAACGGTCAAATATGCTGAGAGATTCCCGTCATTATCAGCAGCTCCTGGAACAGACTGTCCGGGAGAGGACGAAAACGCTGGAGGACAAACTCCAGGAACGTAGAAAGGCCGAGGGACTGGTTATCAGGGCCAAACAGGAATGGGAATGAACCATGGATGCCATGCCGGACTTTATCGCCCTGCTTGATGTCAATCAGCATATAATCCAGGTCAATAAGCCCATGGCCATGGCCATGGGTCTGACGCCGGCAGAGGCAGTGGGACAAACATGTTATCATTGCATGCACAGCAAACGTTGCCCCCCTGAGCTATGTCCTCACCTCCAGATGTTGACCGATGGCCAGACACACATAGTCGAGATAGATGAAGAACGCTTGGGCGGTACCTTCGAGGTTATCGTCGTACCGCGCTATGATGTCGACAACACGACCATGATCGGCTCAATCCATATCGCCAGGGACATCACAGCCCGTAAAGAGGCGAAAAAAGGGCAGAAGAAACTCCAGTCACAGCTGCGGCACGCCCAGAAGCTGGAATCGGTGGGGCAGCTGGCAGCCGGTATCGCCCATGAGATCAACACCCCAACCCAATATGTGGGCACCAATATTGATTTTCTCGATGAGGCCTTTCGCGATGTGGGTAAGATTATTGACCATTTCCAGACGCTGCTCAAGGCTGAAGAGAATGGTACACTGTCGCCGCAACAGTTTCAGGATGCCAGTCAGGCCCTCAATGATGCCGATTGGGACTACCTGTCCACCGAGATCCCCAGCGCCATCAATCAGTCACGGGAAGGGATAAAACGGGTAACAGCCATCGTCCGGGCCATGAAGGAATTTTCCCATCCAGGCAGCAAGGACAAGGTCTCGGTCAACCTGAATACCATTATCCAGACCACCATTACTGTGACCACCAATGAATGGAAATATGTGGCGGAGATCAAAACCGATCTTGATCCTTCCCTGCCCTCAATCTCATGCCTGGTCGATGAAATGGGCCAGGTTATCCTCAATATACTGGTCAACGCCGCCCATGCCATTGGCGAAAAGCTGGGCGATAATCCGCAGGGACAAAAGGGAGTGATTACCCTTTCAACCAGACAGGAAAAAAAAATGGGTGGAGCTACGCATCAGCGACACCGGCTCCGGCATCTCCGAAAAGATCCAACAACGGATCTTTGACCCCTTCTTCACCACAAAAAAAGTGGGTAAAGGAACCGGCCAGGGTCTGGCCATTGTCCATGACGTGATCACCAGTAAACACCAGGGAACCATTTCCCTTGAGTCTGAGGTCGGGGTGGGCACCACCTTTATCATCCGTCTGCCGCGAGATGATTGAGATATAATAAATATTGTAACCTGACCCCTGCTTATTCCTCAAACCCTGGACACATCCTATAAGCAAAAGACATATTCTCTTCGTTGATGACGACCCTAATATCCTGGCCGGGATTCGCCGACTGCTGCACTCTTTACAAGATGACTTTGAACTGCAATTTGCAGAAAGCGGCAGAGAAGCCCTGGAGATAATGGAAGGGACTGCCTTTGACGTGGTAGTCTCTGATATGCGCATGGCTGGGATGGATGGCGCAGAGCTCTTGAAAAAAATTCAGGAGCTCTATCCCTGCACCATCAGGATTATGCTGTCCGGACAGGCCGACGAGGAGGCAATCATGCGTACAGTAGGGGTGGTTCATCAGTTTCTCGAAAAACCGAGCAATCCTGAGCTTCTGAAATCAGTTCTGTTCCGGGCCAGCGCCCTCTATAAATTAGTTGCCGACGACAAGATCAAGGAGATCATTTCCCGAATTGAAAGTCTGCCCAGTCTACCCGACATCTACCTCAAGCTGCAACGGGCCATAAGCTCGCCAGATGTGTCAGTGGCCGAGGTGGCCGCAATAATTGAACAGGACATGGCCATGAGTGCCAAGGTGCTCCAGCTGGTAAATTCTGCTTTTTTCGGGATGTTCCAGCCGGTGGAAAGTCCAGCCCGCGCGGTTGGTCTGCTTGGGTTGGACACCATCAAGGGGCTGGTTCTGGGGGTCCAGGTTTTTTCGGGGATGAAGGGCGGCAGCAGGCTTTTTTCCCTGAACAGACTGATGGACCATTCCATCGCCGTTGGCGCCTGTGCCAAAAAAATCGCCGCCATCGAGACCGACGACAAGACCACTATCGATCACAGCTTTATTGCCGGCATCCTCCACGATGTCGGCAAACTGGTCCTGGCCTCACACCTGCAGGAGCAGTTTGATCAGGCAATCATGCTGGCCCGTGAGCAGAGCATCTCTCCGCGGGAAGCAGAACTCCAGATCTTTCACACAGACCATGGCAGCATCGGCGCCTATCTTATCGGGATTTGTGGGCTGCCTGGCACGGTGGTCGAGGCCATTGCCTTTCATCATTGCCTGGAGGACTATCCTGGACATGTCTTCAGTCCGGCCCTTTCCGTCCATGTTGCCGATGCCCTTTATCATGAAAACAGAGCAGATGAAGGAGGCACGCCAGGTCTTAATCTTGCTTATCTGGAAAGACTCAGCCTCGCCGGCAGGCTTGAGGTCTGGCGGGAGAGCTGTGCGGAACCACTGAGGCAGGAGAAGAATAGCGGACGACACTGATTCGTTATTGCACGATGGCTTACGGCAACAGGGTATGTTCGAGCAGGATCTTCACCCCGATGCCGCAGAGCACAAGACCACCGAAGACCTCCACCCGCTGTCCCCAGACACCGCTGACACGCCTGCCCAGCAGCATCCCGACCACCGTCAGGGCACCGGCCACTAAGCCGATCACCAGAGACGGTACCCAGACACTGACATTGAGCAGGGCCAGGGTCAGGCCAACCGCCAGGGCATCAATACTGGTGGCCACCGACAGCATGACCAGAGACCAGCCGCGGGTCGGGTCACGGCCCTGATCATCTTCATCATGACCGACAAAGGCCTCATGGATCATCTTGGTACCAACAAAGGCCAGTAGCCCAAAGCCAATCCAGTGAGCATAGCCGACAATCCAGGCCTGAATGCTCATCCCGGCCAGCCAGCCGAGAACCGGCATCAGGGCCTGAAAAAGACCAAAATGAAAGCCCAGACGAAACAGGTGCCGACCATTCATCAGGGGTAAGACCAGTCCGGTGGCCAGGGCCACCGCAAATGCATCCATAGCCAGGGCCACGGCAATGCCAAACAGGGTGATTGTATCCATTCTCTCTTTTCTTTCTTTCAGCAGCAGACACAGAGGATCTCCCCTCTTGAAGCATTAAGGGACGCGGAAAGATGCTCATTGCCCACCGTCAACCTTCAAACCTACTCCACTGCCCACCCCTGAAATATTGTATCATCAAGGGGCAGAGCCATCAGAATTTGTGTTTCTTTTTCCGCAGTAACCCGTACTTCTCCTTCCGGAGAGCCCTCTTTTATCTTCCTGCCGAAGCGCACTACCAGCGATGCCGCCAGTTGCAAGTCCTCCTGCGACACTGGGCCATCCATGGCCTGCGGTCTCCGGAGAATGGCTGTCGGACCGGGACGAACCGGCATGGAGAGTACCACGTCATCCTCCTGGGCCATGGTCAACAGGCGATCATTTTCCTGCTCATTGCGCCCCAGGATCAACCAGCCGCCACCAGGAAGGACGAACTGACGTCCCACCAGCAGCAGACAGACATCAGCCACCGTGATATCTTCGGCCTTGATAATAAATTTTCCTTGATAGATACGGGCTATCCGGCGGCTGAGGATAGGATCAGCCAGGATACAGCCACCGGCCGGGCTCGGGAAATCCACAATCCCAAACTCCCTGGCAAGGGCAATCTGGCGGGAGCGGCTACGACCACTCATATCAAACAGTTTTTCCCGATCAATCCAGCCTTGGGCCTCGGCCTCTGTCTCCGGCAGCAGCTTGGCCGACAGAGGCCGCAACAGGAAACGATCCGCTCCGGAATCCCGCTCAATCACCCGCAGGGTATCACGACGCTGGGACATGGGACGCTGGCCCAGCACCTCACCGGTAACCAGAAAAGAGGCGCCGAGTTCGGCCATCATCGCTCTGGCCCGGGTAAGCATGAGAATCTTGCAGTCTATACAGGGATTGAAGTTTTTGCCGAAACCATGCTGGGGATTACGGAGCAGATCAAGATAGATGTCGCTGAGATCTTCAAGAAACACCTCAATCCCATACTTTTTAAAGATCTCCTTCTGGTAGGCCTCACGAGAGGCCAGCAGCTTATAATCAAAAAAGGGGGTCACAAATTTGACGGCCATCACCCTGAGGCCCTGCGCCGCCACCACCCGGCAGGCAAGCATCGAATCAAGGCCGCCTGAAAAAAGGGCCAGGGCCGTTATCTGGGACACTGAGTCCCCTCTTTCTGCTGCACCTTCTCCTTCTGCCCATCCCTTCCCTTGGCCAGCAGCTCGAGGGCCCAGGCCCGGGTCTGGCCTGAGGCTGAATCACCTGCCAGCATCCGCGCCAGCTCATCCACCCTTTGGTCAGGGGCAAGCAGAGAAAATGAAGAGAGGGTTCGACCACGCTCCATCTGCTTGGCCACCAGAAAATGACTGTTTCCCCTGGCGGCAATCTGCGGCAGATGAGTGACACAAAAGACCTGATGATGAGTGGCCAGCTCCTGGATCTTGCGGGCCACCGCCTCTGCGGCCTCTCCGCCAATCCCCGCGTCCACCTCATCAAAGATGACGGTCTCGACCATATCTTTCCTGGCCAGCAGACATTTGAGCGCCAGCATCAGCCGGGAGAGCTCGCCACCGGATGCCACCTTGGCCAGAGGCCTGGTCGGTTCCCCCGGATTTGCCGAGAAAAAAAACTCCACCCGATCCCAGCCGTTACTTCGTATCGTCTCCAGCCCTTGCCCCTGTTCCTGAAAATGGACCTCAAATCCTGACTGGTTAAAGGCAAGCGAATCCAGCTCCGCCGCCATGGCCTGTGTCAACTGCCCTGCCGTCTGCCGACGGCTGTCGGAAAGGGCGGCAACCTGGCGCCTTGTTTCCTGTTCGAGGTCGGCTACCACCGTCTCCAGTTCACTCATATTCTTATCCATATTGTCAATGAGCTGCAGTTCACTTTCCGCGGCCTCCGCATAGGCAAGAACCGCCTCCAGGGTATCGCCATATTTACGCTTCAGATGCTGCAGTCCGTTGATCCGCTCATTCACCTGTTCAAGACGGGCCGGGTTGTGGGCGAGCGAGTCCTTGTAACTGCGCAGCTGGCTGACAAAGTCCTCTGCCTGATAGCTGTAGGCGGTAAGCTCGGCCGCCAGCCCCGCCACTTCGGTGTCAAGCTGAACCACCTGTTCCATGTCCCGCCTCACTTCAAACATCCCGTCCACCAGGGTGGATGAAAAAAACCGATACACCTTCTGACTGAGCGCGATCAGGGCATCGGCATTTTTAAGCCGTTTTCTCTCTGCCGCCAGCTCCTCATCCTCACCCACAATCGGCCCGATCTGCCGGATCTCTTCAAGCTGATAGTGCAGAAAATCGCGCCGCTGCTCCTTGTCCCGTTCCTGCCTGCGAAGCCTGCTCAGTTCCTCCTTCTTCTGCTGCCACTGTGAAAAAATCCCGGAAAACCGGGTACGTTCCTCCCAGTGCTCACCTAAAGAATCAAGGAAATCAAGATGAAGGGCTGACTGCAGCAGCTGCTGATGGTCATGCTGGCTGGCGACATTGAGCAGATTCCCGGCCAGCATCGAGACCATTTTCACCGTTGCCAGGGAGCCATTCACATAGAGCCTGCTCTTGCCGCTACTGGTAAGAATCCTCTTGAGCACCACGGTGCCATCATCCCCAAAGCCGGAATCCTGCAGGGAATGGAGCAATGCATGATGGTTTGCATTGACCACAAAAAGCGCCTCCACCACACACTGATCCGCACCATTTCGTATCCAGTCCACCTGTGCCCGGCCGCCCATGAGCAGGTGAATGGCCCGCAGCATGATCGATTTCCCGGCACCTGTCTCACCCGTCATCACCACCAGGCCACTCCCCTCTTCCTGATCAAAATGGAGGTGCAGGGATTCAATCAGGGCCAGATTTTCAACCTTCAGTTCACACAGCATCTTTTTTTCCCGGACATAGACCCATGGTTCTTATCCCACCTTGACTCACTTCATAAACAACGCTATTCTGAAGTGCTAAAAAATTATTTCTCTTTTCAGGAGCCATCATCAACCAGCCAGTACTTTTCTGGCCATTTCACGACAACAGCCCCTGTTCTCTTTAACCGCCCAGAACAGACCACCATGCCCAAAAAAATCAGCCTCAGTGCCAGTCTTGAAGATTACCTGGAGGCAATATACCATATTATTCAAGACAAACATGTAGCCCGCAGCAAAGAGATCGCCGCTCGCCTGCACGTCAGCCGCGCGTCGGTCACTGAGGCCCTGCGGGCTCTCGCCAAGAGAGAGCTCATCAATTACGCCCCATACGAGGCCATCACCTTGACCACAAAGGGAGAAAAGGCGGCAGAAAGTGTCATCTTCCGCCACGATGCCCTGAAACAGTTTTTCATTGAGGTCCTGGCCGTCGACCCCAGCGTGGCAGAACAAGGCGCCTGCCGGGTCGAACATGCCGCCCCGCCGGAGGTCATCGCCCACATGATCTCCTTCATCGAATTCTTGAAGATCTGCCCCCGTGGCGGCAGCGAACTGCTCCAGGGCTTTGCCGACTACTGCCGGCAGGGCAAAACACGAACCAACTGCGACGAGTGTGTTTTACATTGTCTTACTCAGGAGACCAAAGACAGGTAACAAAGAATCAAAATATTTTATCGCCAGGGGCGATCAACACCAGACCAGTCAGCCCAGCAATCGGGCTATCTCTCCCGCTTCAGGAAAACGGGCCAGTTCCTTCTTGGAAAAGATGGTCTTGCCGTTAACGGTGACCTCAAAGACCCCACCGCTTGATGGGATCAACTCCACTTCCGCGTCAAAGTCATTTTTCAACTCCTCTTCCAACCTGGAAGCACGAGGCAGATAGTTTCACTTTGTACAATATTCAATTGTGACCTTCATGGCATCTCCTTTCGGTAATTTCCACGTCCTTACTGTTCTTTTTAATCCGTACGGGTAACCATACAACACATCCGTTATGAGCAAATCGCCAGTGCCAGAAGATTATACCCAAAAGAACGGCTGGTTAATTACAACTAGCCCTAATATTCCATTTGATTCTCCCTCTAAGTAAGGTAGTATTATTTAATATACAAGAGCAAGATAGACAATAATAAAACTGGTTATCAGATTATTTGCAGTGTTAAGACTCGTTAACTATGACTCATACAACTCATCTCTTTGCCCGCCTGCAAGATTCAAGAGACCTGCCCTCCCTGCCCCAGGTTCTGCTGCAGGTTATGGCCCTCGAGGAGCAGAAAGATTTTGATATCAAAGCACTTATCAAGATCATCGCTCAAGATCCAGCCATCACCGCCAAGGCCTTACGACTTGTCAACTCCGCATATTACAGCATGCAAGGAAAGTTCACCAGTCTCGAACGAGCGGTCCTGTACCTGGGGCCCGATGTCATCAAAAACATCGCCATATCCGCCTCCATACACCATGTCTTCAACGGCATAAAACAAAACAGCTCTTTTCCTATTGATAGTTTCTGGTGGAACTCTTTTTCCTGTGCCATATTTTCAAGAAGAATTGCCCAGCAGACAAAGTATGTCAATGTGGAAGAAGCCTATATGGCCGGCCTGCTCCATAACCTGGGCAAGTTATTACTCTGGACAAATTTCCCCAAGGAATACGCCGCCATATTACCGTTACTGACAGATCAGAGCGATGAATGCGAGGCGGAAAAACAACAGATCGGGATTACGCATTGCGAGGCAGGCTCCTGGCTCATAAAACACTGGAAGCTGAATTCCTTCATGGCTGATGCCGTCCTCTATCATCACGAGCCCCTTGCCCGCATCAAAAACGGCTTTCCCCTGGTCAAGATAACCTCACTGGCACACAGGCTCAGCAAGATGCGGAGCGAGGAGGAGCAAAGTTCAATACTTGCCATCGGCCTGGAACTCCTGAGGCTCGACAACCAACAGATGGAGTCTATCATCTCCGGGGCCCAGGAAGAAATAGAACATATCGCCGCCGTCCTGGAGTTGACCATGCCGGCCCCGGCCGGCAAAGAAGAACCTGCAACAGCTCCTCTCGATAAACACTCTCTGCAACTCGTCACCAAGGTCCAGGACAGTTCTCTCTTGACCTCCTTCCTGGAAGCTCTTCTACGATCCAATAACAGAGATACTATTCTGTGGGCCACGGAACAGGCGCTGCATGTGCTTTTAGAAATTGACACCATCCTCTTTTTTCTCCATAACCCTGACGACAGGATCCTTTTTGGCTGCACCTCTCCCCAAAACCGCTTTCAAGAACTCGTCCAGGATCTGGCCCTTCCCAGTGAAGCCTCCACCAGTCTCCTGGCCAGGTCACTCCGTGAGCAGAGAATCATCAACGCCCAGGAACCGAAAGCCGCCAACGATCTCAGCCTGGCGGACGCCCAACTCCTGGACTTAATCGGCAAAAGCGGAATGGCCTATGTCCCCATGATGGTCAAGGATATCCCTGTAGGGGTGATTGTCCTTGGCCTGAATGAAGCCAGGCTCAAAGGCGACGCCAGAATCCTGCGCCTGATGGCCAGCCAGGCAGCGCAATCTTTGAACCTGCTTGAGATCAGGGAAAAACAGACTAAAATAATCCAGACAGAGCGACTGGCGGCCACATCCCTGGCTGCTGCCAAGATAGCCCACGAAATCAATAACCCTCTGGCCATTATCAAAAATTATTTCAAGATATTTGAGCTGAAATTTACCCATTCGTCAACGCTGAAAGAAGATCTGAAAATCCTTAATGACGAAATCGACCGGATCTCAAACATTGTTCAGCAATTAAATTGCTTTGCCCCTGCTGATAAAAAAGAACAGGAAAAAGTTGACCTCAACGCTTTATTGGCAGATGTAACCAAGATTCTTGCCAAATCTATCTTATATACCTCTAAGATCCGGATTCACTTTACCCCGGATCCTGACCTTCCTTCCATTGTGGCCACCGCCGACGATATCAAGCAAATCATCATCAATCTTGTCAAAAACAGTGCAGAGGCCATTCAGGAAGGCGGGAATATTTATCTGGAGGCCCATCAAAGAGATCTGACAAAGGCCAGCCTCCCCTCAGGCAGAAGGCATCTGCACCGCCAGGTTGTTGAGATCACCATCCGTGATGATGGTCCAGGTATTGCTGAAGAGATTGCCAGCAATCTTTTTGATCCTTTTGTCAGCACCAAAGAAGGGACAGGAAACTCGGGGCTGGGGCTGGCCATTGTCCAGAATATCATTGCCAAACTCCATGGGACCATCACCTGTGACAGCAACAACGAGAAAGGAACCTCTTTTACCATTGTTCTGCCCATTGATGATTTTTAACACCGTTCCCGTATATTCATCCACTACCCGCATCAAGAGGTTTTTTTTGATGGATCACTCGCAACATATTCTTCTTGTCGATGACGAGATACGTTTTGGTGAAACACTCAAGCAGATCCTTGCACTCTCCGGATATCGGGTCACCATTGCCACCTGTGGCCGTGAAGCGGTCGTCCTGCTGGACACCCATATTTTTGACCTGGTCCTTCTCGATCTCGAGTTGCCAGACATGTATGGCTACGATGTGCTTGATTCGATAAAAGAGAATAACCGCTTTTTAGTCGCGATCATGCTGACCGGCAACGGTTCAATAGAAGCAGCCATTCAGGCCTTGCGAAAAGGGGTCTATGATTATTTAAAAAAACCAATTGATCCGGATCTGCTTCTCAAAACCATAGAGAAGGCGATCAAGCATAAACAAATGGAAAAGGCCCTCAGCGCCAGTGAAGAGCGGTTCAAGATACTGGCCGATGCCTCCTGGGAAGGGATTATCATCCATGACCAGGGTATCCTTCTTGATGCCAATCAACAATTCTTCAATCTCTTTGGATACCAGCGAGAAGAGATGATCGGCACCAATATCCTTGAGAAGATATTTCCTCCCCAGGCACTGACTGCGATCAGCATAAGGATCAGCAATGGCGAAGTGGGTTTCCATGAGTCCATGGGACTCAAGAAAGACGGAGCACCCTTCCCCGTTGAAACCAACAGCAGCTGCATGGAATACCATGACCGAAAAGTCAGGGTCTGCGCCATACGAGACATATCGGCCAGGATCAAGGCCGAACAGGAAAAAATAACACTTCTGGAAAAGCTGGCAACAGCAAACAAGATTGAGACCCTTGGCTTGATGGCCGGCTCCATTGCCCATGATCTCAATAATATTTTATCAGGCATTGTCACCTATCCGGAGATACTACTCATGCAGATGGATCAGGATGACAAACACCGAGAATCCATTGAATTTATTCGAGACGCAGGCAAGCGGGCGGCGGCAGTAGTCTCTGACATCCTCACCCTGGCCAGGGGCACCACAGCCGAAAAAAAAATCTGTGACCTGAACACCATCATCAAAAATCATCTGGCTTCCATTGAACAGCAGACCATTATTTCCCAATTTCAAGGAGTGAGAATCGAAACACAATTTGCTGAGGACCTGTCCAATATCAGCTGCTCAGAAATCCATATCAGCAAGGCTGTAATGAACCTGCTCAACAACGCCAATGAGGCCATAGAAAAAGATGGCCTCATTGGCGTTGCCACCAGCAATAGACTTCTTGAAACACCACTCCATGGATATGAACACATCAATGCCGGTCAATATGTCGTCCTCACCATCTCCGACAACGGTCCCGGCATCCCTGAGCATACATTAAATAAAATCTTCGAACCCTTCTATTCAAAAAAGGTCATGGGCCGAAGCGGTACAGGGCTTGGCCTGGCCATTGTCTGGAGGACAGTGCATGATCACAACGGTTATATCAATGTGAGCAGCAATACAACAGGAACGACCTTTGAACTCTTTTTTCCAGCCACCAGGAAACAGAAGGATGAAAAACCAACGGCCATCTCCATGAATGCGTATAAAGGGCATGGTGAGACCATTTTAATCGTTGATGACCAGGAAGGCCAGAGGCTCATAGCCTGCAACCTGTTGAAGGAGCTTAATTATCAGGCCTGTGCAGTTGCCTGCGGTGAAGCAGCTGTCACTTACCTCCAACAGAACAAGGCAGATCTGGTTCTGTTGGACATGATTATGGAACCGGGGATGAATGGTCGTGAAACCTATGAGCAGATTCTCCAGACAAATCCCGCGCAAAAGGTTATTATTGCCAGTGGCTTCTCTGAAGATGAAGAGGTAAAAAAGATCCACGAACTTGGAGCAATCCTCTTTATCAAAAAGCCATATACTATAGCCCAGATCGGAATCGCCATAAAACAGACTTTGCGCCAGGGATAGCGCGCAGCCCAACAGTTACTGATTCAAGATACCCTGCAACCAGACCCACGTCATACTCACTGCCGTGTTCACCTCTCATAAAGTCATATGTCAGAATCAGACTCACAACCACTTCTTTTTGCCATCCAGGGCCAGCTTAATAGCGACGAGCAACGGCGCCTTTCTCCTGCCGCCAGCCTGAGTATTAAGGCCAGAAGAAGAAAGGAAGAGACAAACAGAGGTCACAGGCAGGCCTATTCCCTGGATGCCGACCGTATCCTCCATTCCAGGGCATACACCCGCTACATAGACAAGACCCAGGTCTTCTGTCTAATCTCAAACGACCACATCACCCATCGGGTCCTGCATGTGCAGTTGGTCTCCCGTATTGCCCGAACCATCGGCCGTTTCCTCTATCTCAACGAGGATCTTATCGAGGCCATCGCCCTTGGGCATGACATCGGCCATCCCCCCTTTGGTCACGATGGCGAACATTTCCTGGCCGAGCTCTGTAACAAACATGGCCTGCCGCCCTTTCAGCATAATATCCAGTCGATCCGCTTTCTCGATCAACTGGAACGCCAGGGCCGGGGCTGGAATCTCAGTCTGCAGACCCTGGACGGCATCCTCTGTCACGATGGTGAGCTGCATGCGCGCCACCTGAGCCCCATCCCCATTGTCGATTTCACTGATTTTGACCATAAGCTGGCTGCCAAGCAGGCTGATCCGACGCTCAATCTGTACCCGGCCACCATGGAAGGATGCGTCGTCCGCATGGCCGATACCATCGCCTATATCGGTCGAGACATAGAGGATGCCATCATCCTGGGCCTGATCAAGCGGACAGATATCCCTGCATCGTGCCGTCAGATTTTAGGAGAGAGCAACGGCTCCATTGTCTACACCCTGGTCACGGATCTGATCAGCCACAGTCAGATTGCAGCCCCGGGAGCACCGCCCGACACGGCCAGCAATCACATAGGATTCAGTGACACTATCGCCAATGCCCTGCAAGAGCTCAAGCAGTTCAACTACACTTATATCTACCTGCATCCACTGACAAAAACAAACATGCCTCTCATAAAAAACTGCTACGAGACCCTCTTTGAGACCTACCTTGAGTGCCTGGCAGACAACGACACGGGCATGACCGCACCGATTGACTTCATGACCAATATAACAGACCACTGTCCGCACAATCAGCCACCGGCCACCATGGTTCGTGATCATATTGCCGGTATGACCGATGACTTTTTCCTGAAACAGGCCACGATTGCCGGCTGTAAGGTGCCGCAAAAACGATGAAAGCCAGCCTGGAAAAATTCATGCCCGGTGAAAATGTCCGGATGATGGCCATTGCCGCCTTTATAGGCCTGATGGCCGGTATAACCATTATTCTCTTCCAGACCATGGTCAAAGGGATCGAAGCGCTTCTCTTTGAAGGCGGCAAAGAACTGCTGGGCATCAATCAGGGCGGGTGGCGCCTGCTGCTCCTGCCCCTGATCCCCATGACCGGCATGGTCCTGCTGATCCCGCTGTCTCTGCTCTTTCCAGGAGAGATCAACGGCTACGGCTTCACCAAGTTCTTGCGCAAAGTGAACCTGGAAGGTGGCTACATCAGGGCCCGGACCATCATTCTCAAACTCATCTCCACCGCCCTGACCATCGGCACCGGAAACTCCGCCGGGGTAGAAGGACCGATTGCCGCTATCGGCGGGGCCATCGGCTCGCAGGTTGGTCAAGCCTCCAGGGTTTCAGGAGCGCGCATGAAGGTCTATATTGCCGCCGGCTGCGCCGGTGGTGTTGCCGGTATCTTTAACGCCCCCCTGGCCGGCATTTTTTTTGCCTCGGAAATTGTCCTGCTCGGCACCTTCGAGATCTCCTCCTTTTCCGCACTCGTCATTGCCTCAGCCATCGCCACCGTGGTGACCAGGGCCTATTATGGTGAAACCACTGCCTTCTCCATTCCGGATTACCACCTGGTCAACCCCTTTGTCGAGCTGCCGCTCTACACCATCATGGCCGTCATCATCGGCCTGATCGCCGTCTTTCATATCCGCATCTTTTACTTGATCCGGGACAGATACCAGACCCTGCCCATCCATCCCCAGCTCAAACCGCTGACCGGGGCCTTTATCATAGGATGCATGGGCATGGCCTATCCCCAGGTCATGGGAGATGGCTATCATTTTATCGAGTCGGTGATCAATGGCCACGGCACCCTCGTGCTCCTGTTTGTCCTTATCTTCCTCAAGATCATCGCCACCGCCATAACCCTTGGCTCGGGAGGTGCCGGTGGCGTCTTTGCCCCGGCCCTCTTTATCGGGGCCATGATCGGCGGCGCCTTTGGCCACCTGGCCAACATGGTCTTCCCCACGATGACTGCCGCCCCGGGCGCCTACGCCACTGTTGGTATCGGTGCCTTTCTGGCTGCCTCCACCCACGCCCCGATGACCGCTATTTTCCTGCTCTTTGAGATGACCGGCAACTACATGATCATCGTTCCGATCATGCTCACCTCCATTATCGGCACGATTGTCGCCAAGAGATTCAATAAGGATTCGATCGACACTGTGGATTTCACCCGCGAAGGCATCGACATTCACGAGGGCCGTGAAACGGCGGTCATGAAATCGATCAAGGTGGGTAAGGCCATCACCGAAGATGTCGACTTTATCAGTGAAAAGGCGAACATCAATCAGCTGCTGGAGATATTCAGCATGGCCAAGGGAGGTTTTTACTTTCCGGTGGTTGACGACTCAGGGAAGATGACCGGGATCGTCTCCATGCAGGACGTGAAGAATATCCTCCACAAGAGTAATGCAGAGCGGGTCTGTTATCTGGTTGGCGGGATATGCAGCCGGGACGTGATCATGCTCACCCCCGACGACTCGCTCTATACGGCCATGCAGCTCTTTGACATCAAAGGCATTGAAGAGATCCCGGTTGTTGAAGATCTGGAGAATAAATGGGTGTTGGGTATGCTCAAGCGGAGGGACGTGATTGCGGCCTACAATCATGAGGTGCTGAAAAAAGGGATCAGCGAAAAGGCGGAAACGATCAGGATAACCTGTGGCGATTAAGAGCAGTGTTCTTCTCGTACGCCATCATTTATTTATACAAACAATGGTAGAAGCATGGTAGAATAAATTTTTTGTATTGAAAATGGCTCTATACAATACTCAGCTAAAAGTTCCTGTGTACCCCATAAATACTGGGTTCCTGCCCGCACAGAAATGACATCCATTAAATGCTGCGTCATTTCTACGTAGTCGGGAGTTCAGGAAAGAGACAGCTGAGTTTCCTATAGAGGCATTTATTGAAATAAAGTGGATGCTGTTTCTTCCTGATTCATCATAGGCGCTCGTAGCTCAGCTGGATAGAGCACCGGACTTCGAATCCGGGTGTCGGGGGTTCGAATCCCTCCGGGCGCACCAATAAACATAGGCACTTAGCTTGCTTAGGTGCTTCTTCGTTTGCGCTAATCCAACCAAGAACCCTTATGGCATTACCTGCCTTCTCCTGGCATATTCCAACATCCCTTTTGCGCAAAATTCTTTACAAGCAGGGAAGCATCACACTCGCCACCGGCAACAGCAGTAAACACAACAATACCGAGTCCACCTCTTCGCCCTCGACCCTGTTTCTCAAACTCCTCGCAGATAATAAAATCAAGAATTACTGCTGTGCTGTTTTTTTTATCCCCTTGAAGAGCTGGTCTTTTTACTGCCCACTATTGACGACCAACCTCAACTAACCCTGCTTCTGAATTCTCGACAATCTCCTGGCGGCGCGCCATGGCAATTCGCTCAAAAATTCTGATTATCACCGGCAATTTCTGAAAGTCATCGGTGGATATCTTTCTCACAACCATATCGGTTTTAGCCCGCACGGTAGCCGTACGCTTTTTTTCTCTGTCAAAATAGGCCATTTCACCAAAGATCGTCCCCGATTCCATAGTGGAAAGCAGCTCTCCTTTGGAGTTGAGGATCTCCACCGTCCCGCTGTCAAGGTAATAAATACCATCAGGGACGCTGTCTATACGGATTAGGATATCGCCCTTCTTACACCATTCCAACTTGAAATATCTCTCCCACTTGGTATCCACAACCAAGGCATGATAAAATTCTGCGTCCATCGCCCGCAACAGTTCTTTCGAGAGATGGAATAAACGCTCGCCGAGAGAATCACGCTTCTTCTCCATCAGCTTCATCCCTTTCTGGCCAAAATCGCCAGGTGGCAGCGGGGTTTCCCTTATATATTCGAGAATTCTCTCTGTGGCAACATCCTCACTGCCGGTCAAGTCTTTGAAGATTTTCTGGACCGCAAGCAGTTCTTCCCGCACCCTTGGAAAGTCCGGCTCAACGCCCAGTTGCAGATGTCCACTGAACAACTCCATCGCCTTATTTTTTATCTTAATAAATCCGAGCATTTGTGCTTCATCCACCTCTGCCGGACAATTCTGGATTCCCGGTTTATAGACAGTGAAGATATTCATCGGATGAAGTGAACTGGTCAGGCTGACCTTGGCTATATTTACCAGATTTCTGTCAAAACCCTTCTGGTTCCTGGCAACCTCCCGATCCATCAGCAGGTGAGTGCCAAAATAGCCGCAAAGCTCCTCAAGCCGATTGGCGACAGCAAAACTTGAGCCAAATTTGGCCATTCTGGAACCCAGTTGTGCTTCAATGATACAGCCAAGAAAAAGCCCCATACGGGTCGGGGCCAGGGTGCCCTCGGCAATAGCCTCCGCCATCCTCAGCGCTCCACCCAGAGCCCGGGTGCAAATCCCGGAACAATCCTCTCCCGGGAGCTTGTCGAAGATTATCAGGTTGCCATCGCCGGCCGAAGGTTCAATCTCCAGAGGCATACTTTCTTGGCGATGGACAAGCTCATTGACTCTCCCATGGTAGCCGATCAGAAAATCTCTGATTTCCTCCGGAGGCATTCCAGAGGATTGTCGGGAATACTGAACCATGTCAGTCATCAAAATCACAACTTCCCTTTCCGGTCCGTTTATCAGCATATCTTCTCAGTCATTGTCTACAATTCCCTGGTAAGGGATAACTACTCTGGCGGGAAATCCATTTCCAACTGCAAAACGGAATACTTCACCCTCAACATAAGCGCTATGGATGAAAATTTGATAGCTTAAATATAATCTGACAGGTACGATCAAGAATTTGGTACGCCGTTAACAACCCAACAGAGCTGCCTCATCTCCATGGCAAGAACGACAAGAGGAAACGCGGTGCAGAGGTTCGAAAAATATATCGACTCGTTGGTTACAACTCCCAATGTCAACTCAGGCCTGAACCACTGCACAAAAGATAACAGAATCTCCTTGGACAACTTCCTCCTCCAGCACAGCCTGGCCACCCTCTTTATCGTCAGTTTCCTGGCGGCAACCATCCTGCCACTCGGCTCCGAATGGCTGCTGGTCTCCCTGATCTTATTACGGGCATACCAGTTAGAAGATGTAATTATAGTGGCAACCCTGGGCAACTTCCTCGGGGCCTGCACTACGTACGGAATCGGATTCTGGGGTTCCTCGTTTCTGGCAACCAATATCCTGCGTATCGATGAAGTCAGGTTCCACAAGACGACACTTCTCTACCAGAAATACGGATCCTGGTCGCTCCTGCTCTCCTGGGTGCCTATCATCGGCGACCCGCTTTGTCTGGTCAGCGGCTCATTACGTCTCAATTTCCTGCTGTTTTCTCTTATCACCTTCAGCGGCAAATTAATCAGATATATTGCTATCGCCACCATTACTGTCAGCACTATGATATAAGCCAATTCAGCAAATCCAGTCGTAATTCAGGGTCATCAGTATTTTCCGAGCCCCTTACAATTTCCATCAGTTAGACCAAATCAAAAAGCTGTTCCTCTAACAAAGGTCATTATCGAGGATCAACGAGGACAGAGAGATCACACCGACAAGCTCCCCCTTATCCTCAACCGGTGCTCTTCGAATACCGGCCCGACAGATCAAGCGGGCCACATAACGTATATCCATATCAGCCGGCACGGTGATAATAGGCTTTGTCATGATCTCATAGACATTCACCTCACTTGCTGAACGACCGGGTATAATCACCCCTTTAACGAAATCCTGAATGACCAGTATGCCCCAGGCGTCGTTGTCATGCCGTTTTCTAACAAGTAGAGACGCTACTTTCTCAGAACGCATTTTAGCCACCGCCTCCCTGGCTGTGGCCATTCCGTCAATCGAAACGATCCCCTTATGCATTACGTCTCTTGCCCGGATTATTGCAGTGCTGCCAGGTTCCATATTTTCCTCCCTCTCTAAGAATAAAAACCACTTCTTAAAAATAACTTTCCCGAACTTCTTCTTTAAATTTTTCAATCTGGCTTTCCAGGCCCACGACTTGCTCAATCGGCAGCACAAAAGCAATGCCGGTGCCAGGCCTATGAAACTCTCCGGCCTCACGTATCGCATCAAGAATCTTGATTACAACATGTTCTTCAACAAGCAGCATAATGATATCGGTCTGGGCCTCCAGCGAGAGACCAAAAAAGGTTTTCGCCTCATGGATACCAGTCCCCCTGGCCGGTATGATTGTGGCTCCCGTGGCTCCTGCCGCTTTTGCCGCATCAACAATACGGTTGGTGATATCGGCCTTAACCGAGGACAAAATAAGTTTAAAGCGCATCACGTTTCTCCCTGAATTTTGTTTTGCGTTGGACACGCCAGTGCATAAACTGACTATAACCCAGAACTGTTATTATTGGAAAAAGACTGGCAAAAGCAATAAGGCCAAAACCGTCCAGAGCTGGATTCCTCCCTGGGACAGTGGCGGACAACCCAAGGCCAAGCGCCGCCACCAGAGGTACTGTTACTGTAGAGGTGGTGACACCTCCTGAATCATAAGCCAGAGGGATGATACTTTTAGGGGCCAAGAGAGTCTGGACAATAACAATCATATAGCCGACAAGAATATAGAGATACAATGGGGTGCCGGTGACGATACGAAATGTGCCGAGACTTATGCCGAAGGCGACCCCTACAGCAACAGTAAGCCTCAGGCCCCATTGACTGATAGTCCCGGCCGACACCTCGTTTGCCTTATAGGCCACGGCGATGAGAGACGGTTCGGCGATGGTGGTGGCAAAGCCGATCATAGCGGCAAAGAGATAAACCCAGCCATACGCCTTCCAATCGGCCTGCAACAACTCTTCGCCTGCCCCATAAATAAAGACTGGATCAGAGAGCTGAGTCGCCATAATTTTACCCAGGGGAAAAAGTGCCTTTTCAAGCCCGGCCAAAAACAAGGCCAGACCCAGGACAACATAGACACCACCGACAACAAGACGACGTAAATGGGGAATCGGCTGACGCAGGACAAAGAGTTGGAAACAGATAATAAGAAGAATAATCGGCAGGACATCTTTACAGGTGGAGAGCAATATTTTACTGAAATCATAGATGAATTCCACCACAAGAGTCCCCCTTTCAACCGAATATTATAATCCCATAGCCCATGACAAAAATCATAGGGAGAAGAGAGGCAAAGGCAATCAGACCAAAGCCATCCACAAGAGGGCTTCGCCCTTTGATGATTGAGGCCAGCCCCACTCCCAGAGCAGTAACCAGCGGTACCGTAATGGTGGATGTGGTCACTCCGCCGGCATCATAGGCGATACCGATGATCTCTTCCGGGGCAATCATCGTCATCAGCATCACAAGGACATACCCGCCGATGATCAGATAATGGATAGGCCAACCGCGAAGAATACGCATGGCACCGATAAGGATGGCAAGTCCCACAGAAAAAGCGACAGACATGCGAAGGCCAAAGGCATAGTGTTGCAAGGATTCCCGGCTTGGATCAATAAGCCCCCCCTGGCCGGCAATTTCTGCTGCCTCTGCAGCCACTGCGATCAGAGCCGGCTCTGCCACGGTGGTTGAAAAGCCCAGCGCAAAGGCAAAACAGAGGAGCCAGAAGAGACTACCCTTCCTGGCCAGGGCATGGGCCATTGACTCCCCAATGGGAAACAGCCCCATCTCCAACCCTTGGACGAAGAGAGTGAGACCGGTCACCACAAGAAGAGCACCGAAAAGAACATCTCCCATGTGCGGCAAGGGTTGTTTCAAGACAATAATCTGAAAGAAAGCGATCACCAGGACGATAGGCAGCAGATCAGCGACAGCAGCTCTCATCTTTTTCAGAATTACAGTGATGATCATTGTTTTCTCTTACTCTTATAGAATGTCACGCCAACACTGGATCATACAGACAAAACCACAGACACAAAGTTTACTCCAAAGACAGCAACGGTGACAAGTCTTCTCTACCACGATTCCATACTTTTTCTTTTTTTTAAGGATATTTGCAACATGGATCAACGAGACGACCTTGCCGAGAAACGGATCTGGACGGCATATAAATAACTGTAGAGATAGAAACAAAAAGGGGTTAAGCCAACTTGACTTAACCCCTTGATTTTATTGGTGCCCGCGGCGCGAATCGAACGCGCGACTCCAGGATTAGGAATCCTGTGCTCTATCCCCTGAGCTACGCGGGCAGATTGGATTTCTTATGTGCCGTAAACAATAAGGGCAAGGCTGTTATTGTTTACGGCACCTTATGCCGCCTCCAGTCAATCAAATGACCATACTATTTTTTACAGCGGCGCAAACAGAAAGGCATAATACCTGAATTTACTGAAAACACAATATTTTTCAGGATCATGGTTCCAGGTAAATTCTCTGCCGATTGGTTACACAGACTCACCATCCAGAACCTCATTTCCTGGATAGGCGTCATACTGGGTATGAGAATTGATTATACAATTTCGTCCAACTCTCTGCCCCCTCGGCACCACTGCCTCTTTACCGATCAGGGTGATTCCGGTATAGAGATGGGTCGGTTGCTTGCGGTTAGGGATATGGTGATTACTCCCCGCGCCGATCACGGCCCCGGATCCGACATGAACAAGTTTGTCTAAAATGGCAAGGTCAACAGAGACGCCAGTCTCCACCACGCAATCGGCAAAAAGGATGGAATCTTTGACCATTGCCCCGCATTCAACCACCACCCCTGGGGCCAGCACTGAATTGATCACCGTTCCATTAACGGTAGAGCCGGCAGAGATCATGGAGCCCTTGACCACAGCCTCAGACCCGTAACGGGCCGGCGCCCGGTCAGCCCGCCGCTCTTCCGCCTCAACATTGGTTCGGATCCCCCATTTTTCAGGAGAGAGTTCACTCCCCGACCGGAGAAGGTCCATATTGGCCTCCCAATAGGCCTGGATCGTACCCACATCACGCCAATAGCCATAGAAGGGATAGGCAAAAACATTATCGTTGTCAATGGCCCACGGCAGGATATGGATACCGAAATCAACCTCATCACGATCTCTTGCCAGGGCATCGAGCAAATAGCGTCGGTTAAAGACATAGATCCCCATGGAGGCAAGGTTGCTCCTGGGATTTTTCGGTTTTTCTTCCCAGTCAACAATCCGGTTCTGGGCATCGATGATCCCGGCACCAAACTGATGCATCTCGCTTTTGGGAACCGCCATCATGGCCACGGTCACATCCGCCTTCTTGTACCGATGATACTCAAGCATGGCATCGAAATCCATATGATAGATATGATCACCAGAGAGCAGAATAACCTCATCGGCAGGATTTGCCTCCAGAAAATCAATATTCTGCCGCACCGCATCAGCCGTGCCCTTGTACCAGTCGGAGTCCTTGAAACCGGTACGCGGCGGCAGGATCTTCACCCCGCGGCTGCGTCCGGTAAAATCCCAGGCCTCACCCGTGCCGATATGCTTCATCAGCGAAAGCGGCTTATACTGGGTCAGGACTCCAACTCTTGTCAACCCTGAATTCATGACATTGCTGAGGCTGAAATCAATGATCCGGTACAGGCCGCCAAAAGGCACAGCCGGTTTGGCCCGGCTCTGAACCAGGATGTTTAACCGACTGCCAACCCCACCGGCCAGCAGGAGAACCAGGGCGTCTTTCTTTCGGCTCATCGCCTCACCTCCCCTGGTGCCACATCCTCTTTCCACTGTTCAGCAGGAAGATGGGGGTCAATGGTGGCACCTTCGCCAATAACGGTGTGCGCCGGGATCTGATTATTCCAGCCAATCACCGTCACCGCTCCCGCCTCCTGCCCAGAGATCGGACCGACGCGCACATCCTCACCAAAAACACTGTTGACATCAGCCACGACCTTGCGCAGACAACAATTCTCCCCAATCACATTATTAAAAAAGAGCACAGATTGGTCTACCACCGCCGCTTTTCCCACCCGTACCCCGGGAAAGAGAATCGAATTTCGCACCTCTCCCTCAACGACACACCCATTATAGATCATACTGTTTTGCACCGTGGCCTCTGTTCTTATCAGGGTGGGTTGAAGATCACAGATGCCCCGATGGGCAAGGTTGGTTCGCACCCCCCATTGTTCCATATCAATCTTAGGATTGTCCCCCAGCAGGTCCATATTGGACTGCCAGTATTCTTCAATGGTTCTGGTGTAACCCCAATATCCCTGATGTTTATAGCCATAGATTCGGCGATTCTGGGCCATGAGCATGGGAATAATATCCCGTCCGAATTCATAGGAATCCTGGCTGTGATTTTCCTCCAAGGCCCGATAGAGAACCTCGGGTCGAAAGCACATGACCGTGAGAGAGGCCCAACGTGACTGCGGTTCTGCTGGTTTTTCCCAGTAGGAAAGGACCTTGCCACCCCGTTCCCCGTCTTCATCGTCAAGTGCCGCCACCCCGAAACGATGGGCCTTTTCAAGGGGCACCTGGATACAGCCAATGGTAAGATCGGCCTTCTTTTCATGGTGATAGGCTATCATCTTCCGATAGTCCATATTGTAGATATGATCTCCGGAAAGGATCAGGATCTCTTCAGGTTGGTGATAACGGATGAAATCAAGGTTCTTGTAGATCGCATCAGCTGACCCGAGATACCAGTCGGCGCTGTCCTCCATACCCTTAAAAGGGGGAAGAATGGAGATCCCACGATAGCGGCCGATCATATCCCATGCCGCTCCGGTGCCGATATGATTGATCAGGGAAAAGCTCCGATATTGACTGAGAATAGCAATCTGCTCAATACCGGAATTCATCAGATTACTCAGGGCAAAGTCTATCACCCGGCAGAATCCGCCAAAGGGCACGGCTGATTTCGGCCTGTAACAGGTCAGGACGTTCAACTCATCAACCCGGCTGCCCGCCAGAATCATCGCCAGAGTGGAAGGTGCGTGCATTCTTCACCCCCTAAAAGAAAGGGAACATTTTCTCTTCAAAACAATTTACCTCGCCAGTTACTTCATATGTCGGGTCGTAAGTCGTTTGAGAGTCAGAGAGGTAAATTCCTGGTATTCCGGCGACAGATTTTTCAAGGGAACCTCTGCCCGGGCAGCCTCTTTATGCCCGCCTGCTGACCCCACAGCGCCAAAGATGCGGGCAGCAAGTTTTCCCGCATTTTTTCGATAACCATCACAACGAAAGATCACAATCAGCCGCTCACCGTGGATACCCGAGACAAAGACCCAGTCCACCTCATCAACATGATTAAGAAAATCAGCAATCATCACTAGCACATCAGGACTACGAACCTTACCGACATGCGTGTATAGGCGCCGTTTTGAATATTTCATCTCTGCCAGTCCGGCAAGAAAATATTTGAGCTCAGAACGCCTCAGATCAGTAAGCTCAATCTTTCTCACCAGATTTCTATTGGCCAGGGTAAAGAGATAACGGAACGAGATCCCGTCAGAGAGACGGGATTGTTTCTCAAAATTACGGGTATCCACCTTGATCCCGTAAAAAAGAGCGGTGGCCGTGGCCACAGTGGGCTTGATGCCGGCCGCGCGCAGATACTCCACAAGCATTGAGGAGGCAGCACCATAATCCGGACGGATATCGACAAAAGTAGCCTGGCACTCGCCTGAAAAGGGATGGTGGTCAATCACGGCATCAAATTTAACCTTCTCAAAGCAAGGAAGATGTGCTGGTTGCGAATCAACCAGCACTTTCTTGCTGAAGGCATCGAGTTTGATTGTGTTCCACCGTTCCAGTGGAATCTTCAGCCGTTGCACCATGGCGATATTATTCAATCGTCGAATTTCATTCGGATGGGCGATAACGACATTCTTCACCCTGTAGCGAAGCAACTGCTTGATTGCCATGGCACAGGCCAGGGCATCGGGATCTGCACTGATACAGACAAGGACCTCATCCTCTTTTTCAAAGACATTCCAAAATCCCTGTAAACGTTCCTTGGCAGTCTTGCAAGAGACACTCACCGGCGCGCAGACGCCATTTTTTTGTTTTATAGCCATTTCAATATATCCAGTCACTAAAGACTGTAATTTTCCATGCAGGTTAGAAGTCGCAGCAAATAACCTTTCTATCCCTGACCATTGCGAAACACAGGCCAAGGTGGACCGAGTATCGCTCGCTCCATGGGGGGGTAAAGAGCAATCGGATCCTAGTGCCGATCACAAAACGCCAAGAGAAAGATCTTTTTGACTACGACTTATCAAATTAAAATAATACTTTACTACTATTCATTCAAGCAGCACATCAGGAATCCGCCGTTCCGCTGCCCCAGGAAACACCAGCCCATCAATTTCAATCATAGCATATCGCCAAGCAGGAGCGCAAGCCCGACACACAACACCAGGCCTCTTCACAGATCTTCTTTCTGTTCTGCAAACAGAGGGACAGAGGGAAAAATCGACGGATCAGTATGGGGAATAAAACGGGCGCCGGAGAAACGAATCATGAATTCCTGGTTCACATTCAATTCGACATAGGTGATTTTAGAGACGATATCCAGGCACTCCTGCCGGGATGAGCGGGAGAGCAGAACCTGCTGGGCCCCCTGAAGCGAACTGTTGCCAATGGCCCGGTAGACCGACAGGTCCAGATCCGGAAGCATCCCCAGGGTTATGGCCTGCCGCGGATTAAGGTGACTGCCGAAGGCACCGGCCACACAGATCTCAGCGAGGTCACCAAAATCCAGGTCAACCTGGCCCATCAGGGTGGCCAGGACCGCGTACATGGCGGCCTTCGAGCGAATCATCGCATCAATATCAATCTGCTCGAGGAGCACCTCGTCACCAGCACCGGCCGCCGATGGAGCCACCACGACAAAAGCCCGCTGGCCGTCCCGCACCACCAGCCGCTCCCGCATAAAGGCGGCACGACCCGGATCGCTTTCCCGCTCCGGGTCCCTGAATTTTCCCCGGACATCAATGATTCTGGCCAGATAGAGCGCGGCCACCAGATCAATCAGGCCGGATCCGCAGATACCACGCGCCGGCGCGTCATCAATCGTCTTCACTTCAAGTACATAGGTTACAGGATCTAAAGAGACATATTCGATGGCGCCGGGCGCTGCCCGCATCCCCATACGCGCCACCCCGCCTTCGAGCGCCGGACCTGCAGCCCCGGCACAGGCAATAAGCCAGTCCCGGTTACCCAGCACTACCTCGGCATTGGTGCCCACATCAATCAGCATGCGGGTCTGTGCCGATCCGGCCATGCCAGAGGCCAGAATCCCGGCAATCAGATCGCCACCGAAATAACTGCCGACTGAAGGCATAATCCATATTGGCGCAGCCTCGTGCAGGGCCAGCCCGAGCTCTCGGCTCTCCATGGGTTCAATAGAATTGACCATCGGGATATAGGGTTCCCGGCAGATATGAAAGGGATCCAGGCCAAGAAGGAGATGGACCATGGTTGTATTGCCGGATAGCGACAGAGCCCGGATGTCACCGGCATCCACCCCGCTGCCGGCGACCAGTTCAGCCGTCAGGGCATTGATACAGGAAACAATGTTCTGCTGCAGGAGAGCAAGACCGGGATCGATGAAGGAAAAATCCACCTCCCGCATTTTCCTCCTCTCCTGAGTGGCCTGATGAATGCGGCTGAGAATATCGGCCCCATATTCGATCTGGCTGTTTTCACGCCCGGCCGAGGAAAGGACCCGGCCGGTAAGCAGATCCACCAGGGTCGCCTCCAGATGGGTGGTGCCAAGATCGAGGGCCATGGCCGGCAACATTGCCGGCAGTTCAGGCAGAAAATCGGCCAGCACCCATCTCTCGGGGAGATCATTGACCAGGGCGACCCCGGCAAACCCGGCCTGACGAAAACGTCTGCACAGCGACACAACCCTGGCAAAAGGGATCTCCAGCGGTCGAGAATCGGGTAATATTGCCCTGAGGGCGCGGCGTAGACGATCAAGATCAGCACTATTGTCCTGCAGACTGGGCTTTTCCGCCGTCAGATGGACAGGAAGGACAAAAGAGGTTATCTTTCTTAATACCATACAGTTTTTCCTTCTTTCTTTCATTGCTCTGCTGTCGCGACACAAGAACGGTCGTTCTTTATCCTCTTTGGTGCAAGCAACCAGACCAGCCAAGGACTTTGTCACCATATAGTGAGGAGCTGAGTGATTCTTGCGCCAGGGCTCCTGAATACTCACAGCTCCTCACCTGTCTTCTTCTTGACGAGAGAGCCGGATGATGGTACCTAATTTCAACAAAGAAGTGTCAACTATAATAGGTACCTTGCATAATAGGCACCGGAAAAAACAGGCTCTGATCTTGCTATTATTAAACCGCTACATACTGACCCAGTTTGTCAGGATCTTCTGCACTGTTGCCGCCGGCTTTGCTGCCATCTATATTCTTATCGACTTCTTTGAGAAGATAGACAATTTCATGGAGGCTGGCAAGCCGCTGAGCCTGGTCTTTCAGTTTTTCATCCTCAGCATTCCCTTTATCCTTGATCAACTCGGCCCGGTGCTTATCCTGCTCTCAGGGGTCATTACCATAGGCCTGCTCACTCATCGCCATGAGCTGACAGCACTCAAGGCCGGTGGTATTCCACTTCGTGCCATTATCAGGCCGGCGCTCATCGGAGGGCTCATCTGCACCCTGCTTTTTCTGGCCATGGCCCAATGGCTGCTGCCGGTAACCATGTCCAGCACCAATACTATCTGGTACGAAAACATAAAAGGCATGGTCCCGCTGGGAATCTTTCGCAACGGACGCTACTACTACAAAGGCCATGAGGGATTCTACTCCTTTGCCAGGCCCGATCCGCGCCAGGCCGTCTTTTTCAATTTCTCCTACTCAAGCTGGACCGATGAGTACGACCTGGACACCCTGATCAGCGCCGAATCTGCTGAATGGAAAGATCAGGAATGGATACTCCATAACGGTCAGACCCAGGTGCGCTCAGGCAAAGACAACTACCAGACCACACTCTTTACCGAGAAGAGAATTTTCCTGGCCGAGACCCCCGATGTTTTTTTTGTGCCTAAATATGAGGTATCCGAACTTTCCATAACCGCTCTCTATCAACGGATCCATAATCAGCGGACAGATGCGGAAAAAGTCAAGGCATGGGCAGATTTTTACGGCCGTATCTCCTACACCCTGCTCGGCTTGCCCCTGCTGCTGCTTGGCCTGCCCGTGCTCCTCATCTCGTACCAGAAATGGGGCCGTGATCTTTCCATTGCCATTCCCGCCAGCTGCGGGCTGGCCTTTGTGGCCTGGGGCCTCTGGGGAGCCCTGCAGTCGCTGGCCAGGGCCGATTACGTCCATCCCCTGCTGGCCGCGGTGATTATCCATCTTCTCTTTGGCAGCGCCGGACTTTATCTCCTGCACAGACAAAATAAATGATCAAAATGCGTAAGAGTTCTGAAAAAAAAAGAATCGGTATTGTCGGGGTCCCGCCACTGGCAATCATCAAAAAGATAGAGGCAGAGGGGACCACGATCTTTGATCTGGATGAACCCCTCGTCAAGAGGGACATCGAGCTGGCCTCTTCCTATCTGCCCCGGGTCTTTTGCGCCATCCTGCGCACCGTGGTCATCAATGGTCTCAGCCTTAAACTGGATCGTATCTATATTGATGTCGGACCGGGAAAATGCGACTGTGCCCTGCATACCGCCACCATCCTGCACGACATCCTGCCGGAGACAACCGTCATCACCACCAGGAATCAAGACCGAAAAGACTTTGGCACCCCCCTCTGCACCAGCAAGATGCCCCTTGTTGACAAAATAAGCGCCATCACCAGGTCGGTGCAATCGGCCAAGCCTTACCAGGATCTTCCTGCCTGCACCCCTACGGCTGGTTTCTGGGGTGTGCCGCCGCGTGATTTTTCCCTGCTCAGCCTCTTCCCGGAGACGACCCATGTCTACGGCTGGACCCGCTGCATGGAGAACAAGACCCCTGACCACCAGAGACTGGAGGCACAGATCAACTCGGATATCCCTACGGTCTTTTTTGCCCAGTCCTTCTGCGCCAAGACCGCACTGGCCAGACACCTGGCGAGCAGACACCCGCACGGACTCTATGTCGACTGCGATGTTACGGCCGGCAACAGCGCCAAGGCAAAGATCGAGGCCTTTCTTGAACTTTCAGCGCCCCAGAAACAGGAGCTCAAAGGCCGTAAACCTGATTTCTGTCTTCTCTCCCCTGGCCTTCCGACCCCCTGATTATGCTCCTGGCTGATTTCGGAACCTCATACTGCAAGCTATGGGACACCACAACCACCGCCCCTCTGCTCATTCCCACCAAGGAGATCGACCAGGACCTGCAGGTAGATCTTGCCACAGGGCATAACGGCAAACGGCACGCCAGCCGGTATGTCAATGAACTCACCGCCCTCGCCAGGGGCGGTAATGCCCTGATTGATGCGGACAACTACACCCTGCTCGACTGCGGCAGTCGGGATATCAAATTCATCCGCTACGACCAGGGCAAGATCAAGAACATGGGCTGGAATGTGGAGTGTGGCGCCTCAATGGGTTTTACCATTGAACTGCTGGCACGTTACTACAACCTCGATTTTGCCACTATGCAGGTTCCTGAGAGCTCCTTCTCGGTGACCTGCGGGGTCCTGGGCATGAGCCATATCTTTGATGCGGTGGTGAGTGGAGCCAGCGAGGCCGAAGCAGTGGCCAAATTTGTCAAAGGAATTGCCCTGAATGCCTATAATTTTGCCGGCAGCCCTGATCTTATCTACCTTTCAGGCGGACTCTGCCACAACCCTTTATTCGTGGCCTCATTCCCCTGCGAGGTGGTGTCTCTGGGACGCTTTGTCCTCCTGCAGGGGCTGAAGACCATCTGCGACGAGCAGACATACTGAAAGAAGAACCATCAAAGGTACGATGGCCCTACCCCGGACGACTGCCAACCTGTGCCGCTGCCACCAAGGCCAGCACAAGCCGGTACCAGCTATAAATGCCCACAAGTCAACCCTCTTTTCCCCCTTCATGTGCCGGAAACGAAAGGGCTCCGGACACCACGCTCTCCAGCACGGAAAGTTCTCAGGGCACCACGGTCCAACAAAAAAAACGGTTCAGAAGGGACCCATTCTGAACCGTTTTTTTTAGACGCGCTGAAAGCGCATAATCTGTCAGCGCTTGATTCTATTCAAGATAACAGCTCTTACTCTTTTACTTATCACTCTGCTTCTTCTTCTTCTCTTTCTTTTTGCCCTGCTCTTCTTTTTTCGATTTTCTACCCTCAACCTTACCGGCTAACGGACAGCTGGAACAACAACTGCCTTTTTTCTCAAATTTATGGCAACATTTTTTCTTGATCTTTTTAGAATCACCCATAATCAGACCTCGTAATTACTTCTTTTCAGGGGCAGGGGCAGAAAATAAAGCGTCTTCTTGCTTTTCGATAGAGATGAGCTCGACGTCAAAAAGCAGCACAGAATTCGGCTCAATCACGGGTGGCGCTCCCTGCTCACCATAGGCAAGTTCAGATGGAATGACCAGTTTATATTGGGAACCGACATCCATCAGTTTCAAGGCCTCGCTCCAGCCCGGGACCACCTGCTCGACGCCAAAAACAGCAGGCTCATCCCGTTTACGGGAATCGTCAAAGACCGAACCATCAATAAAGGTTCCGGTATAATGCACCTTGACCTGATCTCCCTCCTTGACCTTCACGCCAGTCCCTTTTTTCACCACTTCATACTGCAGGCCGCTTTCGGTGACCATGACGCCTTTCTTCTTTTTATTCTCGGCAAGATATGCATCACCGGCATTCTTGTTCTTCTCCTGCAGTTCTTTTACCTGGGCAGCCTGTTTTTCCTGCATCTTGGCCGCAAACTCTTTTTGGACCTGGGCCACTTCTTCTAAACTTATCTGCGGTGTCTTTTCTTTAAAGGCATCGTTTATCCCCTGAACTAAACGGTCATAATCAATATCTTCCTTCATCCCCCTGAAATAAGTCCCCACATCCAACCCCATACTGTAGCTGAGTTTATCCTGAAAGGTCTTCAGCTCATCCGCTTCCTTATCCTTGTCAGCTGCGCATCCAAGGACCGGAAACAGCAGCAGGGCCGTCAAGGAAAATACCATTAATCTATTCATTACTATGAATCTCCTTTGATAAATTTTATGTCAACAACCGATTCTGACCACCCGATCAAATACTATTAAGCACTCTTTATTCTGCAAGACAGCTGCTCTTGCCGCCAAGCTCTGGCGACAGAATACCATTTAACCCAATAAACTACAAAACAACCAGTGTAATTCCCCGATTTCCTTTATTGAGGTTACAATTGCCTGCCATTTGAGGAAAACGTCGCAGCAGGTCTTGGGTCGGACCTGATCTCCGTTTGAATTCCTCACCAGGAATAAACATATTAATCTCACCATTCTCTTGAAGATATGCCAACATCTTCCTGCACTCGGCACCGATAGCGCCGCCCTTGCCACTGGATCCGTATCCATGAATCACCGTCAGGACACGCAGATTTTGCAGGCGTCCACCCTGCAATTCCGTCTGCAGTTTTTTCAAAGCACTTTCGACAAGAGGCCTGCCCCGTTCCAGGTTAACCACCTTATGGAAAACAGCTCCCGCCGGGATCGGTCCTAACGGAAGCTCTTGTTGCCCTCCACAGAAAGGACAGATAAGCACACCCGGATCAATGTCATTGCCGCAGATATCACAAAGAAGCATAGCCCTGAGCCACCTATACCCTTCTCACCGAGATCACCGAATCCAGTTGCCGCAGATGCTGAAGCAATACCTGCAGATGTTCAAGATTCGCAACCTCCAGGGTTATCTGCAGCTCGACAATACCTGCAGGAGTGATCCGCGTCGGGATGCCGAGAATATTAGCATCATCAGCATTGATTGCAGCGCTGATGGTAGCCACGATCCCCCGCCTGTTTTCGGCAGTCACCAGAATCTCCACTCGATGCTGGATGGCCTGGGCGCCAGACCAGGATACTGCTATCCAGCGCTGAGGGTCAGTAACCAGCAGGTTTTCGCAGGTAGCCTTATGCACCGATATTCCGCGGCCAGTGGTAATAAAGCCGATAATAGCATCTCCTGGCACCGGATGGCAACACTGGCTTATCTTCACCAGCATGTCATCAATCCCATCAATACTGATACCCGAATCGCCCCCCTGAAGACCGACATTCTGTTGGGCTACCAGCAGAGCGGCAAGCTCCCGGGGAGTGGACTCTTGTGGCTGCTCCTTGTCGTCGTGAAACTCAGGGGGCTGGAGCGCCTTGACCAGACCCTGCACCGTTACAATTCCGCTTGCCACCTTCGCCAGCAGATCATCGAGCGAATTGCAGCGCAGCTCTTTCAGCAGCAATTTAATATGACCACTCTTGACCATCTTTTTCAGGGTGGTATCGTACCGCTTCAACTCCCGCTCACAGATATCCCGACCAAGATGTACTGCCTGTTCTTTCTCTTCCCGGCGCAGCCAGGAACGAATCCGGCCACGGGCCCGGCTGGTCTTGACCAGACTCAGCCAACCCCGGCGTGGATGCTGGGCCTTTGAGGTAACGATCTCAACGATATCACCATTCTGCAGCTCATACTTCAAAGGCACTAGGCGGTCATTGACCTTGGCCCCCACGCAGTGATCCCCGACCTCGGTATGGATGGCATAGGCAAAATCAATGGGACAGCTCCCTTCGGGAAACTCCTTGACCTCTCCTCCCGGAGTGAGGGCATAAACCTCAGGGGTATAGAGTTCTCCCCGGACGTTTTCCAGAAACTCCCGAGGATCTTCAACCTCCTGCAGAGAGTTCACCAGCTTTTTCAGTTCCAGGAAGAGCTTGGCATCATTGCTGCCAATCGTCTGCCCCTCCTTATAGGCCCAGTGTGCAGCCACACCCTCCTGGGCAACTCGGTCCATCTTCTCGGTCCGAATCTGGACCTCGATAAAATTGTTCTGCGGCCCCACCACCGTAGTATGCATCGACTGATAGTTGTTGGCCTTGGGAGCCGAGATGAAATCCTTGATCCGGCCAGGAACAGGCGCCCAGTTCTCATGCACCACCCCGAGCGCCGCATAACACTCGTCCACCGTATTGACAATAATGCGAAAGGCCACCTTGTCATAGACCCGCTCCAAGGGGATCTTCTGGGCAAGGAGTTTTTTATAAATAGAATAGAGATGCTTGGGGCGGCCAATGATACGAACCGGAAACACGTTGCTCTCAGCAAGCTTTCCATTAATGATATCAATCACTTCTTCAACATACTTCTGGCGCTCTGCGAATGAACTCTCAAGCTTAGTGGAGAGTTCAAGATACTCATCAGGATGGAGATAGCGGAAGGACTGATCTTCGAGCTCACGTTTCAACCAGTCAATACCCAGCCTGCTGGCCAGGGGCGCATACAAATCCATAGTTTCACGCGCCACCTCCTGCCGATACTCGCTGTCCATCGACTCCAGGGAGCACATATCCTGAAGACGGTCAGCCAGCTTGACCAGAAGCACGCGGATATCGGCGGCAATGGCCAGTAACATTTTGCGGACATTCTCAGCCTGATGCGCCAACTGGCTGTTATAACGGACTCTGGTAATCCGGGTACAGCCCTCAACGATCTCGGCCACACTCCGGCCAAAGTCCTTGTCCAGCTGCGCAACCGTGACCCCCTCCTTGAGGACACCATGCAAAAGACCGGCAACCACAGTATCAAGGTCAAGGTGCATGGAGGCAAGGGTGGAAGCCACTTCCAGGACATGCTCCAGATAGAGCACACCTGAAAAATGTTTTTTATCCGTGTGCACCTTGACCGCAAAATCCCAGGCCTTGTCAAGGGGATCCAGATCAACATCGTGGAGATAGCCCCTGGCAATAGCCTTCAGGCCGGTAATGTTCAGCATGGATACAGTCATGGGAAGCCCCCTATTGCTCCTGTACCGCGCTGTCGGCCGCGGCGATCTGCTGCAGCAGATAGTCCGCCGCCTGTTCAGGGACCAGCTCCACGGTAAGACCGTCGCGACGATGACGGATTTCGACCACGCCCTCTTTGACAAGACGCGCCCCAACCGTTACCCGAAAAGGGATCCCCAGCAGATCGGCATCCTTGAACTTGGAACCGGGCCGTTCATCACGGTCATCAAGCAGCACCTCAAGCCCTTGGTCCTGCAGCTGCGTGTAGAGCAACTCCGCCGCGGCGACTATCGTCGCATCCTTGAGACCAAGATTGAGAATGATCACCTGAACCGGGGCAAGCGCCACTGGAAAGACAATCCCATTGTCATCGTGATTCTGTTCAATAGCCGCCGCGACAATCCGGCTGATCCCGATCCCATAACAGCCCATGACCAGGGGTTTCTCCCGGCCGTCATGATCCTGGAACAGTGCCCGCATGGACTCTGAATAAACCGTTCCCAGTTTGAAGATATGACCAACCTCGATCCCCTCAATCTGACCCAGCTTTCCGCCACAGCGAGGGCAGGGATCGTCGCCGGCAATCTGCCGCAGATCGCCGGTGACGGCCACCTCAAAATCTCGCTCCATATTCACATTCTTCAGGTGGTAGTTTTTTTCTCCGGCGCCCACCACAAAATTATGGAGGGCTGCAACTTCCCAGTCAGCCACCACCTTGATTTTCTGGCCATTGAGGCCAATGGGACCAAGATAGCCAGTGGGCACGCCGGTGATATCAAAGACCTCCTGGTCCTCGGCCAGTTCGACTTCTGCCGCCTGCAACAGGTTTTTGAGCTTCACCTCCTGCACCTCGCGATCACCCCGTACCAGGACGGCAACCGGATATTGCTGCTGTCCTTCTCCGCCGGTCACCTTATAGATCAGGGTCTTGACCAGCAACTCCGGCCCGATACCCAGAAATTCACAGACCGCCGCCACCTTGCGCTTGCCCGGGGTTGCAACTCTTTCAGGTGCAAGCATCGGCTCCCGACTCTCAAGGCACCGGGCCTTGATCTCGGCCTTTTCCACGTTGGCGGCATAGTCACACTCCTGACACACCACCAGGGTGTCCTCGCCGGTCTTGGCCAGGACCATGAACTCGTGGGAAAAACTGCCGCCAATGGAGCCGCTGTCCGCCTCCACCGCCCGGAACTGCAGGCCGCAGCGGCTGAAGATGCGCTGATAGGCATCATACATCTTCTGATAGGAAATGGACGCCTGTTCATCATCGACATCAAAGGAATAGGCATCCTTCATGATAAATTCACGACCGCGCATGAGCCCGAACCGGGGCCGAATCTCATCTCTGAACTTGTTCTGGATCTGATAGAGATTGAGTGGCAGCTGCCGATAGGAACGCACCTCACCCCGCACCAGGTCGGTGATCACCTCTTCATGGGTCGGTCCCAGACACGATTCCCGGTCATGGCGGTCCTTGAAGCGGAGCAGTTCCGCCCCATACTTCTCATAGCGCCCAGTCTCCCGCCACAGATCGGCCGGCTGGACCATGGGCATCAATAACTCCTGGGCCCCGGCGCGATTCATCTCCTCGCGGACGATTCTCTCGACCTTGCGGATGACGGCCAGGCCAAAGGGCAGATAGGTGTAGACACCTGCTGTCAATTTACGAATATAGCCTGCCCGCAGCAGCAAACGGTGGCTGACCACGTCAGCCTCGGCAGGTGTTTCCTTCAATGTCGGGACAAAAGTCTGTGAATAACGCATCTGTTTTTTTACCTTTAAAGATGGTGAGTGGTCAGTTGTAAATGGTAAGCCGCTGTAAAAAAATAACATGGCCATCTAAGTGCCCGGAGCGGCATAAGGAGCCGTAACGAAATAGATATAAATGGCCATGTTATTTCGTAACGGCTCCTAAGTTGTAGATGATAAGTGGTTAATGCATTTACCGCCGCTTCACTACTCACTACTCACTATCACTTCCTCTTCTATCTGTTTTAATTCCTGAAGGAAAACAGTCAGCAGCTCTTCCTCTTTTACCTTCCTGTAGATTTTTCCTTTCTTGAAAATAATTCCAACCCCGTTGCCACCAGCAACGCCGATATCCGCCTCTTTGGCCTCACCGGGACCATTGACCACGCAGCCCATGACCGCCACCTTAATCGGTTTCTTCATGGTCTGCACAAAACGCTCAACCGCCTCGGCCAGGGTAAAAAGATCAATCCGGGTACGACCGCAGGTGGGGCAGGAGATGAGCTCCGGACCGCGCTCACGGATCTTCAGCGAGCGCAGCAGTTCAAAGCCCACCCGAATTTCCTCGACCGGGTCACGGGTCAGGGAAATACGGAAGGTGTCTCCTATTCCCTGATACAGCAGAATGCCAAGGGCGACGCTGGACTTGACGGTGCCGGCGATCAGACCGCCAGCCTCAGTGACCCCGAGATGAAGGGGATAATCAGTCTTCCGGGCAAGGGCCTGATAGCCGCTGACCGTGGTCAGGGTATCGGAGGATTTGATGGAAATCTTGATCTCATAAAAGCCCAGATCTTCGAGCAGACGAACATTACGGAGGGCGCTCTCGATAAGAGCAGTCGGGTTTTCCGGGCTGGGATAGCCGTGGACCTTAAGCAGATCCTTTTCAATGGAACCGCTGTTGACCCCTACCCGGATCGGAACCTGATGGACCTTGGCCGCAGCCACGACTCGGGCCAGTTTAGCCGGACCGCCAATATTGCCTGGATTGATGCGGATGGCCTGGGCACCATTTTCCATGGCTGCCACGGCCAGGCGGTGATCAAAGTGAATATCGGCAATGAGCGGGATGGAGATCGCCGCCCGTATCCGGGAGAGGGCGACTGCCGCCTCAAGATCAAGGACGGCCACCCGGATCAGTTCACAGCCAGCCTTTTCGAGTGCGTGGATCTGGGCCACGGTCGCCTCAACATCACGGGTATCGGTATTGGTCATCGACTGCACTGTAATGGGACTGTTGCCGCCCACCATCACATCGCCAATCCGTACTTCCCTCGTCTGCCGCCGCAAAATCATGTCCCTATCCCCTGCTGATCACGGTTCTTCAATAAAAACATTCATGGTATAAGTTAGTGCCTTACAGATTATTTTCTTGTTTTTTTTTTGCAAGAAAATAATCTGCGAAAGGCACTTATCCCGTTCATTGGGGTTAGTATCTTTGTTTCTTTGTCATTTCTCGCGCCGAGACGCTGAGAAGAACAAGTGAACTTTTCACTGCGCATTTGCGTCTCTTGGGCAAATACAATCAGGCAAAAGCTATTTTACCACAGCTCCCAGGCTCAACTCCGCATCCGAGGCCCGCACATACAAAGGTACTGCCGTGGCAGGATCAAGGCACTGATCCTGCTGCAGCATCTCACCTGCCAGCAGACCAAGGGCGGCGGCGCACGGATAATTCAGCATCGTGGGGGCGCTGGCAAACCGGTTCCCTAAGATTTCCTGCCAGAGATCACCATAGAGCATGATCGCATCGCCGACAAACAGCACCGGTTGCTCAATCTCCTCTGCCAATCTCTGGGGACTGATAACCCGAATCGTACCGGCCCTGCGGGGTATCCCCCGGGAATCAACCCGATAAAAACAGGTATAGACCTCTTTCTTGCGGGCATCAAGCACGGCACAGATCAATCTCTCGCCGGTACAGTTCAGGGCCAGGGCATCGAGGGTCGATATCCCCAGCAAGGGTTTATCGATGGCTGTTGCCAGTCCCTTGACCGTAGCCATACCGATACGCAGACCGGTAAAACTCCCGGGTCCGAGACTGACACCAAGGCCGGCGACGGTCTGCCAATCCGTTTCGGCCTCGGCCAGCAACCAGTCAATGGCTGACAACAGACGTCGGGAGTGGGTCACACTGCTGTTCAGGGAAAGAGAGGCCACCACCTGCCCGCCGGTCACACTGCCTCGTGTCAAGGCCACCGAACTGCAACTGCTGGCGGTATCAATAGCCAGGATCAGAGGTAACTCTCCATTCATTTGGTAAATATCCTGAACAGATCATTATAGAAGACAAAAATCATCAGCGAGCCGAGCAGGAGGATACCAATCTTTTGGGCAACTATCTGCACCCGCTCGGACACCGGCTTGCGCCGAACTGCCTCTACGCCCAGAAACGCCAGATGACCGCCATCAAGCACCGGAATGGGCAGCAGGTTGAGGATACCGAGGTTGACACTGAGCAACCCCATAAAATAGACAAGATGAATCCAGCCAGCCGTCATCTGCTGCCCGGCTATTTGGGCAATGAGAATCGGCCCTCCCAGTTCTGACATGGGAATCACCTGTTGAATGATCTTCACAAAACCCAGAACCGTCAGCGAGATATACATCCAAGTCTGTACAGATGCTGCCTTAACAGCCTTCATCAAACCCACCCGCTCATAGACCAGGGCTTCGTCCTTGACCACCCCGATCATGTAACGTTTCTCGGTTACCTCGCCAAAGACATTTTTGACGCTGTCTATCGCCGGAGTAACGGCAAGCAGGACTTGATCCGTGCCTCGCCTGACATGGAAAGTGAGTGATTCTCCGCCGCTATCCTTGACACTGTTGAGGATATCCAGCCACCCGGTCACAGGCCGTCCATTGATCTGCTCAATGGTATCCCCGGCCACGAGACCAGCTTCCGCCGCCGGTGAGTTTTCGATCACCTGCCCGATGGTGCTTGTATCTCGGGAGTCTGGGACACCAACGGCAATAAAAAGGCCAGCAAAGAGAAGCAGGGCAAACAACAGGTTAAATACCGGTCCAGCCAGGACAATAAGAAAACGCTTGCCCACGGATTTATGGGCAAAAGATCCCTGCTGATCGTCAGTGACGACATCCTGTTCATCCGGATTCTCTCCACACATCTTCACATAACCGCCAAGAGGAAAGGCGCTGATCAGATACTCAGTGTCGCCATAGGTTCTGCCGATGAGTTTCGGGCCAAAACCAAGAGAAAATTTGAGGACCTTTACCTTGAACAACTTGGCAAAGAGAAAGTGACCGAACTCATGGACGAAAATAAGCAGGCCAAGGACAATGATAAAAGAGACAACGGTATTCATTTCAGGAAAGGTTCCTCATTGGGTAATCTGGAGAATTTGTTATTGCCAGGCGCTCAGTCATTTACCATCAGCACTCCATTCAGCTTAAAGTCGGCGGCCTGGGGCGATATTTCGTATTCAAAGTTTATATTAAGCATTATTATAGAGTTCAGCAGGAATTTTCCGGTTCAATCTCATATGCTCATGTGCTTGAAGACAACCGCACCGTGCTGAACTGCCTGTTGCTTAACACGCTTCTGCACTCGCGGCAATGAGGCATTCGGCCTCAGATCTTGCCTTGGAATCAGCGGCCAGGATATCGGCCAAAGAGTCTTCACTACCGCCCTGCACCTTCTCCAGAACCCTGGCAACCGTGGCGACAATGCCAGGAAAGCTAATCCTGCCCCCGAGAAAGGCCTCTACTGCCACTTCATTGGCCGCATTCAGGACCGCCGGCATCACTCCCCCATGGCGCAGGGCATGGCAGGCCAGGGCCAGGGCTGGAAAACGTCCATGATCCGGCTCATGGAACTGTAGATTCCCGCATCGGGAAAGCCGCAGCGGCTTGAGGGCCAGAGGTAACCGTTTTGGATAGGAAAGGGCATAGGCAATGGGGATACGCATGTCCGGAATCCCCAGTTGGGCCATAACCGAGCCATCCTGAAATTCCACGAGGGAATGAACAATCGATTGCGGATGCACCACCACCTCAATGGCGTCTACCGGGACATCAAAGAGCCACCTGGCCTCAATAACCTCAAGTCCTTTGTTCATGAGGGTTGCAGAGTCGACAGAGATCTTTCTGCCCATAGTCCAGTTGGGATGGGCCAGGGCCTGATCCGGAGTGACCTGCTGCAGTTCCTCTTCGTTGCTGGCCAGGAACGGACCGCCGGAGGCAGTGAGAATAATCTTGGCCACATCCTCCTTGCGGCCGGCCTCAAGGGCCTGAAAGATGGCGCTGTGTTCCGAATCCACAGGCAGGAGTCGAACCCCCTTGCGCCTGACCGCAGCCATAACCAGCTTACCGGCCATGACCAGGGTTTCCTTGTTGGCAAGCCCGATATCCTTCCCTGCCTCGATGGCTGCCAGTGTCGGCAACAAGCCTGCGGCGCCGACAATGGCCGAGACGGTCATGGCAGCTGAATCAAGGGATGCCACCTGGATATTGCCCTCTGTTCCCCAGACGATACGGTCATGATAGCTCGCCGGCAGAAGGGCCCTGAGCAGAGCGGCATGCTCTTCATCAAGCACGGAGATCAGTTCCGGGGAAAACTCCAGCACCTGTCTGCTGAGCCGTTCAACATTCCTGCCGGCGGCAAGCCCTGCCATGGCATAGTGACCGGGAAACTGCCTGACCACGTCAAGCACACTTCTACCAATAGAACCGGTCGAGCCCAGGAGCGAGAGAACCTTCATGGGGCAACCCATGAAACACCCTGAGAGCAGAGCAGCAGATAATAGAGAACCGGGGCGGCAAACAGGAGAGAGTCCACCCGATCAAGGACGCCGCCATGGCCGGCCAGCAGGGTCCCGGAATCCTTGCTTCCCGTTGCCCTTTTAATAATGGACTCGGTGAGATCTCCGACTATGCCGACACCGGTCAACAGAACCGCCACCGGTACCAGAAAAACCAAGTTCACCTGCAGATGCAGCAGCATGGCCATAAGCACCGCCATGGCCACACCGACCACAAGCCCACCGATTGCCCCCTCAATGGTTTTATTGGGGCTTACCAGCGAGCAGAGCTTGTGTTTCCCGAAGCGCCTGCCACAATAATAGGCTCCGGAATCAGACCCGGCAGTAATCGCGGTCAGCACCAGGATCCAGCTGCTGCCATCTGGCCATTGATAGAGAAGCAGGAGATGCGCCCCGAGAAAGCCTACATAGCTCACACCAAAGAAGGCACGGCTGAAAAAGTGCAGCGGATCATGCAGTTGGCTGTAATGATAAAGTATATGGCAGGTCAGAAGAAGAAAGGAAAGGAGGAGACCGCCAGCAAGTCCCAGGGAGGGACAAAAACCGATACAGAGGGCAGGAAGAAGTGCCAGTGCACCAAACAAAAGACGAAAGGTGATATTCTTCTCAGGAAAAGCCATCCTGGCATATTCCATCCCGCCAATCCAGATAACCAGGGCCATAACCGGGAAAAAAAACAAAAAGGAGCCATACCTGAGCAAGAGCAACCAGCAGACGATAAGGGCAAGACCTGGAATCAGTCGATTCATATTTTTTTATGAAAGCAGAACCAGAGGCAGATCATCCGGCCGGAACTTTCCATCCTGAAGTGTGCCGGGCATCCGGCTTGGCTGTTAATCATTATGCAGTTGGGCGCTGATTCTACCAAAACGCCTTTCACGCTGCTGAAAATCGGCAATGGCCCCAAGGAAGGCCTCGGTCCTAAAATCCGGCCACATCACATCGGTGAAATAAATCTCGCTGTATGATGCCTGCCAGAGGAGGAAATTTGACAACCTGGCCTCTCCACCGGTGCGAATCAAGAGATCTGGATCCACCATCCCGGCCGTATCCAGATAACCGCTGATCAGCTCTTCACTGATCTCATCGATTCTGAGAGTCCCGGCTGCACAGGCAGCTGCAATCTTCCTCATTGCCCTGGTCAATTCAGAGCGGGCCCCATAACTGAGGGCAAGATTGAGAACCAATTTATTGTTGAGCGCTGTCTCATCTTGGGCATGCTCGAGCACCTCACGCACGTCAAGGGGAAGTCGATCCAGCTCGCCAATGCAGGTCAAACGAATATTATTCTGTAACATCCTGGACAGTTCAGTCTGGGCATAGGTCTTTAGAAAAGACATCAGGCCGCTGACTTCACCGGCAGGTCGCTTCCAGTTTTCAGACGAAAAGGCATAAAGGGTCAGGATTTCAACCCCGATTTCCCGTGCGGCCTCAACCACATCCCGCACCGATTCGACCCCGGCCTTATGTCCAAACAGGCGCGGCTGATGACGCTGCTGGGCCCATCGGCCGTTACCATCCATGATAATGGCCACATGACGAGGGATGCGTGCAGGATCAATAACAGGGTTTTGAGACATAAGAGACAGAGTACCTTAAAGAGTAAAAATGGCGACAAATGGTGGGGCGCAGTGAAGAAATAACCGTTACAGTTCAGACCATCACATCTCGACTGACATTGAGCCTGGAGTCACCCGAATGGATGGAAGGTTGAAGCACGATCCGCCCTTATACCGTTCTTGCCGAAAGGTGGAATAATGATTTATGCCCACAGTTCATGTCACTTTTACCATTGGCACCTTCAGCGATCATACCTCCATCACCTCTTTTTCCTTGGCAGCGGTAATCGTATCAATCAATTTCATGCAATGATCCGTCTTCTGTTGAGCCTCGTCCTGAAGCTTAAAGAGGTCATCCTCGGATATCTCTTTATCTTTTTTCTGTTTTTTCAGGACATCTATGGCTTCACGACGGATATTCCGCACTGCAATACGAATTTCTTCGGCAATCTTTTTGACCAGTTTAACCATCTCCCGGCGTCGTTCTTCGGTCAGTTGCGGGATAGAAAGACGTATCATCTTACCATCATTGGCAGGGGTCAAGCCGACATCTGACTTGAGAATAGCCTTTTCGATCGCAGGCAGCATCTGGGGATCCCAGGGAGTAATGACAATCATTCGACTCTCAGGAATAGTCATCGATCCGACTTGGCTCAAAGGCATATCACTGCCATAGGCATTTACCGATATCCCTTCAAGCAGGGAGAGAGAGGCTCGACCAGTACGCACCTTTGAAAGTTCATGCCTGAAGGCCTCAATACTCTTCTCTATCTTGTCATCCATCTCCATCAGTGCATCACTCATCAGCTCTTCTCCAGCATAAGATCTCTATCAGAGATAAATTAAACCGTTACCAGGGTTCCGATCTGTTCCCCGTAAACAGCCTTCAGGATATTGCCTTTTTTATTCATATTCAACACCAGGATTGGTTTTTTACCATCCCTGGCCAGAGCAATACCAGCAGCATCCATAACCTGCAAGCCATTCTGCAAGACAGTGTCATAAGTCAAACGATCAAATTTCACGGCATCAGGGGCTCCAACCGGATCCTTGTCATAAATACCATCAACCTTAGTGGCCTTGATCACAATATCAGCATCAATCTCCAGGGCCCTGAGCACTCCGGCTGAATCAGTAGTAAAAAATGGATTCCCGGTCCCTCCGGCAAAAATAACAACCCGACCTTTTTCAAGATGACGGATGGCCCTACGGCGGATATAGGGTTCACAGACCGATTGCATGGGAATGGCCGACATCACCCTGGTGACGACACCCGTTCTTTCCAGGGCATCCTGAAGGGCCAGACTATTAATAACCGTTGCCAGCATTCCCATATTATCAGCCGTGCTTCGATCCATCCCCTTACTTGCCCCGGCGACACCACGGAAGATATTGCCGGCGCCAATCACTACCCCGGGTTCAATCCCCAGGCCAATCAGTTCTTTTATCTCGGCGGCCACATAATCAATGACATCGGTATTAATCCCAAAAGAATCTTCACCCATCAGGGCCTCACCACTCAGTTTCAGCAAAATTCTTTTATACTGTATCTGCATGAAAGTTCCTTTGCATTCCGAAAAATGCTCTTAAGAGACGAGAGAAGAAGGGGGGTCTAAAAAAACTTCAGACCATTATCAGAAAGGAGACTGATCAATAAGAGCCAAGGCTTTTATTGATCAGTACGACATGCCTGGCTACACACCAACCTGAAAGCGGGCAAAACGCCTGATAGAAATATTTTCACCCATTTTTCCAACAAGATCAGTCAGCAACTCCTGAATGGTCTTGTCAGGAGTTTTCACACATTGTTGATCAAGCAGACAAATTTCAGAGAGAAAACGGTCAATCTTACCGACAACCATTTTTTCAACAATATTCTCGGGTTTTCCAGATTCCAGGGCCTGCTGCACATAAATCTGCCGTTCCCTATCCACGATATCAGCCGGGACATCTTCCCTGGATAAAGAGACAGGATTTGCAGCAGCAATGTGCATGGCAATATCACGGGCAAACTGGCGGAAGTCATCAGTCTTAGCAACAAAATCAGTTTCACAATTCAATTCAACCATAACCCCTAATTTACCACCGGCATGAATATAGGTTTCCACAACACCTTCACTGGTGGCACGGCCGGCTCTTTTAGCGGCAACGGCAAGTCCCTTCTGCCGCAAAAAATCAATGGCTTTTTCAATATCTCCACCATTCTCACTCAGAGCCTTTTTGCAATCCATCATTCCAGCGCCGGTTTTATCGCGCAGGTCTTTTACCATCTGACTTGTAATCTTCATAATCAACCTCTTTATAGTAAGCCTTAAAACACAATTTATAGTCACATGATCACCAGGACAAAACAGCCTGATTCAAAAAATGGTTCAGACACCTGTTCCAAATAAAACAAAGGGGCCGTCATGAGACAGCCCCTTCTAAAAAAAACTGACATAAGAGGCGCCAGAAAAGGGGCCCGGTGTGATTATTGTTCAATCTCAGTAATCACTTGTCCCATTTCAGAACCAGCATCACCCATAGCAGCAGCCAGGGCCTCATCTGAAGCGGCATCACCATCAAGTTTAGCCTGACCGGCAAGAACGGCTTCGGCGACACAGGAAACAACCAACCTGAGAGAGCGCAAGGAGTCATCATTCCCTGGAATCATAAAGTCAATACCATCAGGATCACAATTGGTATCAGCAAGGGCAACAACGGGGATATTTAGCTTTTGAGCCTCGAGTACAGCGATGCTCTCTTTTTTAGGATCAACAACAAAAATGACTGAAGGCAGTTTTTTCATATTCTTGATCCCGCCCACATTACGCTCAAGTTTAATCCTCTCCTTTTCCATAAGGCCAATTTCTTTTTTGGGAAAACGAGAGATTGAGCCATCTTCCTGCATGGATTCAATTAACTTCAAACGATCAACACTGTTTTTAATCGTTTGAAAGTTTGTCATCATTCCGCCAAGCCAACGATGATCGACATAGTACATATTACAACGTTGTGCCTCTTCGTGGACAATGATCTGGGCCTGCCTCTTCGTACCAACGAACAGAACAGATCCACCTTTGGCAATTTCCTTGGTGATAAAGTCACAAGCAGTATCAAACATACGCTTGGTTTGATCCAGGTTAATAATATAGATACCATTTCGTGGCCCATAGATATAGGGTTTCATCTTTGGATTCCAACGACGTGTCTGATGACCAAAATGCAGTCCAGCCTGAAGCATTTCTTTCACTGTAGCAAATGACATTTTTTTCTCCGTTTTCTGGTTTAACCTCCACCCCAAATTTATCACTTTTAAACCTTAACAAGATCCAAAGCAACACCAGGCACAGCGAGGGGTGTGTGTATTTTACACTCTTTTCTTATCTGTCCCGACAACCGGAACAAAAGACGAACATAATAAAACATTGTTTTTTACCACGAGATACTTTTTTTTGCAACTCATCAAAATCACAAAAAAGAATTGAACCATACAAAATGCCGACAAATTAAAGCTGCATCAGAGAGGACTTACCTGTCATAAACAATTTCAGCCACTCAAATCCAAACTGAAGTAAGGCGGTATCATCTGACCGGATCAGCTTTTTTTGTTCTCTCGTCAATCTAAACTGTTCCAATAACCGTTCCCTGACCGCCAGGGACCTGAAGCCATCGACATCATAACTCACCATAAATGCCATTTGCTGTTTAGGCCCTCCACTCCCCTCACCCTTCCATGGATTCGTTGCAAAGATCGTATCTATCTCTGCCCAACGATCATTCATACCGTTATAATCCTCAAGTTGCTGTTCTCTTTTCCATTTGGTAACAGAATAAAAGTTATTTTCTTTATGACCTAAACAGTAGGCATGATCTGTCAAAAAATAATAATCCTGACAACGACCACGTGCCAGCGTTCGATCGACCGCTCTTTCTAGCGGATAGGATCGACAGGCAGATGGCCTGTCATGGTAAACAGAACAGCCACCTTCTCCTAGAAAAGGGCAGGCCTTCTCCTCATTGTCCTTCAGCTTCAGCATAACAGCAGGAAAATAAGGATGTTCCCCTTTAACCAATCGTGTATAGAGACGCATGCACGTCTCAGAATCGATCTGAAGACAATTTTTCAAGCGCACAATGTCATATGGGTAAAGAAACATATTTACATTTTTACAACAGGACATAAAACACTCAACACCAGCATGACAAGAAAACCGAAATTTCTCAGCCCCCAATGGCACCATACTCTCAGGAAATTCTTTTTTACTGTTCATAAATTTTTATATTCCAAGGAGCATCAAGCGATTACTAGAAAAGTAATCACAAACCATAAAAAAAAAAGCTGACATGAAATAAATTCACGCCAGCTTCACAAGACCTATATTTACGCAACTTAGTGCAATTTCACGCTAATAACACAGGATTAAAGATATGTTCCTGGTAATCAGTTCATCGCGTCCAAGAAGAACAAGGACAAATTGCACCAAATGTACAATCCACTAAAAAAATCAATTAACCTCTTTTACCGCCAGGTCTTCCTGATAGCCAACCAGTTCAAGGATAGCCATGGGAGCAGCATCTCCTTGACGAACACCCGTTTGAATAATCCGGGTATAGCCACCATTCCGATCAGTAAATTTCAGTTGAATGACATCAAAGAGTTTAGCCACAATATCTTTACTGCGGATATAACTGAGTGCCTGCCGTTTTGCATGCAGATCGCCTTTTTTAGCAAGAGTAATCATCTTGTCAGCAATACTACGAGCCTCTTTAGCCTTAGGTGTTGTCGTAACAATTCGCTCATGTTCAAAAAGAGATGTTACCATGTTTCTAAACATTGCTTCTCTATGCGAACTGGTACGTCCAAGTTTTCTGCCTGATTTCCGGTGTCTCATTAATTCTTCCTCAACCAATTCTGCTTATGGTATAGATACAAATTATCTATTTTAATAAAAAAAATATTTATTCGAGTTCTTCTAGGTTTTTATCAATCTCTGGAGCTGTCCAGTTGTCAAACTTTAGACCAAGAGTAAGCTCTCTCTCGGCAAGTAAGGCCTTAATCTCATTTAAGGATTTACGACCGAAATTCTTAGTCTTCAACATTTCCTGATCAGTCTTCTGACACAGTTCGCCGATAAAATTAATGCCAGCATTTTTCAAACAATTTGCAGAACGAACAGAAAGCTCCAGATCTTCTACGGATTGATTCAGAAATTCATTTTCTGGTTCAACAACTGGCTCACCAACACCTGCTTTAGGTTCGGCTGTCCCTTCATCAAAATTGATAAAAATGGTCATCTGTTCTTTGAGAATTTTTGCCGCAAAGGCTAAAGCGTTCTCCGGGCTGACACTCCCATCGGTCTCAATCTCAATGGTTAATTTATCATAGTCGGTCTGCTGCCCTACACGCGCCTGAGACACAACATACTGTATCTGCTTGACGGGGGTAAAAATGGAATCTATTGGGAACTGCCCGACAGCAAGATTCTCCTTAGAGTGCTTTTCCGCAGGCTGATATCCCTTGCCCCATTCAACAGTTAACTCTGCATAAAAACGAGTCTTGCCAGTTAACGTACAAAGGAGCTGGTCACTGTTCATTACTTCGACAAAGGAAGATCCCTTAATATCTGCGGCTGTCACAGGACCAGGTCCAGTCTTGTCGATAATTACCGTTTGAGAATCAGCCTTATTGAGTTTCATCCGAACCTGTTTCAGATTTAAAACAATCTCACTCACATCCTCAACGACATCCTTCATAGCAGTAAATTCATGAAGGGCACCTTCAATCTTAACGGTTGTAATTGCAGCGCCTTGAATGGATGACAACAAAATACGACGAAGAGAATTGCCTATTGTGGAAGCAAATCCTCTTTCAAGAGGCCGACAAACAAACTTGCCGTATGTTTCGGTATGAGTGGCCTTATCAACCCCCAACTTTTCAGGCTGAACCAGTTGGCGCCAATTTCTATAAAATGGAATTTTTTCTTCAGCAGTTTGGGTCATATAATTCCTTCTCTGCGTATCAAACTTCTTATAAGAAAGTTCTTAAACTTATAACCATCCGGAATATCGTAAACGACAATATATGATCGATGACCATCCATTCAAGAACGCATTATTTACAATCCAGATAGTTACTCATTCAGAGTAAAAAAAAGAGTAACTATTGAAAGACCAATATAAATTATTTAGAGTAGAGTTCCACAATAAGATGTTCCTGAATTGGCAGGGTAAGCTCATCACGATTGGGAAGAGCCTTGACCGTAGCCTTAAAATTATCCTTATCAAGTTCCAACCAACTGGGAACTCCGCGACGGGCAACAGCTTCCAGGTTTTCAGTAAGAAAAGAATTTTTTCTGCTTTTTTCTTTCACTGAAATTTCATCACCTGAGGCTACAAGAAAAGAGGGAATATTAACTTTTTTACCATTAACCAGGATATGACTGTGCAAAACGAACTGCCTGGCTTGATTTCTAGATGAGGCCAAGCCAATACGAAAAACAGTATTATCTAATCGTCTTTCAAGGTTAACCAGTAAATTTTCACCGGTAACCCCTTTCTGTTGATCTGCTTTGTGAAAGCAGATACGAAACTGCCCTTCAAGCACACCATACATATTTTTTACTTTTTGTTTTTCACGTAACTGCAGGGCATAATCAGAAACTTTTTTGAATCGAGCCTGTCCGTGCTGCCCTGGACCAAAAGCCCGACGCTCAAACGAACATTTATCAGAATAACACCTGTCACCCTTTAAGTATAACTTAAGGTTTTCACGTCTACAACGACGACATGCCGCACCTATATTTCTTGCCACTTAGTCCTCCGCATTCTTCTATGTTTTTTTTATTTACTATTATAACGTCATTGAAGATTAAACACGACGACGTTTTGGAGGCTTACAACCATTATGGGGGATAGGGGTAACATCACATATACGAGTCACCTCAAATCCGGTAGCTGTCAAGGCCCGCAATGCAGCCTCTCGTCCTGGGCCAGGACCTTTTACCTTGACTTCAACCTTACGCATCCCATGATCAGCAGCCTTTTGGCTTGCCTCGGCAAGAGCATTTTGGGCAGCAAAAGGAGTACTCTTACGAGACCCCTTAAAACCTAAGACTCCAGCACTGCACCAAGAAATAACATTTCCCTGGGTGTCTGATATGGTAACAATAGTATTGTTAAAAGTTGAATAAATATAAACAATCCCTTCGGGGATATTCTTCTTTACTCTTTTCTTGTTGCGTGTAGACGCACGTTTTGCACCGGCCATTGTATTACCTTTTCATTATTAAATTATTTACGGCGTGCTGCAGCTCCGCGACGCGGCCCCTTACGGGTTCTGGCATTTGTTTTAGTTTTTTGCCCTCTGCAAGGGAGTCCCGCACGATGTCGTCTTCCACGATAACATCCTAAATCCATAAGCCTCTTGATATCCATAGAGACCTCACGCCTTCGATCGCCCTCTACAGTATACTCATCTTCAATAATTTTCCGAATACGAGCGACATCATCACCACTCAAATCATCACTGTTCATCGTATAAGGCAGATCAGCTTTGTCAAGTATCTGCCTGGAAGAGGTGAGCCCAATACCATGAATATAAGTAAGAGCACGATCAATATGTTTATTTTTCGGAAGGTCAATTCCTGATAAGCGTGCCAAAATCGTATCTCCTCAGATAAAATCTATTATTATGTTAAAATTTCAAAAAATTATTAAAATTAAGGAAAAATCAACCCTGACGTTGTTTGTGTTTTTTAAGCTTACAAGAAACCCTGACAACACCATTCCGCTTAAAAACCTTGCAATCACCACACATTTTTTTAACTGATGAACGTACTTTCATAATCCCAATTCTCTCTATTTATTCTTTTTACCACCCTTGGCCCTGAATGTAACTCTACCACGAGACAGGTCATAAGGAGATAGTTCAATTGTTACCCGATCACCAGGTAAGATCTTAATAAAATGCATCCTCATTTTGCCGGATATATGCGCCAGTACCTTATGCCCATTATCCAACTCAACACGGAACATAGCGTTTGGTAGAGGTTCAACAATTGTACCTTCGACCTCTATGGCCTCTTCTTTTGCCATACCTGCTCCTGGATTTTGATAAAATCAAAATAAAAATTTTTAAATATAATATATTCTCAAGAAAAAGAGAAGTACTATTATTTTTTTACTTCAAAGTTCTCTCGTGAGCTTAAGACAAGAGGACCATCAATAGTAGCTGCTACTGAATGTTCAAAATGAGCAGAGCATTTCTTGTCAGCAGTAATAACAGTCCAACCATCCTTGAGAACTGAAACCTTATGAGTACCCATATTGACCATGGGTTCTATGGCTAGAACCATCCCGGCAACAATTCGGGGTGAAGAACCGTTCTGCACATAGTTCGGTATTTCTGGTGCTTCATGCAAAGATGTTCCGATTCCATGTCCAACAAACTGACGGACAACTGAAAAGCCATTACCCTCTACATGCTCTTGAACTGCCTTTGATATATCAGAAATCCTATTGCCTATCTGAACTTGTTCAATAGCAAGCAAGAGTGATTTTTCGGTAACTTGAAGTAACTTTCTTTTCTCACTCACTATGAGACCTACAGGTAAGGTGATTGCAGAATCACCAAAATAACCCTTAAAACAGACGCCAAAATCAACTGAAAGGATATCGCCCTTACTCAGTTTTCTCTTACGTGAGGGTATACCATGCACAACCTCTTCGTTCAATGAAACACATAAGCAACCAGGAAAACCTCGATACCCTTTAAAGGCAGGTTTGGCTTTCCTTCGTATACATAAATCTTCTGCTATTTTATCAAGTTCAAAGGTTGTGATACCAGGCTCAACTACCCCGTGCAAGACAAAGAGAACTTCAGCCACAATCTGATTAGCCTCCCACATGTAACTGATTTCTTCTGGGCTTTTGCTGATAATTGATTTAGCCTGCTTATTGCTAGCTGCTGAGCTCAAAATTATCTTCTGCCTGGAATTTTACCTGCTTTCATAAATCCTTCATAATTACGCATAACAAGGTGAGATTCAATTTGTGACATGGTATCGATTGCAACCCCCACCACAATCAAAAGGGCTGTGCCTCCAAAATAAAAAGGAAGATTAAATTTTGAAATCAACATCGTTGGTAGCACACAGACAACACTAAGGTAAATTGCCCCAATAACTGTCAGTCGGGTTAAGGCCTTATCAATAAATTCGGCTGTCTTCTTGCCAGGACGGATCCCTGGCACAAAGCCACCATTCTTTTTCAGATTTTCAGCGACGTCATCAGGCTTAAAAGTAACGGCCGTGTAAAAAAAGCAGAAGAACACAATCATTCCGACAAAAAGGATATAATAAAAGACAGTTCCGGGAGAAAGGGCGGCCGAGACCTGCTGAACCCAATCAATCTGAATAAAGCTACCAATAGTGGCCGGAAACATCATAATCGAAGAGGCAAAAATTGGTGGAATAACGCCGGCTATATTAATTTTCAAAGGAAGATGAGAGCTCTGACCTCCATACACTTTTTTCCCGACAACACGCTTTGCATATTGAATAGGGATCCGACGCTGTGCTGTTTCAAAAAAAACAATAATTCCAACAACTGCAACCATAAAGGCTAATATAAAGGGAATAAAAAAGAGGGCTATCTCACCTGCTTTAACAAGTTGAATGGAATTGGCAACAGCAGCAGGACCACTGGCAACAATTCCGGAAAAAATGATCAAAGAAATTCCATTGCCGATCCCACGTTCAGTTATCTGCTCACCAAGCCACATAATGAAGGCGGTTCCGGCTGTCAAGGTAAGCATGGTCATCAGTTTAAACTGCAGCCCGGGAACAAGGACGATAACCTCACCTCCAGGACCGGTCATTCCCTCAAGACCTGTACTGATAAAAAGGCCCTGTATGAGCGCCAAACCAATGGTACCATAACGGGTATATTGAGTAATCTTTCTGGTTCCTGCCTCACCCTCTTTCTTTAAAGCCTCAAGCTGTGGAACCACAACTGTCAGTAGTTGAATAATAATTGAGGCGCTAATATAAGGCATAATACCGAGCGCAAATATAGAAAAATTTTCCAACGCACCCCCAGAGAACATGTTAAACATGCCGAATAATGAGCTAGCATATTGCTGAAAAAAGGCAGCAACTGCCTCACCGTTGATACCTGGTGTAGGTATTTGCACGCCCATCCGATAAACAGCAAGCATAGCAAGAGTAAAAAAAATTCTCTTACGCAACTCAGGAATATTGGCAGCTCTTTGTAATCCGCTCATTAATTCTAACCTGTACTCTGTCTAACCCCGATGAACGGGATAAGTGCCTTTCGCAGATTGTTTTCTTGCAAAAAAACAAGAAAAAAACAATCTGTAATGCACTAATATTGCAGATATTAATTTTATAACGATAGAAAATCTGTACCGTGGATTACGATAATCAAAAAAAACTATTCAGATTCGGCAACAATAATTGTACCACCAACGGCTTCAATCTTTGCCTTGGCACCAGTACTTATCTTATCTACATTGATAGTGAGAGCATGACTAAGATCACCATTGGCTAGCACTTTAATCAACTGGTCTTTTTTTGCCATCCCCTCACGAACAAGCAGGTCAGCAGTTATAACAGTCCCTGCATCAAATTGATTCAATTGAGCTAGAGAAACTATAGAAAATTCAGTTTTAAACTTATTGTAGAATCCACGTTTAGGTAAACGACGCTGCAAAGGCATCTGGCCGCCCTCAAATCCTGGACGAACACCAGAACCTGAACGAGAGTTTGCCCCTTTATGTCCTCTGGTTGCAGTTTTACCACGTCCAGAACCTTGACCTCTACCGACACGTTTTCTTTTACGGTTTGAGCCTATGCTAGGCGAAAGGTTTGCTAATGTTATCATTTTAAATCTCCTCAACTCGAACGAGATGCCCAACCTTATTAAGCATACCTCTGATTTCAGACGTATTCTTACGCGTAGCAGTTTTCTGCATCTTGGTCAATCCCAGACCTGTAAGAGTGGCCCTGATTTTTTTGGTGCTGCCAATACCACTCTTGACCAAAGTATATGTTATTGTCTCGGCCATTTGACTACCTTATTCAGTTAAATAATATAAAAAAGCACACCTCTTCAAAGACGCTGTTGCCAATAAGAGAATGTGCTCAAGTTGTTATGCGGCTATTTCGTCTACTGTCTTTCCACGTAATTTAGCAATATTTTGTGCGGAGCGCAAGGTTCTAAGCCCACTCAATGTAGCCTTAACCATATTGTGCGGATTATGGGACCCGAGACACTTGGTAAGGATATTAGTTACACCAGCAGCTTCCAGAACGGCACGGATGGGACCACCAGCGATGACACCAGTACCCTCAGAAGCGGGCTTCAAAAGAACTCTACCAGCACCATAATGACCGATAATGGTATGAGGTATAGAAAATTCAGTCAGGGAAACAGCAGACATATCTTTTTTTGCCTGGTCAACACCTTTGCGAATTGCATCTGGAACCTGATTGGCCTTCCCAAGCCCATATCCAACTTTTCCTTTGCCGTCTCCAACAACGACAATAGCGCTAAAACTGAACCTTCGACCACCTTTAACAACTTTAGCAACCCTGTTGATAAAAACAATCTTTTCAATCAGTTCCTCAGAAGATTCACTTTTGGAACGTTTAAAATCAGACAAGGGACACCCCCTAAAAATACAAGTTCATTAAAATTGAAGCCCACCCTTACGAGCCCCATCGGAAACAGCCTTTATACGACCATGGTAGATAAATCCACCACGATCAAAAACCACTTTATCAATACCAGCCGCTTTAGCTCGTTCAGCGAGTAACTCTCCTACCTTTTCGGCAGCAGACGTCTTACCCTTCACGTCTCCAAGCTCAAAAGCCTTATCTACCGTAGACATGAAGACTATGGTCTTGCCAATGCTGTCATCAATAATCTGAGCGTAAATATGTTTACAACTTTTAAAAACTCTAAGACGGGGACGTTCACTTGTCCCGGTAATTTTTTTCCGGATACGACTTACCCGCTTTAACCGCGCTGTGGCTTTAGCATTTGTCTTAGCCATGTTTAAGTACCATTATTAAATGAACCGTAACACTAAAGTCACGGAAGTTTATTTTTTACCAGCTGATTTGCCTACCTTACGCACAATGTGTTCATCTGCATAGCGAATTCCTTTCCCCTTATAGGGTTCTGGTTTCCGAATACTTCGAATCTTAGAAGCAGTAAGTCCGAGCAATTCCTTATCAATAGATTCTAGATTAATCTTGGTATTATTTTCAACAATGGCAGTAATACCTTCAGGTAAAATAAAATTAACTGGATTTGAATAACCGACGTTGAGAGTCAAGGTATTTCCAATAACATTAGCCTTATACCCGACACCTTCAATAAGCATGACTTTTTTAAAGCCTTGATCAACACCAACAACCATATTATTAATTAAACTACGAAATAATCCACGAAAAGCATTAGACTTGGTGCTATCGTCTCGAGTTTCAACTAACAACTCGTTAGCCTGCTGCACAAGTTTAATCTCTTCACGAACAGTTCGTTGAAGTATACCCTTACCACCTTTCACCGATACATGCTGGCCATCAATACTAACAGTCACACCAGCAGGAACAGGAATGGGTTGTTTTCCTATACGAGACATATCTACCTCCGTTATTTGTGGATTTGTTACCAAACCTCACAAAGTATCTCTCCACCTGTGTTGTTGGCTCGTGCGGTTTTATCAGTTACAATACCACTAGAAGTAGAAATTATAGCTATTCCTAAACCATTCAAAACTTGAGAAATTTCATCAACTTTTGCATACTTTCTCAAACCAGGTTTACTTATACGTTTAATTCCAACAATAACAGGTTCTTTGTTTGATCCATACTTAAGATCAATTATCAAAGTCCCTTGAACTCCATCCTCTGAAACATGATAGTCAGCTATAAAACCTTCATCCTTAAGTACCTTAGCGATACTGACCTTAACGTTAGATTTAGGCATCTTGACACTATCAAACTTTACCATCACTGCATTTCTCAACCTGGTCAGCATATCTGCCAGGGGATCGCTCATGGACATGGCGAACTCTCCTTTACTTCATCAAGTAAAAATATAAAAACACTTAAAATTACCAATATTATTACCAACTTGACTTCACAACACCTGTAACTTTACCGTTAGAAGCCAAACTGCGAAAACAAATTCTGCAGATCCCAAACTTCCTTATGAAACCTCTTGGACGTCCACATAATGGGCATCTGTTGTAGTTTCTAACCTTGAATTTTGGCTCACGTTGCGCTTTTGCTATTAAGGATTTTTTGGCCAAAACAACCTCCACTTACCTAACATTAATATAAATAAAGTCCGGAAGAACTTATTTCTTGAATGGCATTCCCATATACTTGAGCAGGGAAAGACCTTCTTGATTGGTTTGAGCTGAAGTAACTATTGTAATATTGAAACCTTTGATCTTATCAATTTTATCATAATCAATTTCTGGAAAGATAATATGCTCTTTAACTCCCATAGAAAAATTTCCTCTTCCGTCAAACCACTTTGGAGACAAACCCCGAAAGTCTCTAACACGAGGCAAAGCTATATTAACAAGCTTACTATAAAAATTATACATACGATCTTGGCGTAACGTAACACAACAACCAATCGCGACACCCTCTCTCAATTTGAAGCCAGCAATAGATTTCTTGGCCCTGGTAACCACTGCGCGTTGTCCAGCAATTATCGAAAGTTCTTCAACTGCACCTTCAATAATTTTAGGATTTTGTACAGCCTCACCAAGCCCCATATTAAGGACAATCTTCTGTATCTTCGGGACCTGCATTATATTTGAATACCCGAATTCTTCTTTCAAAGAAGGGACACATTGCTCATTATAAAAATCTTTCAGCGTACCCATTTGTAACCCCTAGCCTAAGCTTCTTAAAAAACCTATGATTTAGTCTCGATGGATTCACCACAACTTTTACAAAAGCGAACCTTTGTGCCATCTTCGAGTATTCTTTTTCCAACACGACCAGTCTTTGTACATCCTGGACAGATCAATTGAAGATTAGAAAAATGAATCGGCGCCTCTTTCTCTACAATCTGACCCTGTTGGTTCATCTCTGTAGGTTTTTGATGACGCTTTATCATATTAATACGTTCAACAATGGCCTTATCTTTATCCAAAATAACCCGTAAGATCTTGCCAACTCTGCCTTTATCTTTCCCAGTAATCACTTCAACCTGATCATTTTTTTTCAGGTATGTTTTACCATGTGCCATTTTCAATACCTTTTTGCTCAATAAACTGTATGCCAATTGATTGACATGGAAAAAGCTACAGGACTTCAGGAGCCAATGAGATAATCTTCATAAAACCTTGACTACGTAATTCTCTGGCTACAGGACCAAAAATACGGGTCCCAAGAGGCTCACCTGATCCAGACAAAATAACTGCAGCGTTATCATCAAATTTCACCCAGGTATCATCCATACGCTTTAACTCTTTGGCGGTACGGACAATAACTGCCTTCATGACATCGCCTTTTTTAACCTTGGCGTGTGGTATGGCCTCTTTAACGGCAACGATAATAATATCACCGATAGAGGCAAATCGCTTTCGGGATCCACCAAGCACTCTCATGCAAAGTACCTTCTTCGCCCCGGAGTTATCGGCTACGTTAAGTACTGTTTCAGTTTGTATCATAATTTCACCTGATTTTTCATCAGTAGCAAATCACAGTATTCATACTGCAAAAACTGGATATTATTAAACAGAACGATCTAAAATTGTCCTCAGACGCCAACGCTTTCTCTTACTCAAAGGGCGACATTCTTCTATCAGGACAAGATCACCAATTTTGCACAAGTTTTCAGGATCATCAGCTATATATTTAACAGTTTTCTTAACATATTTTCCATATAAAGCATGCTTGACCTTCCTTTCGACCTGTACAACAATACTTTTTTCCATCCTGTCACTTACAACAGAACCTGTTTTAGTCTTTTTTGTTTTATTTATCTCACTCATAATCTTTTCAATTCGAGTTATAGGAAGCAGGATTTTATTTTAATTAAATAAAGTAATTTTATTTTAACTAAGAGTCATCTCTGTACGTAAGGTGTGAATTCTCGCGATATCTTTACGAAGCTTTAACCCACGCGATGTGTTTTCAAGAGGTCTGATCCTATGCTGAAAAGCCAGCTTTGAGATCTCCTCTCGTAACTCCATCTCTTTTTTAGCAAGATCATCAGAGGACATCTTACGAATTTCAGACATCTTCATATCATATCCCTCCGCAATACTACCTTGGTAGCAAAAGGCAACTTATTGCCAGCCAGCGTTAAGGCGCGGACGGCAATCTCTTCATCTATACCGGCAAGCTCAAAAATCATCTTACCTGGATGAATCTGGGCAACCCAATATTCTGGACTTCCCTTTCCTTTGCCCATACGTGTCTCTGCTGCTTTTTTGGTAATAGGCTTATCAGGAAAAACCCTGATCCACACCTTACCGCCACGTTTAATTTTTCGGTTAACAGCGATTCGAGCAGCCTCAATCTGGCGCGCACTCATCTTGCCGCAATCAACGGCCTTTAGACCAAAATCACCAAAAGATAAAGATGATCCACGATATGCAGCTCCTGTCAAACGACCCTTAAAAACTTTTCTATGAAGGACCTTTTTAGGACTTAACATCTCTTACTCCGTATAGAAATGGTTGAACTTTTAATACTGAAGAATTAAAGACCTATCCAACTGCAGAATCAGCTTCACTTAAAACTTCACCATTAAAAATCCATACTTTAACACCAATGATACCGTAAGTTGTGTTCGCTTCAGATAACGCATAATCAATATCAGCACGAAGTGTGTGCAAAGGGACTCTCCCTTCTCTCACCCATTCACAGCGTGACATCTCAGCTCCGCCCAAGCGACCTGAACAGGATATCTTAATTCCTTTAACACCAAAACGAAGAGCAGAACTAACAGCTTTTTTCATTGCTCGCCGAAAAGCTACTCTTCTAATCAGTTGCCCTGCGACATTATCGGCTACCAACTGGGCATCTGCTTCCGGTCTGCGAATTTCTTGAATATCAATAACTACAGAACGTTTAATTTTCTTCTCAAGATCCCTTTTCAAGATCTCAATTTCTGCCCCTTTTTTACCAATTACAATTCCAGGACGGGCAGTGAAAAGCTTTACTCGCACCTTCTCACCAGTCCGTTCAAGAATAACCTTGGCAAGGCTCGCATGACTGAGACGCTGCTTGAAAAATTCTCTAATCCTCTGATCTTCGATGAGATATTTTGAATAATTTCTATCCGCATACCAGATAGAATCCCATGTCCGGGTTATATTAAGTCTCATTCCTAATGGATTAACTTTCTGCCCCAAAACAATCCTCCACCAAAATACTTAGTTCATTAAAATTAAATTTCGAATCATACTCATATCAGAGAACAATGTAAAGAACTATTGTTCATCTAATATTACGGTAATATGACTCGTTCGTTTGATGATCCCTGTAGCTCGACCTTGAGCCCTTGGCATAATTCGTTTTAATGATGGTCCACCATCAATAAATATCTTTTTAATGAAAAGTGTGTCAACATCAACTTTATCATTTTGTGTTGCATTTGCAATTGCAGATCCCAGAACCTTTCGCAAGATTCGAGCACCTTTTTTCGGCATAAAATTCAGCGTATTGATTGCCTTATCAACATTCATTCCCCGAACAACATCAGCAACAAGTCTTGCCTTTTGGGGAGATATACGTATCCCCCTCCCTACGGCTCGAGCTTCCATAATAATTACTCCTAATAGGTCTTGCCAGGACATTTAATATCAATTATTTTTTACCTTTCTTGTCCGCAGTATGTCCATAATACGTCCTCGTTGGTGAAAACTCACCAAGTTTATGACCCACCATATTATCCGAAACAAAAACTGGTATAAATTTTTTCCCATTGTGAACCGCAAAGGTAAGTCCGACCATTTGAGGTATAATATCAGAACGACGAGACCATGTTTTAATAACCTTACGGGAAGCGGTCTCGTTTGCCTTTTCTACCTTTTTTATCAAATGGTCATCAATGAAAGGACCTTTTTTTACTGAACGAGCCATACGTTACTCCTTACGTCTTATGATCTCTTCTTGATAATATATTTATCACTTGCCTTGTTCGTTCTCGTCTTATAACCCTTCGTTGGATAACCCCAAGGAGTACAAGGATGACGACCACCAGAACTTTTTCCCTCACCACCACCCATCGGATGATCAACAGGATTCATGGCGACACCGCGCACTGAAGGCCTTGTCCCTAACCAACGGGTACGTCCCGCCTTGCCCAGCTTCTGACTTTCATGTTCTCTATTGCCAACCTGACCAATACAGGCACGACAGAGCTTGTGAAATTTACGCACTTCATTGGAAGGTAATCTTACGAGCACCGAGTTACCTTCTTTGGCCATCAACTGTGCTGAAGTACCAGCACTACGTACCATCTGAGCACCTTTTCCGATTTTCATCTCTATATTATGAATAATCGTACCAAGGGGAATATTCATCATTGGCAGACAGTTACCAGGCTGAATATCAACATTATCACCAGCAACAATTTGATCCCCAACAGAAATACCATCCGGAGCAAGAATATAGGTTTTTTCCCCGTCAAGATAACTCAAGAGCGCAATGTTTGCTGAACGGTTCGGATCATATTCAATGGAGATAACCTTGGCATTAATATCAACTTTATTTCGTTTGAAATCGATGATCCGATATTTACGCTTATGGCCGCCACCAATATGTCTGGTGGTAATACGTCCGTAATTATTACGACCACCAGTTTTCGACAAGCTAGTAACAAGACTTCTCTCGGGCCTTTGTTTAGACAAGTCAGAATTTTGAATCGACACGTGATGCCGTTTACCGGCAGATGTCGGTTTGTATGTCTTAATACTCATGATTTCCCAGTCGCTCCATCAGATTGTTTGGAAAGATTTCTGAATGAATAAGTACTTCTACCACTCGATAATTTTTGTTCATTACAGTTCATCTGTAAAGTTTATCTGGCCTTCAGAAAGAGTCACATAAGCTTTCTTCCAATCATTCCTGAAGCCCGTGAACTTTCCTACTCGCTTTTGCTTTCCATGCATATTGGCTGTATGAACATGCTTGACCTTGACAGGGAACATCTTCTCTACTGCCTGTTTTATATCAATTTTATTTGAATCAGGATGGACTTTAAGAACTATTTTATTATCCGATTCTTGTAATAAAGCGGCCTTTTCTGTAAGGCAGGGTCCCTTTAAAACATCATACAAATTTTTCATGCCATCACCCTTCTCTCAAGACCTTCAATAGCAGGTTGCAACAGCACAAGTTTTTTGTGAAGAAGGATATCATACACATTCAACCCATCTGTTGATAACACCTTGAAGCCATTAACATTCCGTCCAGATTTATTGACATTCTCATTCATACCGGGAGTAATGATAAGCCCGTTTTGAATATCAAGTACATTCATTACATTGACAAAATCTTTGGTTTTAATCGTATCCAGGGTGAAATCATCAAGAACAATGAGATTTCCCTCCTGCAACCTGGCACTCATAGCCATTGCCAGAGCCTGCTTTTTCACCTTACGATTTAACTTAAGACTGTAATCTCTTGGCTTAGGACCAAAAGCCACACCACCACCACGCCATATTGGAGACCTATTACTTCCGGCCCTGGCACGACCGGTGCCTTTTTGACGCCAAGGTTTGGCACCACCGCCACTCACTTCAACCCTGGTCTTGGTGCAGGCATTTCCGGCACGTCTTCCGGCAAGCTGCATCTTGACAACATCATGCAACAGATGTTCTTTAACAACAAGATCAAACACCTTTTCATTCAGTTCGATCTCGCCAACTTTTTCATTTTTGATATTAAATACACTTACAGTTGACATTTTTTTCTCCTTGGGCCCGATCGGATAACAGAATCATTTATTTACTGAAGATTTTCAAAAGACTCTGTTTTGCACCTGGAACTGGTCCCTTCAACAGAAGTATGTTTTCTTCGGCACGAACGTCAACAATAATGACATTCTTGGTCAATACAGTGTCATTGCCCATGCGGCCAGGCATTTTTTTCCCCTTTACCACACGGGCTGGCCATGCACTGCAGCCAATAGAACCTGGTGCCCTATGATGACGAGAACCATGCCCGGCAGGACCACCGCTGAAACCATGTCTTTTCATGACACCTTGAAAACCATGTCCTTTACTTTTACCTTGTACATCGACAAGATCACCGACCTTAAAGAGAGCTCCCAGGCTAATTGTCTGGCCCAGCTCAAATTGTTCAGAATCGGCAACCCTGAACTCTCTGACATAATAAAAAGCTTCTGAACCAGATACGTTAAAATGGCCCGCAAGCGGCTTATTCACTCTGGATGCTTTTTTTTCAGCAAAACCAACCTGAATGGCACTGTATCCATCTTTAACAGGAGACTTAACCTGCAATATCTTGCAAGGACCAGCCTCAACCACAGTAACGGGAGTAGCCTGACCCAGTTCACTGTAAATCCTGGTCATCCCGATTTTTTTACCCAAAATACCCATTGTCTTTGGCATAATATTATCCGTTACATTCGTATTCTAAATACAATACTACCGTTAAGGCAGTTTAATCTCGACATTAACACCTGCCGAAAGCTCAAGTTTCATCAACATATCAATAGTCTGTTGTGTTGGTTCCAAGATATCTAGCAACCGCCGATGGGTTCTCATCTCAAACTGCTCCCTAGACTTCTTGTTGACATGAGGAGAACGCAAAACACAGTATTTATTTATTGATGTCGGCAGCGGGATAGGACCAGCTACTGCAGCACCTGTACGCCTTGCCGTTTCAACGATCTCAGATGTTGATTGATCAAGGAGCTTGTGGTCATATGCCTTTAAGCGTATGCGAATTTTGTCTGTAGGTATCATATCCAACCTTTTTAAGCAATAATTTCACTGACAACACCGGCACCAACAGTCCGACCACCCTCACGGATAGCAAACCGAAGACCCACGTCCATAGCGATAGGGGTAATCAACTCTCCAACAACAGAAACATTATCCCCGGGCATTACCATCTCGGTTCCCTCAGGGAGGGTCACAATACCGGTCACATCTGTTGTTCTGAAATAAAACTGGGGCCGATACCCATTAAAGAATGGGGTATGGCGACCACCTTCTTCCTTACCAAGAATATAGCATTCCGCCTTAAATTTTGTATGTGGTGTAATGGTACCTGGCTTTGCCAGGACTTGACCACGTTGGATGTCTTCACGTTTGGTTCCACGCAGCAGTACTCCAACATTGTCACCTGCCTGGCCCTCATCAAGGATCTTTCGGAACATCTCAACACCCGTGACAGTAGTCTTGACAGTATCAGTAATACCAACAATAGCAACCTCATCACCAACATGGACGATACCACGCTCAATACGTCCAGTGGCGACTGTTCCACGACCTGAAATAGAGAAGACGTCCTCAACAGGCATCAAGAAAGGCATATCAACATCGCGCTTTGGTTCCGGGACATAGGTGTCGATTGCCTCCACCAAATCCCATATACACTTGGCAGCCTCGGGGTCATCTGGGTTCTCAAGGGCCTTGAGGGCCGAACCATGGATAATCGGCACATCGTCTCCCGGGAAATCATACTTATCAAGAAGCTCACGCAGCTCCATCTCTACCAGCTCGATCAGTTCAGGATCATCAACCATGTCACATTTATTCAAAAAAACCACGATACAGGGAACACCAACCTGACGGGCAAGAAGGATATGCTCACGAGTCTGAGGCATGGCTCCATCGTTGGCACCGACAACCAGGATCGCGCCATCCATCTGGGCCGCACCGGTAATCATGTTCTTTATATAATCAGCATGGCCCGGACAATCGACATGGGCATAATGACGATTGGCAGTCTCATACTCCACATGAGCAGTGGCAATGGTAATACCACGCTCTTTTTCTTCCGGAGCCTTGTCAATATCACTGAAATCAGTAAATTTTGCCAAACCCTTTGTTGAAAGTACTCGGGTTATCGCAGCGGTCAGGGTTGTTTTACCATGATCAATATGACCGATGGTTCCCACATTTACATGTGGTTTCTTCCTATCAAATTTTTCTTTTGCCATAATTTTACCTCAATATGTTTGAGCTTAAATCCCTCTGATCTTTTTTATTATCACTTCTGCCTTGACTGCAGGCACCACATCATATTCCAAAAATCGCATTGAGAAATTGGCACGCCCCTGAGTAGCTGATCGCAATGATGTAGAATAGCCAAACATCTCAGATAAGGGAGCCTGTGCATGGACGATTTGTATGTTATTTACGGTCTCAACAACTCCAATTTTTGCTCTTTTGCTGTTAAGGTCATTGATTACATCACCAAGATACTGCTCAGGTGTAACAACTTCTACCACCATTAAAGGTTCCAGGAGCAAAGGACCTGCATCAACTACAACACGACGAATCGCCATGGCTGCAGATATCCCGAAGGCCATTTCTGTTGATTCATCCTCATGATAGGAACCGCCAATCAAATTAACCTTCAAGTCGGTCAATGGATAGCCGATAAGAGGCCCAGAATCCAGACTATCAGAAATGCCCTTTTCGATAGCCTTCAGGAAAACCCCAGGGATCAGTTCTTCACTCACCTTGCACTCAAAAACAAAGCCAGCCCCCCTCGGAAGTGGCTCCACCTGGAGAACGACATGCCCATACTGCCCCTTAGCACCCGTATGCTGATCGAACTTCCCTTCAGCCTCTTTCGTGGTACTGATCGTCTCCCTATATGCAACCTGCGGCCTGCCTACATTAGCAGAAGCCTTGAAATCATTCAACAAACGATCAATAATTATCTCCAGGTGCAGTTCACCCATACCGGCAATAATAGTCTGACCGGTATCTTCATTTATCGTTATGGTAAATGATGGATCTTCGAGTGCCAGCTTCTTTAAGGAATCAGCAAGTTTCTTCTCATCAGCCTTACTTTTTGCCTCTATGGCAACACCAATCACAGGCTTTGGAAAATCCATCATATCAAGAATGATGCAATCATTAACTGCACAAAGGGTGTCGCCTGTTGTCGTAAACTTGAGACCGATCACAGCGCCTATATCACCGCTGCCCAACTCTTTTACTTCTTCACGCTTATTGGCATGAAGTTTAAGGATCTTGACGATCTTTTCCTGTTTTTTCTTGACAGGATTATAAACTCGGTCGCCGACTTTGATGCTGCCGGAATATATCCGTAGAAATGCAAGATTTTCAACAAAGGAATCACTCATCAGCTTAAAGACAAGGGCACTGAAAGGAGCAGCGTCGCTTGCTTCTCGCGTTACAACCCGACCACTTTCGTCCACTCCTTCCACCGGTGGAACATCGAGAGGAGAAGGAAGATAACGAATCACGCTATCGAGCAAGGGCTGTATCCCTTTATTTTTAAAGGCACTTCCACAAAGGACGGGAACCAGATCAAGACTCAGTGTTGCTTTCCTGAGAGCTGTATAAATCTCTTCAGGTGACACTGGTTTGTTCTCCAGGTATTTTCCCATGACCCCCTCATCAAAGTCGGCCAACTTTTCGAGGAGTACCATATGTGCGGCCGTGAATTTTTGCTTATAACTCTCAGGGACATCCAGCTCTTTTACTTCCTGTCCAAGGGAATCCTCATCAAAAACGAACATCTTCCCTTCAATAAGGTCAATGATTCCTTCAAATTCTGATTCACATCCAACAGGGAGCTGTAAAGCGACTGGGTTTGCCCCGAGCCTTTCTGCCATCATCTTGAGACAGTAATCAAAATCAGCCCCAACACGATCCATTTTATTAATAAATGCTATCCTGGGGATAGAATATTTGTCAGCCTGACGCCAGACAGTCTCTGACTGAGGCTCAACACCACCAACGGCACAAAAAACAGCAACGACGCCATCCAAAACCCGGAGACAACGCTCGACCTCAACCGTGAAGTCGACATGCCCAGGTGTGTCAATAATATTTATTTTACAATCACGCCAGAAACAGGTTGTTGCCGCAGAACTTATTGTTATTCCCCGCTCCTGCTCCTGCTCCATCCAGTCCATAACCGCATTGCCATCATGAACCTCGCCCAATTTATGTGAACGGCCGGTGTAGTAAAGAATTCTCTCGGTAGTTGTAGTCTTTCCTGCATCAATATGGGCCATTATACCTATATTGCGCATACTAGACAAAACGTCATGAACAGCCATCAACATCCCTCAAACCGATCAAAAACCTGATGACCATTACCTTACACATTACATACTCTAACAACAATCCGTTATTCTCGAAAACGAGAAAGAGGCCTCTACCAGCGATAATGAGCAAAAGCCTTATTAGCTTCAGCCATACGATGTGTATCGTCACGCTTTTTAACAGCCGCACCTCGATTATTAAAGGCATCCATCAGTTCCGCCGCGAGCTTCTCTGCCATGGATCGTCCAGAGCGGGCCTTTGCATAACTGATAATCCAGCGCATCGCCAAGGCATTTCTTCTTGACTGCCTGACTTCCATGGGTACCTGATACGTAGCACCCCCAACACGTCGGGACTTAACCTCAACCTTGGGACGCACCTTCTCCATAGCCTCTTCAAAAACAGTCAAGGGATCGCTCTCAGTCACCTTGGAAGCTATAATATCCATGGCTCCATACAATATATGCTGAGCAACACTCTTCTTACCCCGCTCCATAATCCCATTGGTAAATTTACTCACCAAAACAGAATTAAAACGCGGATCAGGATCAATCTCTCTTTTTGCTACTATCTTTCTACGTGGCATCTCTATCCTCTTTTACCAGTATAAACAAGCTATTGACAACCTGTCACTTCGGCCGTTTCGCACCATATTTTGAGCGGCCCTGTCGCCTGTTTGAGACCCCAAGGGTATCAAGAGTACCACGAACAATATGATATCTTACGCCTGGAAGATCCTTGACACGGCCGCCCCTGATCAGTACTACAGAATGTTCCTGGAGATTATGGCCAATTCCCGGAATGTATGAGGTAACCTCAATCCCGTTGGTCAATCTCACCCTGGCAACCTTACGCAACGCCGAGTTTGGCTTCTTGGGCGTTGTCGTATAGACCCGAACACAAACACCGCGCTTTTGAGGTGAGCCCTTCAATGCAGGAGTATTGGTCTTCTTAACTATTTTCTTTCTGCCCTGTCGAACGAGCTGATTAATTGTAGGCATTACTTTTACTGCTCCTGTTCGCTAATCCTATTATATTATTCTTGACAACTTTATTCGCTACAGAACTATGAATTTATCATCCGTGAACAATGAACACAAACTTAGATATTTACCCCAATGTCCAATCTGTGTCAACACAAAAAAGATATCGGGATAGAATAGTTCACTATGAATTGCGCCCCAATCCTGTTCCAGCTGAAATCAGCCTTCCCATGATCACATTTTCCTTCAAGCCGGCCAGTTCATCAATCTTGCCGGCCATGGCCGCATTGGTCAGCACCTTTGTAGTCTCCTGAAAAGACGCTGCTGAAATAAAACTTTCTGTAGACAGAGAGGCTTTGGTGACACCCTGGAGCATTGGTTCGGCAACGGCTGGCATCTTGCCTTCCGCAAAAAGACGATCCCTCTCTTCTTCAAATTTCCACCATTCAACCTGCTCACCAATCATAAAACGGGAATCGCCGGCATTGGTGATCTGGACCTTCTTCAGCATCTGGCGAACGATGACTTCAATATGCTTATCATTAATTTTAACGCCCTGCAGCCGATAAACTTCCTGAACCTCATTAACCAGAAACTTAGCCAGTTCCTTTACGCCGAGAACCCTTAAAATATCGTTGGGCAGAACAACCCCTTCCATTAAGGGCTCGCCGGCCTGTACATAATCACCTTCATGGACGATGGTATGCTTGGCCTTTGGAAGAAGATATTCCTCAGCCTGTCCGTACTCGGGAGTCACAACCACGCGCCGTTTACCCTTCAGTTCCTTACCAAAACTTACCCGACCATCAATCTGAGAGATAATAGCAGGATCTTTCGACTTCCGAACCTCAAACAGCTCAGCAACCCGTGGCAGACCACCGGTAATATCCTTGGTCTTCGATGATTCGCGAGGAATCTTGCCGACAATGGCCCCGGGCTCAATAATTTCACCCTCATCGACCGAGATGAAGGATCCAACCGGCAGACTATATCGAGCAAAGGATTCACTGTTAGGCAGCTTGAGCGTCTTCCCTCGTTCATTCTTGACACTGATACGTGGACTTAACTGGGCTGTGGCACTCGAATGAACAATGACCTTACTGGATTTACCTGTTACACCGTCCAGTTTCTCCTGCATGGTAACACCTTCGATGACGTCACCATATTTAATGACACCACCAACCTCACTGACAATGGGAATAGTATAGGCATCCCATTTAGCAAGGACCATACCGGCCTCTGCTGTTTCACTCTCTTTGACAAAGATCTGGGCACCATAGTTTATCTTATACCGCTCACGATCACGGCCAAGCTCATCCTTGATGGTGATTTCAGCATTACGATTCATGACAATCTTGACACCCAGATTGTTTTCAACATAATGCATATTCTTAAAGACGACCAAACCGCCGCGCTGGGTTAGAACTTCAGCTTGTTCAATGGAGCGACTGGCTGTCCCTCCGATGTGGAAGGTACGCATCGTTAACTGCGTTCCAGGCTCACCAATAGACTGAGCGGCTATGATACCGACAGCCTCACCGATATTCACCATATGGCCACGACCGAGATCACGGCCATAACAGGCGGCACAGACACCACGTCGAGTCCGGCAGGTAAGCACTGAGCGAATAGAAACCCGGTCAATCCCGGCCTCATAGATCTGCTTAACCTTCGCTTCCGTGACTTCCTCACCCTCAGCGACAATAACCTCACCACTATACGGATCGACCACATCCTCCAGGGTCACCCGGCCGAGAATACGGTCGCCAAGTGGAACAATAATCTCACCACCGTCCATCAGTGGTTCAGCAACAATTCCGTCAATGGTCTGGCAATCCGCTTCAATAATTGTTGCATCCTGGGCCACATCAACCAGTCTGCGGGTAAGATATCCCGAGTTCGCAGTCTTCAAGGCCGTATCCGCAAGCCCCTTACGAGCGCCATGGGTCGAGATAAAATACTCAAGAACCCCAAGTCCTTCCCGGAAGTTGGCCTTGATCGGGGTTTCAATAATAGCGCCAGATGGCTTGGCCATCAGACCACGCATCCCTGCAAGCTGCCTGATCTGATCCCGAGAGCCCCTGGCTCCGGAATCCGCCATGATAAAAATTGAGTTAAAACTTGGTGTCTCCACCAGGTTATTATCACGATCGCGAACATAATCAACATTGATACCATCCATCATCTCATTGGCGACATCCTCACTCACCTTGGACCAGATATCAACAACTTTATTATACTTCTCACCGGATGTTATCAGACCATCAGAATACTGCTGCCCGACATCCATAACATCATTTTCAGCCTTCTCAACAAGATCTTCTTTACTGGTCGGGATCTTCATATCATTAATACAGATGGAAATCCCGGACCGGGTGGCGTATTCATAGCCCATGTCTTTCAAGCGATCTGCAAGGACAACCGTTTCCTTGCTCCCACCATGCCTGTATGTATAGTCAATCAGTTGCCCCAAGGCCTTCTTCGTCATCACCTTGTTGATTTCGGCAAAAGGAACCGTCGCCGGCAACAACTCACCCAGCAGAATCCGGCCCATGGTGGTATCAACAATCTTTCCATCCATCCGGACCTTGATTTTGGCCTGCAGATGAACAGCACTATAATCATAAGCGATTATTGCCTCAGCCGGGCTGGAAAAAATCTTGCCCTCTCCCGTGGCATTGAGCCGTTCTCGGCTCATATAATAGAGGCCAAGGACAATATCCTGTGAAGGAATAATAACCGGTTCACCATTGGCAGGTGAGAGGATATTATTAGAAGACATCATGAGAACCCGGGCTTCAACCTGGGCCTCCACGGAAAGGGGCACATGAACCGCCATCTGGTCACCGTCAAAGTCGGCATTAAAGGCGGCGCAGACCAGAGGATGCAACTGGATTGCCTTGCCTTCAATAAGCAGGGCCTCAAAGGCCTGCAGACCGAGACGATGGAGTGTCGGAGCTCTGTTCAGAATAACCGGATACTCAGTGACCACCTCTTCCAGGACATCCCAGACCTCTTTGACCCCCTTCTCCACCATTTTTCTCGCGCTCTTGATGGTGGTGACAAAGCCCTGGCTTTCAAGCTTGTTATAAATAAAGGGTTTAAACAGTTCCAGGGCCATTTTCTTCGGAATTCCACATTGATGCAGGCGCAGATGAGGACCCACGACAATAACGGAACGACCGGAGTAATCAACCCGTTTTCCCAGGAGATTCTGACGGAACCGGCCCTGCTTGCCTTTGAGCATATCGGAAAGCGACTTCAATGGACGCTTATTGGTCCCGGTAATGACCCGACCACGACGACCATTGTCAAAAAGGACATCAACGGCCTCCTGCAGCATCCGTTTTTCATTGCGGATGATAATATCGGGCGCGTCCAGTTCCAGAAGTCGCTTTAATCGGTTGTTCCTGTTAATAACCCGTCGATACAGATCATTGAGATCCGAGGTAGCAAAGCGACCGCCTTCCAGGGGAACAAGGGGTCGAAGATCCGGGGGTAATACCGGAATAACCTCAAGTACCATCCATTCGGGTTTATTACCAGAATCACGAAAGGCCTCAAGAACGAAGAGTCGCTTGTACAACTTCTGTCTTTTTGTTTTAGAGCTTGTCGCTGCCATCTCTTCGCGCAACTGGGCCGACAAGGACACAATATCCTGGCTGGCGAGAAGTTCCCGGATGGCCTCAGCTCCAATACCGACCTTAAATTGACCGGGGAAGGCATCTCGCTGCTGTCGATACTTCTCTTCAGTAAGCAGGGTACAAACAGGAATAGAGTCAACACTCGACTCGATGACTGCGTATTGTTCAAAATAAAGAATCTTTTCAAGCTGTTTGAGGGTAAGATCAAGAACGGCTCCAATTTTACTGGGAAGACTCTTGAGAAACCAGATATGGGCAACAGGCGCGGCAAGTTTGATATGCCCAAGTCGCTCCCGGCGGACCTTTGACTGAATAACCTCAACGCCGCATTTTTCGCAAACGACACCTCTGTGCTTCATGCGTTTATACTTCCCGCAATTACACTCAAAGTCCTTTACTGGTCCAAAAATCTTGGCACAAAAAAGACCATCTCTTTCAGGCTTAAAGGTCCGATAATTGATGGTTTCAGGTTTTTTGACCTCACCATGGCTCCAGTCCATGATCTTTTCCGGTGAGGCCAGTGATATCTGAACTTTTTTGAATTTTACAGGAGCTTTCGGCTTTTGAAAAAAATTAAATAGCTCTTCCACGAGATTACATCTCCCACAGTTTATAGGGTTAAAAAAGTTTTAAGCATGAAGTTGGACTGTACAAATTAACTATAGGGCCTCATTGGCCATTCTTCAAACTTAACACCCTTAATCTTGCAATAGCTCCATGTTGAGACAAAGACTTTGCAACTCTTTAACAAGAACATTGAAAGATTCCGGCAGGCCGGTCGTAAGAAAATTATTTCCTTTCACTATCCGCTCATACATGGTAGTTCGCCCTTCCACATCATCAGACTTTGCAGTCAGAAATTCCTTCAGAGTATAGGCTGCGCCATAAGCCTCCATGGCCCAGACCTCCATCTCACCCAGACGCTGGCCACCGAACTGGGCTTTACCGCCAAGGGGCTGCTGGGTCACTAGAGAATAGGGACCAGTTGACCGGGCATGGATCTTATTATCAACCAGATGATGCAGTTTAAGCATATACATCACACCAACTGTTACCTGATTAGCAAAGGGTTCTCCGGTCAAGCCGTCATAAAGTTGACTCTGCCCTACTTCATCGACGCCACTTTCAACCAGTAAATGACGTATCTGTGCCTCATCGGCACCATCAAAAACGGGAGTGGCCATGTGCAGTCCCCGCTGATGTTTACGCGCCCAGTCAAACAGTTCATCATCACTTTGATCACCGATGATTTTGGCACACTCGTCCTCGGTATAGATCGATTGCAACTTCTTTTTGATAGCCTCAATTTCATGCTGTCGGGCAAGATCACTAAGTTGCTGACCAAGTTTTTTTGCAGCAAACCCGAGATGAACCTCAAGTACCTGGCCTACGTTCATACGGGAAGGTACCCCTAGAGGATTTAAGACAATATCAACGGTTGTACCATCGGCGAAGAAAGGCATATCCTCTTCCGGCAGAAGACGGGAGACAACACCCTTGTTGCCATGACGGCCAGCCATCTTATCACCAACGGACAGCTTGCGCTTGGTAGCCACATAAACCTTCACCATCTTGACCACACCTGGCGGGAGATCATCACCCTTTTTCTTACGATCGATGATGCCATCATACCGTTTTGCAATGAGCGCAGCTTGTTTGTCATAACGAGCATAGGCCTGGTCAATCTGTTCCTGATACTTGGCCTTCTCAGAAAAATCGAGGGTGCGCAGGGCGTGAAAGCCAATGGCCTCGGCAAGATCAGCGCTTAATTTTTTACCAAGCTTAACAACTATAGCCCCGTCCTTATCAGCGACATCACTTTTAACCGTTCTGCCATTAATGATATCCCCAATTTCTCGACAGACACCACGTTTCAGACTGGTCAACTCATCAAGTTTATCCTGAGCTAGACGTTCAATCTCCAGATCTTCGATCATAAGTGATCGTTCGTCCTTATCTACACCCCTCCGGGAATAAACCTTGGCATCAATAACAACACCTTCTGCCCCTGGTGGTACACGAAGAGAAGAATCCTTAACATCTTGGGCCTTTTCTCCGAAGATCGCCCGCAGCAACTTTTCCTCTGGAGAGAGCATGGTCTCACCCTTAGGTGTAACCTTGCCTACCAGGGTGTCACCCGCCCTGATCTCAGCGCCGATCCGTACGATACCGGATTCATCCAGGTTCCTGAGAGCCTCCTCGCTCACATTGGGGATATCCCGTGTGATTTCTTCCTTGCCAAGCTTCGTGTCCCTGGCCACGGTCTCAAAGACCTCAATATGCACAGAGGTAAAGGTATCTTCCTTAAGCAGTCTTTCATTGATAAGGATTGAATCCTCAAAGTTGAACCCGCGCCACGGCATGAAGGCAATAGTCACATTTTTTCCAAGGGCCAGTTCGCCCTGTTCGCAGGCGGGACCATCAGCCAGGACCATCCCCTTAGTCACCCGCGTACCAGGAAGCACCAACGGGCGCTGGGTAAAACATGTATTCTGGTTTGATTTCTTATACTTACTCAATCGATACACAGCAACGCCGGTATCATAGCCATCAACCCCGGGTCGGTCATAACGAACTACGATACGATTTGAATCGACTTCTTCAATAACGCCACTATCGCCAGCCAGAAGACAAGCGCCTGAATCACGGGCAACATGAACCTCCATCCCTGTACCAACAAGCGGGGCCGCAGTAATCATCAAAGGTACAGCCTGACGCTGCATGTTTGATCCCATAAGTGCACGGTTGGCATCATCATTCTCCAGAAAAGGGATAAGAGAGGCGGCAACACTGACCAACTGGTTCGGCGAGATATCAATATAACTGACCTGATCACTACCGACGGTAAGAACTTCTCCTTCTTCTCTGGCAATAAGGAAATCAGGAATAATCCGTCCGGAGCTGTCCTGCAATATCGCCGCCGGCGCGATTTTCTGATTCTGCTCCTGCAGGGCACTCAGATACTTGACCTCATCGAGCACAATTCTATCCTCCACCTTCCGATAAGGCGTCTCGATAAAGCCATAGGGATTTACCTGGGCATAGGTTGCCAGAGAAACGATCAGCCCGATATTAGGCCCCTCAGGGGTCTCAACAGGACAGATTCGCCCATAGTGGGTAGGATGAACGTCACGAACCTCAAATCCGGCTCTCTCCCTGGAAAGTCCTCCAGGTCCGAGGGCACTGAGACGACGCTTATGGGTAACCTCGGACATCGGATTCGTCTGATCCATAAACTGAGACAATTGACTCGTACCAAAAAATTCCTTAATGGCTGCGGATATAGGCTTAGGGTTGACAAGATCATGCGGCATCAGGGTCTCAATTTCCTGAAGTGTCATCCGCTCCTTAATGGCCCGCTCCATACGAATCAGTCCCATGCGATACTGATTTTCGATAAGCTCACCAACAGTTCGAACCCGCCTGTTACCAAGATGGTCAATATCGTCAACACTCCCCTGACTGTCTTTCAGGCGAACAAGATATTTAACTGCTTCGACAATATCCTCACGGGTCAAAGCCTTATGATTGATATCTGTGGTCAGGCCGAGCCTGGCATTGATCTTATATCTCCCAACCTCGGAGAGGTCATAGAGGTCCACATTAAAAAAGAGGTTTTCAAAAAAGGTCTCAGCTACTTCTTTCGTTGGGGGGCTTGAAGGGCGCAACCGGCGGTAGATCTCCAGTAAGGCCTCATCCGAACTGCCAACCTTGTCAAGGGCCAAGGTCTTTCTGAATGAATCGGAGTAATGGACACCATCAATAAAGAGAAGCTCGAATTCACTAATACCATTCTCTTTAAAGGACTGTAACAGGGTCTCGGTCAGTTCACCATTGCACAGGGCGACAAGCTCTCCCGTGGCGGGATGAAGAACATCCTGGGCCAGGAAACGACCGAGAAGCGATTCGCTGGAAACTTTCAGGGAATCGATGGCAGCGGCCTTGATCTTTTTACACAGTGCCTGGCTTATTTTTTGCCCTTTTTTGGCGAGCAACTCTCCATCCGCCGTATTTTTCAGATCAAACTCGAGCTTTTGGCCCTGAAATGTCTCAGGGGTAAAAGAACTTAAATAGTCATCGCCATCGGTGCGGACAGTGTTTGTGAGATAAAATGTCCGCAGGAGCTCGGCAGGAGAATAGCCTATAGCCTTCAGCAAGGTAGTCACAGGGAATTTACGTCTGCGATCAATGCGAACATAGAGAATATCTTTAATGTCAAACTCAAGGTCTATCCATGAACCTCTAATCGGTATAACCCTGGCGGAATATAAAAGCTTTCCACTAGAATGGCTTTTTCCATTGTCATGGGTGAAAAAAAGTCCGGGAGAACGCTGCAACTGGGAGACAATAACCCGCTCTGTACCATTGACGACGAAAACACCATCCCCGGTCATCAAGGGCAGACTACCAAAGAAAACCTCCTGTTCCTTGATATCACGTATGGCCTGAACTCCAGTCACCGTATCAATATCAAAAGTGATCAACCTCACCGTAATTTTAATGGGTATCTCATAGGTCATGCCGCGCTGCTGACATTCTGCCACCGTGTATTTTGGTTCACCAAAATTATAGCGGACAAATTCGAGGGAACAGAGACCATTAAAATCATTCACAGGAAAAACATTTTTAAAAATCCCTTGCAGGCCGAAATCTTCTCGAGCATCAGCTTCAACATCCATCTGTAGAAACTTTTCGTATGATATACGCTGCATGGAGATAAGGTGCGGTGGCTCCATAACTGATGCCGCCGTGGCAAAATTTCTTCTCACTCGTTCCATAGTAGTCCTCGAGATTGCCTTGAGAGCATTATTTTGAAATCACAAACTGGCCGTAAAACAGTTGCGATGTATATGACCCGTTAGGCAAACAGTAACGTAGCCTGGGGATAAAAGAGGTGACAAAAATGATGACGGGAAGTTAAATAGAATAAAAAAACTTCCTCAATATATATGACAGCCCGGTGCAAAAAGTGAACCTCTTGTAAGATCATAACTTTAACCACAGGGAGAATACGCTGTAATAAAAAAGGTGAACCAAATACTACAAAAAAAGACCAACCATTAAAATCACTTCAAAAGCATGAAATGCAAGACGCTACGTTTCAAAACCCGTAGCGTGTTGCATCAAATCAGGTTGTCCTGCAAGCAGAACAACAGATATAAAAAGAGAAGCTATTTTACTTCTACGATACCACCGACAGCCTCAATCTTACCTTTAATATCAGCAGCTTCATCTTTGCTTACAGCTTCCTTCAGTGGCTGAGGAGCACCTTCAACCAGATCCTTGGCCTCTTTCAAGCCAAGTCCTGTAATAGCACGAACCTCCTTGATAACCTTGATTTTCTGCTCTCCGGCACCGGTTAGGATAACATCAAATTCAGTCTTTTCCTCAGCCCCACCTGCAGCCGCAACTGGTGCACCAGCGACAGCTACTGCCGCAGGGGCTGCTGCTGACACACCAAATTTCTCTTCAAGCTCTTTGATCATAGCAGAAAGATCAAGTACAGACATGTTGGAAATAAATTCAATTACATCTTCTTTAGAAACAGCCATGAGTACACCTCTTATAGATTTAAAATTTGTTTTTAAGATTCTTCTAAAAAATAGAGCTACAGAAAACTCAGCGCTCCACCTGCTAGTTTTCTACCTGATTTTTCTGTTCCTCGACAGCGCGCAGACCATAGAGAAAAGTACGAGGTACTGCTGAAAGTACCTGAACCAGTCCTGTAGGCACACCGTTGAGCACAGAAAGGAATTGTCCCAGCAACACTTCTTTTGTCGGCAGTTTTGAAAGGGCAATCAGGTCATCGATTGTAAGCTTGTCTCCATCAAGGGCAGCACACCGTATCTTGAATTTGGCATGATCCTCGGCAAACTTAGCCAGCGCTTTAGCAGGCGCGACAGGATCATTATAGGCCATAACAACGGCGGTTGTACCAGTGAAATCATCTACAAGAGACTCACTTTTGGTTTCTGTGGCTGCTCTTTTCAGAAGGGTATTTTTTGCGACTCGTATTTCAGAATCACATTTGCGCAACTCTCCACGCAACTTTTGTAAATCGGAAACCGTTAATCCACAATAGTCTGCTACCACCGTAAATTTGGCTCGGTTGAATGACTCATTCAACTCAGAAACTACTGCTGATTTTTCATCACGATTCAAAGTGCTCCTCCTTTGCTCGTTTAAGGTTATTATTTAATCAAAAACAGCAACTACGAAAGCAAGTCGTCTTCATTCATTACTCATTCGACATACCTGATAATTATAGACAACACAAATTATAGGTAAAAAAATGATAACATCAAACAAAAAAACATTCTATCGTCTCGGCAGGCTATGAAAAAAAACAATTAAACTAAGTGTACCTGCTGTCTTTGACCGAAAATCCTGCCTCCATACAAAGGAACAGGATAAAAAAACAATTTTATTTAACTGCAGCCCTGGCATCAAGTGGATCTACCTTAAATCCCGGCCCCATAGTTGAAGAAACAGTTATTGATTTAATATAAATCCCTTTACTTGTAGAAGGCTTCAACTGAATAATTTTTTCTATAAAGGCCTTAGTATTATCCATCAGCTTAGTATCACCAAAAGATATCTTACCAAGTCCGGCATGAACTATTCCAGCCTTATCAACACGGAAGTCTACCTTGCCGCTTTTAATCTCTTTGACAATATTGGCCACATCAAAGGTAACGGTCCCAAGCTTGGCATTAGGCATCAGATTTCTAGGTCCAAGTACACGCCCTATTTTACCAACTGTTCCCATCATATCTGGAGTTGCTACTGTTTTATCAAACTCAAGCCAACCACCTTGAATTTTGGCCACAAGCTCATCGGAACCGACATAATCGGCACCGGCCTCTCTTGCCTCAATCTCTTTCTCGCCCTTAGCAAAAACAAGTACTCGAGTAACTTTACCCGTACCATGAGGCAAGACAACCGAAGAACGGACCATCTGGTCTGCATGCCGGGGATCAACACCCAATTTTATTGCAACATCAAAGGTTTCATCAAATTTTACATAACTGCTTTGAACAACACTCTTCACTGCTTCCTCTAGGGTCATCAACAGTGAACGGTCAAGACCTTCTATCTTGTTTCTATAAAGTTTTCCGTATTTCGGCATATTGGGCCTCCTACTCATCAAGCAGGTAATATATTTCTATCCGCTCGAACTGTAGTAAAAAAATTAATTAAAAGTATATCAACCGACGACAGTAATTCCAATACTACGAGCTGTTCCGGCAATAATGCGCATGGCCTTGTCGATATCATAGGCATTTAAATCTGGCAATTTAATCTCAGCAATTTCGCGAATCTGCTGATTGCTTATTTCAGCAACACGATCAACCTTGGGGTTACTCGATCCTTTTTTCAAACCCGCAGCCTTCAACAAAAGTACCGACGCAGGTGGAGTCTTGGTAATGTAGGTAAAGGATCTATCCTGAAAAACAGTGATAACAACAGGCACCACCGTATCACCCATCGATTGGGTTTTGGCATTAAAGTCCTTGCAGAACTCCATGATATTCACACCATGCTGACCCAATGCCGGACCGATTGGTGGTGAAGGATTTGCTTTACCTGCAGCAACCTGCAATTTAATATATGCCGTTATTTTCTTGGCCATTATTTACTCCCACTGTTCCTAGGTATATTTTTTACTCAACGGGTAACCCGCTAGAAGATTCAAACAAGCTCAAACCACTATTCTTTTTAAAAGAGATAAGACACCAACTTACCGTTATCTAATGATAAATAAAATTAACTATTTGTTACCTGCATATATTCCAATTCAACCGGGGTCTCCCTGCCAAAGATAGAGACCATAACCCTGACCCTGCCTTTTTCTGGAAAAACTTCATCCACTACACCTTGAAAATTAGCAAAAGGTCCGTCTGTCACCCTGACAACTTCACCAACCTCAAAAATAACCTTTGGTCGTGGAGACTCCGACCCATCATGAATACGGCCGATAATCTTGGCTGCGTCTTCATCGGGAAGAGGCAAAGGATGCAAATCATCGCCGACAAAACCTACAACCCGTGGCATATTTTCATGTAGTGTATGCCAGGTAGAATCGTTTAACTCCATCGAAATAAGGATATATCCCGGAAAAAATTTCCGTGAAGAAGTCTTCCTGACACCCTTAATCATTTCAACTACCTGCTCGGTAGGAACAAGAATATCGCCAAAAGAATCTTCAAGGCCGTCATTCCTTATCCTCTCTTCAAGGGTTGCCTTGACCTTATCTTCAAAGCCGGAATGAACCTGCAAAATGTACCAATGTCTTGCCATGAATAAGCTTTTTTATCTGTTAAGGGTTTAGGTGAATAGAGACAGACTCAGTGCTCTTCGGAGCAGGATATTAATTCAAAAAGAAGGACACTACTTTTCCGAGTAAAAGATCTACTGTTCCAAGATAAATAGCCATGATAGTTGACAAAACTATGACAACAGTCGTGAGCCCCAGAGTTACCTTTCTTTCCGGCCAAACAATTTTACTTGCTTCGACCCTGACTTCATTAATAAATTTCTTAATTTGAGCCGGTGAAAAGTCCCCTGACTCTTCAGCACTTCCCTTTAAGTCTTTGACAGGTTTTGATTTATTTATCATCGTCGTAGCAATACCCATCTTTGGCGAAAAAACTTGCCAAAAAAAAATCCTTTAGTTACTCACCGTTAACAACGTATCGTACACTTAAATGGCAGGCCAGGAGGGACTCGAACCCCCAACATCCGGATTTGGAGTCCGGCGCTCTACCATTAGAGCTACTGGCCTACGACCTTCTCATTACTTGGTCTCTTTATGGGGAGTATGCGCCCTGCAGAATGAACAGAATTTCTTCAGTTCAAGTTTGTTTGGCGTACTTTTTTTATTCTTGGTCGTCGTATAATTACGTCGTTTGCATGTTCCACATGCAAGTGTAACAATATCTCTCATTACCTTTCCATCCAATAGAAAAAAAGCACTCTGCCCTCAACCAGGCACAGTGCTTAAAATTAAAATTTAAGCAATAATTTCACTGACAACACCGGCACCAACAGTCCGACCACCCTCACGGATAGCAAACCGAAGACCCACGTCCATAGCGATAGGGGTAATCAACTCTCCAACAACAGAAACATTATCCCCGGGCATTACCATCTCGGTTCCCTCAGGGAGGGTCACAATACCGGTCACATCTGTTGTTCTGAAATAAAACTGGGGCCGATACCCATTAAAGAATGGGGTATGGCGACCACCTTCTTCCTTACCAAGAATATAGCATTCCGCCTTAAATTTTGTATGTGGTGTAATGGTACCTGGCTTTGCCAGGACTTGACCACGTTGGATGTCTTCACGTTTGGTTCCACGCAGCAGTACTCCAACATTGTCACCTGCCTGGCCCTCATCAAGGATCTTTCGGAACATCTCAACACCCGTGACAGTAGTCTTGACAGTATCAGTAATACCAACAATAGCAACCTCATCACCAACATGGACGATACCACGCTCAATACGTCCAGTGGCGACTGTTCCACGACCTGAAATAGAGAAGACGTCCTCAACAGGCATCAAGAAAGGCATATCAACATCGCGCTTTGGTTCCGGGACATAGGTGTCGATTGCCTCCACCAAATCCCATATACACTTGGCAGCCTCGGGGTCATCTGGGTTCTCAAGGGCCTTGAGGGCCGAACCATGGATAATCGGCACATCGTCTCCCGGGAAATCATACTTATCAAGAAGCTCACGCAGCTCCATCTCTACCAGCTCGATCAGTTCAGGATCATCAACCATGTCACATTTATTCAAAAAAACCACGATACAGGGAACACCAACCTGACGGGCAAGAAGGATATGCTCACGAGTCTGAGGCATGGCTCCATCGTTGGCACCGACAACCAGGATCGCGCCATCCATCTGGGCCGCACCGGTAATCATGTTCTTTATATAATCAGCATGGCCCGGACAATCGACATGGGCATAATGACGATTGGCAGTCTCATACTCCACATGAGCAGTGGCAATGGTAATACCACGCTCTTTTTCTTCCGGAGCCTTGTCAATATCACTGAAATCAGTAAATTTTGCCAAACCTTTTGTTGAAAGTACTCGGGTTATCGCAGCGGTCAGGGTTGTTTTACCATGATCAATATGACCGATGGTTCCCACATTTACATGTGGTTTCTTCCTATCAAATTTTTCTTTTGCCATAGTCGTCGCCTCCCTGTCCATAAACTTATTTAAAAAAAATAAAACTGGAGCCCACAACCAGAGTCGAACTGGTGACCTCATCCTTACCAAGGATGCGCTCTACCAACTGAGCTATGTGGGCCCTATCCGTACAAACTAAAAAATCGCTGGAGCGGGAAACGAGACTCGAACTCGCAACCCTCAGCTTGGAAGGCTGATGCTCTACCAATTGAGCTATTCCCGCCTAGCACATAAAACACTTAACGATTAAGAAATGGTGGAGGGGGGAGGATTCGAACCTCCGAAGGCGCTGCCGACAGATTTACAGTCTGTTCCCTTTAACCACTCGGGAACCCCTCCATTCACAATACATCTCTCAAAACACTTACAGCACATTTTTTCTACAGCTGGAGCTGGCGATGGGATTTGAACCCGCAACCTGCTGATTACAAATCAGCTGCTCTGCCGTTGAGCTACGCCAGCATATAAAAAAAAACATCTTACCTACTATAATCGAGTAAAGCAATCTTTTTTTTATTTATATTTTTCTATCTCTCTGTATAAAAAAACAGTCAGGAAAAGACAAAAAAAAGGCCATGCCAAAATGACACGGCCTTTAATGAAAGGAAACCACTCATTAATATTGAGTTACATATCAGCAGAGTTTGTTCCAAAGGCACTATCTCTATATTTCTCGAATGCCATGGCAAAAGTCCGATAGACTAAATGGGCAAACTTGGTATAAGGCATATACATAAAAAGCATCGTTACGGCCACGAGGTGGACAAAATAAAGAACATAGCCTGGACCGGGCAGTCCTGACCAGCGAGCAATTTCTGCCAAGAGTCCGCTCACACCAACAACCATAATTTCCCAGATCAAAAACCAGTCATAAAAGGTAGATGTCAGACTTTTTTCCGCTTCTTTTCTGGCACGATTCATCCACAGGATGCCGATACCAACAATCATGGCAACGGCAGAGACATTGGCAAGAATCTTGACCGGGTTCCAGACCGACATCGGGCCATGCAAAAAACTCAGCGCCGGCATGAGGGCAAGTACATCATTCGCCAGTGCTGACCAGGCAGTAACAATAAAAAGACCGATAAAGGCAAGCATCAGAGGCAGATGCCCCTGTACCCGATCATTATTATCATTACACTTTCTAAGCCGAGTATGCTGCACTATTTCCTGGACAGACGGCCAGAGAAACTCTTTAATAAAAGAGCCGGCAGAAGGCCGAAAAGCATTTTTCAGGCCAGCGTTTTCTGCCATTCCTTTCCACATTTTCGATACGCCTTTATAAGAGGCAACAACAGCTAAACCGGCCGCCCCAAGCATAATCACGTCGATAAAAAAGACATTTTTACTCAACCAGTAAAAATCCCAATGGCCAAAGAAGCGTTGATAACCATAGGTGGAAAAATCAGCCACTGAAGGAATAGAAAGCCCGCCGGAGATCAGCCATAAAACAAAAATGATCACCGAAGGGATTGCGATAAGCATAGGCAAACCCTTTGAACTTGATGCCAGTTTGGCAAGCCCTGACGGCCAGCCATAAAAGGTATAGGCATATGCCCTGATAGCGCCAAGGACGTGGCTGGGTTTAGCACCGCGTGGACAATAAACAGTACAATCGCCACAATCATGACAGAGAAAAATATCAGGATCAGCAACGAGTTTATCCTTCAGTCCCCACTGGGCCCAGACCATCTCTTTGCGCGGAAATGGTTTCGTATCAGTAGAAAGCTGACAGACTACCGAGCAGGTTGCACACTGATAACATTTCTTCAGTGTATCACCACCGGCACTTTTAAGATGTTTAATAAATTCTAAATCCGGTTGAACATTCATCCTTCTCATCCTCCTGTTATATTAACAAATCTTTTGTCTGAGACTGGTAAAGAGCCAAAAATCTCTTCAATCAAGAGAAAAATGATAGTGGCGTCCTTTTTTTATACAAGAAAGGGACGCCACTATCTACTCAAAACAGGACTAGAAACCCTTAAATGGGTTAGGACCAAGTTCAACAATCTCATCAACAAAGTCATTGATGAGTTTGGGGATGGTATCATAGTCGGTAATTGAAACCTGATCAGAACGTACACGCTCAGGCTCAAGTCCGAGGGTGGAGAGGGAATCGCCTATGTTTTCCATACGCTTACTGGCAATCTCAGAGCCCTTGACAAAATGGCATTGATAATCGTCACCATATTTACAGCCAAGAAGCATGGCGCCGTCCATACCGGCAGAGAGCAAGTCACGGACCCAGGACATATTCACAGAGCCAAGACAGCGAACAGGCACGACACGGACCATATGATTCAGTTTGTTGCGCCTCATACCAGCCATATCCAAGGCAGGATAGGCATCATTCTCACAGGCAAAGATGACAATACGTAATTTATCTTCATCATCTTCAGGGACATCTATGGCCTTAAGCATGGAACCTATGAGATCGATATTATAATCCTTGAAACCGATAATACGCTCAGGGCAGGCTCCCATACAGGTACCGCATCGACGGCAACGCGTTGGATTCGGTAATGGAGTACCCTTGGCATCATCATCAAGGGCACCAAACGGACACTCCTCCGTACAACGCTTACACTGGGTACAACGTTGCATAAAGAATTCTGGATAGGTCTTATCACCTGAACGTGGATGAACCGACACACCGCGATCGGCAGACTCAATACACTGAATCGCCTTCAATGCGGCACCTGTGGCATCATCAATGGTCTCTTCCATGTTCATGGCCTTGCGCACACCGCCACAGGTATAAACACCGGTACGACGGGTCTCGTACGGAAAGCAGATAAAATGAGAATCGGCATAGCCATCAAAAAGGCCAAGATCCAGGAAAGCCGGTCCTTGACGATAGGCCAGATTAATTGAACTCTCAAATTTTGTCGTTGGCACCATACCGGCGGCCAGGACCACCAGATCAACATCAAGATTCAGATCTTCACCAAGCAGGGTATCTTTCGCGGTTACCGTACAGCCATTGCCGGCAGCCACAACCCCGGTCACCGCTGCCTTGGTCAGAAAGATCCCGTCATCCTGCTGAATCCCCTTGTAAAACAGCTCCATATGACCTGGAGTGCGCATGTGCTGATAGAGGATATAGGCCTTGGCATCGCTGTTATTCTCGCGCACATATTTGGCCTGCTTGAGGGCAACCATGGAGGTTACAGAGTTACAATAGGGAAAATCCTGATCATGCTCTTCACCACCCGGGCTCATGATAAAGGCAACGGAATTAATGCCGGAGAGTTTGTTCTCCTTGGCCATCTTCTCGAACTGGGCGTTGGTGACTACCTTCTCATTCACTCCATAGCCAAGATGGGTAAACTCAGAAACGTCAGCCGGCACCCAACCGGTGGCCAGGACAACCGCACCAAATTTTTGGGCATCGGGATTTCCCTCAGCATACGGCTTCAGGCCGAGATTGGGATCTTCCAACTGACCCTTGCTGATTAGGTCCTGCTCATCAACACCGACCTTGGCTGGCGCATCCCACTCTGTTTTTGTGCCGGCAGCCTTGAGAGTCACCCCAAAGTCGCCAGGAGCTCCACCAATACGGGCAACCTCGGTATCGGTCTTGACCGTAATGTTGGCATCCGCTTCAACCGCGGCAACCATTGTAGCGATGGAGTTTGGCTCAAGCTCGGTATAAGGAAGTTTTGTTGGAAACTGCTTGGCCCAGCCGAGGGCCTTGCCGCCGAGTTTATCAGTCTTCTCGATAATCGTTACCTTGCTTCCAGCCTTTGAGGCCTCAAGGGCCGCGGTCATGCCGGCGATACCACCACCCATCACCAGGATCTCCTTGTTCAGGGTATCCATCTGAAATGGTTCAGGCAGTTCGGTCTTTTTGGCACGGGCACAGGCCATACGAATATAGTCGCTGGCCGTTTCTTGCAACCACTCCTTATGTGCGTCCTCTTTTCCTTCCTCAGCAACGCCGGCTGACCAGATCACCTGCTCACGCAGATTCGCACGGACAGTGATCTTGTCGTCACCAAAGTTAAATTCATTCTGCATGACCCGGGGAGAACAGGCACAGATCGTTGCCACATTTACCCCGTTTTCAGTCATGTCATTTTCAATAAGTGCTCGTCCATCTGCACCACAGAGATATGAATGATCCTTGCAGTCCATGGACAACTCACTGGTAAGCAGCGTTTTCAGCCCTTCAATATCGAGGGCTTCGCCGATGCCGCAACCTGTACATATATAGGCACAATATTTTTTATCCATTGATTACGACCTCCTGGAAACCTGAATTGCCTTTAAGGCAGCAGCAGTAGATGACTGGTTAGTGGTGACAACATCAGCGGCCTTACGAGCACAGCCAGCTGCAATCATACCCTTTTCTGAATCAGAGATGATAAAACCACTGTTATCGATGGCCAGGGCAACAGGTGAGCCCTGCACAGCCAGAGAAGGCTGCATCCCGGTTGCCAGAACTGCCATGTCAACTTTCTGTCTAATTTTCTCACCTGTCACCGCATTTTCAGCGACAACGGTAACTCCACCATCTGCTTCAGGGATAATCTCTGCGACCTTTCCCTTGATGAAGGTCGAATTCGGATCGTCCATCAGCTTCTCACGGAATTTCTCATATTTCCCGGGCGTCCTCAGATCGATATAGAAGACATAGATCTTGGCCTCAGGATAGCGCTCGCGAATATAGGTCATCTGCTTGAATGTGGCCATGCAGCAGACATAGGAACAGTACTCCAGGTGATTCTCGTCCCTTGAACCAGCACACTGAACAAAGGCAAAGGACTCGGGCTCCTTGCCATCTCCTGGGCGGATAATGGCGCCATCGGTTGGACCGCCGGGAGCTGCCATCCGCTCGATCATCATATTGGTGACAATGGCCTGAGACTGTCCAAATTTCAGGTTATCCATTTTGGTTGGATCATAAGGGGTCCAGCCAGTCGCCCAGATAATGGCCGCAACTTTGATGACCTTGGTCTCCAACTGCATATCCAGATCAACAGCATTATACTTGCAGGCAGCTTTTACAGCTGCAGCACCGGCTGCGGACAGGGCCGCCTTGTTAATCACATAACGACGCGGGAAGGCCATCTCATGAGGGAGATAGGCAGCCTTGCTCTTATTCATGCCGAAGTTGAATTCGTTATCAATCTCATCCGGACAGGCGATGGTACATTCGCCACAGGCAGTGCAATTGGCGTTGACATAACGTGGCGCTGTTTCCAATGTCACTTCATAATTCCCGGGGCCACCCGTTACCGACTTTACGGTGGTCAAGGTATAAGGCCGAATCCTGCGATTATCCTTTACCCGTTTAAAGTTGATCTCAAGTCCACAGCTTGGTGGACACAGCTTGGGAAAATATTGGTTAAGCTGTGCTACCCGACCACCGAAGTAGGCGTTCTTTTCGACCAGAAAAACATCATTACCGACTTCAGCGGCCTCAAGGGCCGATGTCAGCCCGCTGATACCACCGCCTACGACCAAAATTGCACCTGAGGTGCCTTGCTCGTCAGTCATACCATTCCTCCATTAATACTCTTAATATTTACTTTGAAGGTCTTTCTGCCCTGCTCACATCAGTGTGCATAAAAACACCAAAGACATCAATTCCTGACCAACTCCATCATCTCCTACAATCTTCCTACTCAGCTAACTAACTTAAGAGAAAACAAAAAGTTCCACTGAAAAATACGAAAAAATTATTCAAAGCATCTCTCTTTTGTAACTCATCCACATCAAAGGGGCACAAAATACCTTTGACCCGAATCAATCACAATACATAGAAAAAATCTCCAGGAATCCGAAGACTCCTGGAGATTTTTTTTATTCCATCATGAAACCAGGTTCTAAAATCTTAGATCCAGGGATCGGTCTCTACGATGTTGATACACTCGACCTTCTCACACAGCCAATCCTGGGTCTCAGGATTAAAGGTGGAGTTAACGAAACACTTCCAGTTTTCGTCATCAACCGCTGGGAAGTCAGAGCGATAGTAGAATCCTGGGTAGCGGGATTCTTTACGGAACTCAATGTGACGAATATGGGTCTCTACACACCAGATACGATGGTAGTTCTCCCAAGCACGAAGAAGCTCATGGAGATCGCCTGCTGCCATCTTCTCTGAATCTTCACGGAGCATTTTCAGAAGGTCAAGACAGATATTGAGAAGTTTACCGGAGGTCATGTAATAGGTAGCAACGCCACCACCATACTCATCGGTGGCCTTCATCAAACGCATCATGATACCTGCTGGTTTGCAGAAATTAGGATTCACGTTTGAAGATGTGGAGGCGCCGACAAACTCATGATAACGGCGAACTGGTGCGTAGATCTCATCCGCAAGTTCCTGAGGAGTCTGCTTCAGTTCGGGTTTGAAATCAGGATTGTCACGACAGAATTTCACCATCTGCTTGGCAACAATACGGCCCTCTGCATGGGAACCGGAAGAGAACTTATGACCGGATGCGCCGACACCATCACCAGCGGTGAAGAGTCCATCAACGGTGGTCATACGGTTATAGCCCCACTTGTACTTGTGGGAACGGGATGGATTCGCAACATCGGGAACCCAGGACTCGTCTGGACCAGAGGTCCAGATACCACAGCATCCGGAGTGAGAACCGAGCATGTAGGGTTCAGTTGGCATAATCTCGGAACCAACCTTCTCTGGCTCGATGTTGGCACCAGCCCACAGGCCGGCCTGACCAATTGACATATCCAGGAAATCCTCCCAGGCCTCAGACTCAAGATGTTTCCAGTACTTCTTCACACCCTTCTCATCCATACCGGCAGCCTTCTTCGCATCAAGGAAGGCGTTCAGGGCAACATCGGTTGCCATGTAGATTGGACCACGTCCGGCCTTCAACTCGTTGATCATCAAATGATTCCGCAGACAGGTAGGGGTAACAGCAGAGGCGCCATAAGGCATGAACTTCGCAAGTTCCTCTTTTACTTCCGGGCTGTTGGCATAGAACTCACCAAGACCATTCTGTACCTTGGCCTTGAAGAGAAGGAACCAGGCACCAACAGGACCGTATCCATCCTTGAAACGGGCCGGGGTGAAACGATTCTCCATCATGGTCAGGGTAGCGCCGACCTGGGCACACATGGTGTAGGTGGAACCGGCATTCCATACTGGATACCAGGCACGACCCTTACCCTCACCGGTAGAGCGTGGGCGGAAAATATTAACCGCACCACCGCAGGCAACGAGAGCAGTCTTGCAACGGAACACATGAACCTTGTTCTCACGGGTGGAGAAACCGACAGCACCAGCTATCTGGTTGGCCTTGTTCTTGTCGAGCAGCATCTTGACGATAAAGATACGTTCAAGGCAGTTGTCAGCACCAAGGGCAGCTTTGGCCGGCTCGGCGACGATGCACTTGTAAGACTCACCGTTGATCATGATCTGCCATTTACCGGTACGAACAGGAGTACCGCCTTCACGCAGGGACTTGGCAGGGGCAGCACCATCGAGAGTTTCACCATCGGCATCTTTCTTCCAGATCGGGAGGCCCCATTCTTCGAACAGCTTTACGGACTCATCAACGTGACGACCACAGTCATAGATCAGATCTTCACGAACAACACCCATGAGGTCATTACGAACCATCTTTACGTAATTCTCAATTGGGTTCTCACCGATGTAGGTATTGATAGCAGAAAGTCCCTGGGCAACAGCCCCGGAACGCTCCATGGCAGCCTTATCAACAAGGGTAATCTTCAGGTCAGCAGGTGCCCATTTCTTGATCTCAAATGCAGCACCACAGGCAGCCATACCGCCGCCAACGATAAGAACGTCAACATCATGCTCGACGATCTCTGGATTCACGACGGCTGCAATCTCACCGTTTGGTTTATTTGGTAATGCCATATTAATGTCTCCTTAAAATATTAAAAGAGTTTGTCTACAATTCTGCAGAAGATTTAGAGCCAGAATTATTTCTTTGGAGTCGGCAGGGCAGACTCAAGGGCCAGACACTCATCGTCAAGGTTCGCGCCCATGGTACCTACGTATGCGTTAGCAGCACCTTCAGAGGTGGTACGAATCGGGAATTTGAAACGTTTCATGTTACCGTTACGGAATTTAACAGTCCACATAATGTCCGACGCACTGCGCATTGGATGAACCTGGCCACCCATTGGTACAAAATCATCATACCCACGAACGAAAATTGCACCCTGTGGACAAATCTTAACACAAGAATAGCACTCCCAGCAGGCATCCGGCTCCTGGTTGTAGGCCTTCATCTCTTCTTTGTTAAGCACCATCAGGTCGTTGGGACAAATGTACATACAAGCTGTTTTGTCTCCACCCTTGCAACCATCGCACTTGGAAGGATCTACATAACTTGGCATTAAACTACCTCCTTAGTTTATTTTTACTTTTGCGACCCAGAACCGACTGGGCCAACTTTAACTCCTACACGAAAAACATACACCTCACCCCATCACTATCCAGCGACAGGGAGGAAGTTTACAAACTGACAGCTATAACCATAAAGACACAAATCACATAAAAATCATATTCAAAAATCAACACTGACAATAAAATGAACGGTCACTCATTTTCATAGGTTATAATTTATAGTTTGTTGCCAATAGATTGTCAAGAAAATTAATTACCGAGACTCAACCAGGTATTAATATGATTTCCTGACCAGAACCTCTCTTGGTTTGGCGCCATCAGCAGGACCTACAATCCCTTCTTTCTCCATCAATTCGATCAACCGTGCTGCCCGATTATAACCAATCCGCAAACGGCGCTGCACCATTGAAATGGATGCCTGACCGGCCTCACATACCATGGCGATGGCCTCATCGTAACGTTCGTCGATGTCTTCAGCATTCTGCCCCGTAACGTTACACACCTCCTCTACCTCGGCCACAACCGAATCGTCATAGCTGGCACGCCCCTGACCTTTCAAAAAATCAACAATATGAGAAGTCTCCGCCTCTGAGATATAGGCGCCATGTATCCGTTGCAAAGGTCTTCCTGACGGCAGATAGAGCATATCCCCAGCTCCCAGAAGATGTTCAGCGCCAGAGGTATCTATAATCGTTCGTGAATCAATTTTTGATGCCACCTTAAAAGAGATACGAGTGGGGAAATTAGCCTTGATAAGACCGGTCAACACATCTACTGAAGGACGCTGCGTTGCCAGGATAAGATGCATGCCAGCGGCCCTGGCCATCTGGGCCAGGCGGGCAATGGAAGACTCAACGTCTTTGGAGGCAACCATCATCAGATCAGCCAGCTCATCAACAATAATGACGATATATGGCAATCGTTCTTCGGCGGTCTCATTATAGGAGTCAAAGCCTTTCACCCTTGCCTCTTCCAGCAGACGGTAGCGCCGCTCCATTTCACGCACAGCCCACTGCAGGGCCCTGGAGGCAAGCTTTGGATCGACCACCACAGGGTGCAGCAGATGCGGAATCCCTTCATAGCCCGACAGTTCAATCCGCTTGGGATCGACCATCAGCAAGCGCACCTCATCAGGGGTCGCGTTATAGAGCAGCGAAGAGATAATGGTATTAATGGCCACACTCTTGCCCGCTCCTGTGGCGCCGGCAATGAGAAGATGCGGCATCTTGGCCAGATCTGCAACAACAGGGTTTCCGACCACGTCAAGGCCAAGAGCAATGGAAAGTTTCGCTACCGAGGAACGGTACTTTTCCGTGGTCAGCAGGTCCCGTATGTACACCACCTGCCGGTCTTTATTGGGAATCTCTATACCGAGAGCGGCCTTCCCCGGCACCGAACCCACCACCCTGACAGATTGCGCCTTGAGGCCCAGGGCCAGATCATCGGCCAAGGCCACGATTTTATTAATCTTGACACCAGCGGCCGGTGCATACTCATAGGTCGTCACCACCGGTCCCGGCGAGATCCCGACCACCTTGCCTGAAACGCCAAAGTTGATCAACTTCTGCTCGAGCTGTTTGGAAACCTTGTAGTACTCCTCCTTGTCCATCTTATGTTGTATCAACCCGGGTTTTTCGAGCAGGGACAAAGGAGGAAGACGCCACTCGCCCCGGGCAACGGGCCGCAGAGCAAAGACCTCATCTTCGCCTGACACCTCTGGCGCTGCCTTTGGTGATTCCTTGACAACCGGGACTGCGCTCAACAAAAATGGCGCAGACTCTACCGCGGGCCCCTCTATCTTTACAGACCTCTGTTCCCCGCCACGCTCAACAAGTCCTGCCTGTCGCCTTATATTCTTCGATAACTCCTTTTTCCCCTCAATCGCTCTCAACCTTCCCCAGAAAAAAGAGGTCAGTCCATAAGGAGAAAAACGGGTAGAGAGCATGATGGAGAACGTCAAGATCAGCAATAAAAAGAGCACAGCACCTGGCCCACCCACCACTGAACGGAGCAGGCCCAGAACTGTTTTCCCTAGAAAGCCTCCTGTCTCAACGCTGACAAGACCCTGCAGGGACAGAGACGAAAGAAGACCGCAGCCCGCAATAACCACTCCGGTTAAACCAGCAGTGACTTGAGGCAAACGGTTAAAGGACATCGAGGGTCCAAAAAAGAGAAAGGAGAAAAAGAAAAGAAGAGTGGTCAGAAGATAGGCGCCAGCACCGGTAAATCCAACCAGAAACCGGGCAATAATCCGGCCCAGATCACCGCCCCAGTTAGGGCCTGTGGACCAGACCATGGACAAGAGACTGATAAAAAGAAAACAAGAGAGGAAAATCCCAAAAACAGCCACTGCCTCCTGTATCAGACTAGGCTTTATCTTGTTAGGTGTTTGATTCATCGGTAAGGTCAGGTTTTGGTAAGCGTATCGAGCTCAGCCCTCTCCGCAGTGCCTCTCACTTCATCCCTGGTTTCCAGGCTATCAGACCCTCTCTGGCTCGTATCCCTCGATTTCACAGCACAAGACAGCCCCTGACCGTCACTGCTACTGTGAATCACAACTCGCACTGCATCGAGGACACCATTGATAAAGGGTGGAGACTCTTCAGTCCCATATCGTTTAGCGATCTCTACCGCCTCGTTAATGACCACCTGATCGGGGGCGTCTTCACTGAACAGCATCTCGTAGACCGCCACACGCAAGAGGTTTCTATCAGTCAGGGCAATCCTTTCAATACGCCAGTTACTTGCACTTTCCTTGATCAGGGTATCGATACGTTCAAGATGGTGCATGGTCCCCCGCAACAACTCCAGCGCATAAGGACGCGCCAGCTTCTGAATCGGATAGAGAAGGCAAAACCGCTCAAAACGATCCTCAAGATCGTCATGCAGACGAACACCTTCAGGGAAAAATTCCTCCTGAAAAAGAAACTGCATGGCGGTCTCTCGTGACTTTCGACGTATTCCCATGAAATGAAGAGATGAAACAAAAAATTTGGTCAATATCGTCAGCCCAAGGCTATCGATATTGAAGTATGCAACCACAAAACAGTCACAACAGAGTCAACAACGTATTATTTGCATCTTTCGTCTGTTTTGTGATGACGGATAATTAGGATTTCAGATCGATGACACCATTACTGCAGATTCACAAGCAGGTTGGCCATTTCAATGGCAGCAACAGCGACTTCCGCACCTTTATTTCCCGCCTTGGTACCGGAACGCTCAATGGCCTGTTCAATGGTTTCAGTGGTCAACACCCCGAAAAGAACGGGAACCCCTGTCTCCAGGCCCACCTGGGCAGAGCCCTTGGAAACCTCATTGACCACCACATCAAAATGAGGGGTGGCGCCGCGAATGACCACACCGAGACAGATCACAGCATCATATTTCTGAGAAGCGGCCATCTTCTTGGCAATGAGCGGGATCTCAAAGGCACCGGGAACACGGGCCACATCGATATCTTCATCCAAGGCGCCGGAACGGACCAAGGTATCGAGAGCTCCTTCCAGCAGCTTTTCCGAGATAAAAGAATTAAACCGGGCGACAATAATGGCGAATTTCTTGCCATCCGCCTTCAGGTTGCCCTCAATGATATTTGCCATAGCATTAACACCTTCCTTACTTGTATATTGAGTTGCCTCTCAAAGGAAAGAGGCCTTTATTTTACCCGTTTTAGTCATCTTCAGCTTCGAGCAAATGACCCATCCGATCCCGTTTGCACTGCATATAACTTTTATTTTCCGCACTGACCGCCATCTCGAGGGGGAAGCGATCCACCACCTCAATGCCATAGCCTTCAAGACCGACGATCTTCTTGGGATTATTGGTCAGCAGGCTCATCTTCCTGACCCCGAGATCACGGAGAATCTGGGCCCCGATACCATAATCACGGAGATCCGCCTTAAAGCCCAGATGAATATTGGCCTCAACCGTATCCATCCCCTCTTCATCCTGGAGATTATAGGCCTTCATTTTATTGATAAGACCAATGCCTCGCCCCTCCTGGCGCATATAAAGCAGAACGCCGCAACCCTCCTGATCGATCATCTGCATGGCCGCATGCAGCTGCGAGCCGCAGTCGCAACGGGCCGAGCCAAAGACATCTCCGGTGAGACATTCGGAATGAACGCGAACCAGCACCTTTTTCTCGGGATCAATCTGCCCTTTCACCAGGGCAATATGTTCCAGGTTATCCACGTCATTGGTGTAGATCACAGCCTTGAACTTACCTGCATATTCTGTGGGTATCCGGGTCTCAACCGCGCGATGCACGAGGATGTCCTCACGCAGGCGATAGGCGACTAGATCGGCAATGGTGACAATCTTCAGATCATGCTCGGCGGCAAACTTCTCCAGATCAGGCATCCTCGACATGGATCCATCGTCATTCATGATCTCACAGATCACGCCTGCCGTCCTGCAGCCTGCCAGGCGGGCAAGATCCACGGACCCTTCAGTCTGACCGAGACGAACCAGCACCCCTCCCGCCCGGGCCCGCAGCGGAAAGACATGACCGGGGTTGACCAGATCGGAAGGTTTGACATCCGGTGCAACTGCGACCTGGATGGTGCGGGCCCGGTCGGCAGCCGAGATACCGGTAGTGACCCCGGTGCGGGCCTCAATACTGATTGTAAAACCGGTACCGAAGGGACAGGTGTTTTCACTGACCATCATCGGCAGCCGCAGCTTGTCGACAAGGTCCGGACTCAGGGTCAGACAGATCAGCCCCCGGCCATACCTGGCCATGAAATTAATGGCCTCTGGGGTCACCGCCTCAGCGGCCATGCAGAGGTCTCCCTCATTCTCCCGATCTTCATCATCAACCAGAATGACCATCTTCCCGGCCTTGATATCTCGTACAGCTTCTTCAATTGAACTGACTGCCATGATCACACATACCTTGTTTTAAAATAAACTCTCGTTCACCCCTTCACCCATGAAGGGGCAGCGAATATCAAAAAAAACCATTTTCTGCCAGAAAGGCAGAATTAAGCTTTCCCTGCTCCGGCCCCGAAGAGATCACGGGCTGAACAGTTAGAAGCTTCTCCACATATTTGCCGATCATATCCACCTCGATATTCACCCGACTGCCGATCTTCAACAGACCGAGGGTGGTCACCTGCAGGGTATGGGGGATAATCGAGACCTCAAATCTTCCGGCGCTGCAAGTGTTCACGGTCAGACTGACCCCATCGATGGTGACCGATCCCTTGTCAACAACATACCGATTCCATTGTTCAGGCAGGGAAAAGGAAAAGAGGGTAAAGGGACCAGCCGGTCGTTGCTCCCGCACGGTGGCCACGCAATCCACATGACCTGAGACCATATGCCCTCCCAACCTGTCAGACAGGCGCAAGGCCCGTTCCATATTGACCTGACTGCCGACACCGAGACTTCCCAGGGTGGTGCGGGTCAGGGACTCAGGGGACACATCAACGGTGAAACGTCGGCCCTTTATATCATAGGCAGTAAGACAGACACCATTGATGGCAATGGATTCTCCCTCTTCCGGATCAGCGAACTCAAATCCAGCCTCAAGATTGAAGGCCAGCCCCCCACCAGCACCTCGTCTTCCGCGCAATATACCTGTGCCTGCGACAATGCCTGTAAACATGATCCGCCCCTAAGCCGCTGTAAAAAATAACAAGGCCATCTGAATGTCAAAAACGACAGTCGTTCTTTATCTTTTTCTGGAGCGAGCGACACTGAACCGTCCCTGTGCGCCACAAAATAAGTCACACAGATCCAGTCTTTCCCAACGGTTCCTAACCCCGGTAAACGGGACAAGTGCCTTTCGCAGATTATTTTCTTGCAAAAAAACAAGAAAATAATCTGTAAGGCACTAAACTCTCTCAGACGACCTCTTCCAGTGCCTGCGCCTTTGCCATGAAACGTTCGGCGATATTTTTGTGTTTGTATTTGGCGTGAATAGAGGCAATGGTTCGGTATCCATCTGCGGCCTTGGCCTTGTCACCTGTTTCCAGGTAGATGCCGGCCATCCGTTCCAAGGTAGTCACAACCCCTTCCGGATTATTGTTCCGATGATACGCTGCCAGCAGATCAAGACAGACTTTAACGGCCTCTGGATACTGTTTCAATCCCTGACGCACCGTAACTAACTGATGGGACAGGGCCAGCAGACTCATGGGGTCGTTCTTTTTCTCACAGATATCCCAGGCCCGTTGATAATGCTTCAGCGCCATCTCGTATTCCTGGCGCTGCAGACAGAGAAGGCCAAGCTGATTAGAGGCATTGGCAATCCCGTTCTGGTCATCTTTTTCTTCAAAGGTAACGAGGGCGTTATGAAAGGCCATGGCGGCCTGGGCCAGCTCCTTCTTCTCTAAAAATTCCTTCCCATCCTCATATTCTGCCTGGGCAGGATCAGAGGATCTCTTTTTCTGAGCCACCGGGGCAATATTCTGAATAGGTTGCAGTGTCGTATTGGTCATTATTAAACCTTTCCTCCTTGAATCCTGGCCACAGCCTCAAAAGCCAGACCTGAAACGGTATAGTTAACACATTCTGCATCTTCCCAGATCGAAAACTCAGCCATGTCATCGGTAAGCGCCACCAGCTGACTTTCAACCTCTGTTGCCTTGATACGGCCCAGCAGACGGGCAACCTGACCGCGTATGGCAGGATCGGGATGATTCATAAAATGGAACAGATTGTAAAAAGGGGTTTCACGGATCAGATCCGGCCGCACCCTGGCTATCTTGCTGAGCGCCCAGATAACCTGGCTCTGTGTAGAGCTGTCCCCCATATAATTCAAGAGATGACGGGTAAAGGCACCAAAAATATCAGGTCGCCCGGCAATAACCTCTCCCAGAGTCTCTATCATACCCCAAGGGGTAGCGGCGGAATCAGAACAGGCCTCAAAAAGCCGGTGCAGCAGTTCTGCCACCTGCCCCGGCTCCCTGCTGGCGACCCGGGAGGCGACCTGCCCGATAACCCAGGCAATCTGCCATCGCTGCTGCTCGTCTGCTACATACAACAATCGCTGCAGCAGGCGCAGGGTCTTCTTATCATCAAGACCCAGGGCGACAAGGCTATCGATATCGCCAAGATCAGCGTATCGTTTTACATCCTGCTTGGTGGCCTTAATCCGTTTCCTCTTCGGATCAAGAACAGTTTCCATGGCAATGGGGTTCTGCTCTGCTCCGACATTGAGCAAACTGGCCTGGGCCGTTTTTTTCTCTTTGACCCGTTTGGAGATCTCGGTGATGGCCGTGTGCAGACGAACAAAATAAAGGATTCCCCGTACCGGCCGACCGTCAAGATTTCTGGTATTGACCACCTGATGGGTCAACTCATCATAATCTTCCACCCGGCCAGTCAGATAATCATCTTCAGGCAACAGATCCCAGGCAAAATCCCAGTTATTGTCACAGGCCAGGACCAGCGTCTCAACTATGGCCGACCCGATATTATGGCCGGTTGGGTCACTGCTATACACCGCTCCGCACTGACAACGTCCCACCTTGAACTCATGCATCTTCCGCTCTATGGCATCCGTCGCCCGCCCAACCTTCTGACCGCAAAAAGGGCACCACGGTGGTGTTGTTATTCGTTGCTTACTCATAAAATATCAGCTCATTACCAGTCGCGTTCTTGTCTTATGCCAACTCTTGGGTGAGACGATTGACAAAATTCGGATCCACGGAATAGCCAAGCTCTCTCGCCTTCTCCATATGCTCTTTGGACGCTTTTAACTCTCCACTGAAGAAAAGGGCCACCGCCAGATTATTCTGGGCCAGAGGGGAGTCAGGGTCGAGTTCCACCCCCCTGAGAGCCGACTTAAGAGCCCTCTCATCCTCACCTTTCATGGTCAGAACCGAGGTCATATTCACCCACACGGTACCCAGCTTTGGATCATACTGTAAGGCCTTATCATATGCCGCTATGGCCTTATCAAGTTCGTTGCGCTGCTGCCAGATCAGGCCCAAATTGGCATGGGCCTGAGCGGTCTCGGGCATGACCCTGATCGCCTCTTCATTCAGCTCCTGGGCCTTGGCTACATCCCCTTTACTGAAATAGATGGCTCCCAGGTTGATCATGCTCTCACCACTCATGGGATCAATGGCGATGGCCCGCTCAAGCATTTTTATGGCGTCATCCACGCGCCCGGCCTTCAAATAAACAAGTCCCAGATGATGATGCGCCATCACGTTATTGGGACTCTGCTGACATTTCTTTTCAAACTCTTCAATGATCTTTGGTAAATTTTCCTGCAACTGTTCCGACATAACACCACCTCAATAAACTCTATTCAGACAGGTCGCCACCATCCACAGATACCCAGTTATCAGATATCGGCATGACAGCCGCCTTTATTATTTTATCTTTGATACACTCCGGCAAGCCACATAGATGACCTCACAAATTGCCGCTAGCAGAAGCAGCTCTTTTTTAAGTCATTAAATCGCACCTACTATAGACACCTTCAACGCACTTGCAAGGAGAAAATCCATCCAACGATGATTAACAAAAGTAGAACCAGCCCTTGAACTTCTCGTCCTTGTTCACCTCTCGGCATCAGCTATTAAACTTTTCCTCACAGGAAAGGGTCAATTCATTCTGCTGCGCCTCCAGTACCCGCTTGGCCTGGGCCACGTCACGGCCGATCTGGGCGGCGAGCTCCTGAACACCTGAAAATTTCTGCTCTCCGCGCAAGTACTGCAGCAGATTCACCTTGATGGGCTTCCCGTATATGTCTTGATCAAAATCAAAGATATGGGCCTCTGCCACCAGCTTCTCTTCGCCAAAGGTGGGATTATAGCCGATGTTCAAGACCCCCCCGTAACATTTGCCTTCACAGATCACCTGGCTCACATAGACACCGATTCTGGGAATGAGATCTTCCGGATCCAGGCACAGATTGGCCGTGGGAAAACCTATCTCCTTGCTGCCGCGCTGTTTTCCTACCTGGACCTCACCACGGATCTGATAGAAACGGCCAAGAAGCCTGCGGGCATCCGCCATCCTGCCCTCAACTATCATTTCTCGTATCTTGGTTGAGCTGACCAGCATCCCGTTTTCATAATGAGCATCGACCACCGTTACCGGAAACCCTTTTTCCTGTCCCTGTTTTTGCAAAAAAGGAATATCTCCAGCCCTGTCCTTGCCAAAGGCATAATCATAGCCGACCACCAGTTCTTTGACCCCTATCCGTCCTTTAAGGATCTCATCGACAAAATGGACCGCTGGAGTGGCAGCAAACTGGAGGGTAAAGGGCACAATCACCAGGACATCAATCCCGGCATGACCGATCAGCTCTATCTTCTGGGCACAGGTGGAGATAAGCTTGATCCCCTCCGGTCGGAGAACCTGTAACGGATGAGGATCAAAGGTTATGGCCACACTGGTCCCATGATGGCGGTACGCCTTTTGCACCACCTCCGCAAACAACATCTGATGACCAAGATGGACCCCGTCAAAGTTACCGATGGTAACACAGGCGTAGGGAAAGGTCTTGTTGATAGCCTCAATTTCTCTGAAAATTTCCATTACACCCTGCGTCCTTCTCTTTTTTTTTAGCCTGCCGCCAAGAAAGTCTTGACAAAAAACGTCCAGACAAGCATATTGTCATCGTTGTGCCGTAGTGGCGGAATGGCAGACGCGCTAGGTTCAGGTCCTAGTGGGGGTTTCCCCGTGGAAGTTCGAGTCTTCTCTACGGTACCAAATTGATTAAAGGGTTACGATCCACAAGGGTTGTAACCCTTTTTTTATTTTCCGCCCCCTTCCCCCTCTCTTCCTGCCTGCTCACAGATATCAGACCAGCCTGTGTCGTATAGCACGAAACGGACTTTCCCGCAATCCTGACAGCACCCCTGTCTCTTCTCTGCCCCCTGACAAACAGCCACGACAACCAATCCACTATTTGCCAAAAGGGCCTCCAGTGGCTAAAGTCCTAACATCAAGAAGCACCGTCGACTCCTTTCTGCTCCCGTTGCTTGACTTATTATCTCTTGCTGTCGTTCCAAAATAGCTGCAATAGTGAAATTGAACGATCCGCCTAAAGGGCTGCGGCCACATGGTCAAAGACAGAACGGTTCTTTCATAACGGCCCCTCAACAGATATGAGATCTCAACCAAAAATAACTCCGGATCTTTGCATCCTCACTACAGACCAGGAAGAGACAGCCATTACCTGGAACCTGGTGCTATCAGCGGTCGAGATCCCGCACATTGTTCGCTATGACAACAACAACTGGCAGCTTCTGGTGATGGCCGACAAAGAGCTGCTGGCAATCCATGAACTGGAAAGCTACTTCACGGAAAATAAAGACTGGCCTCCAACCCCGCCGACACCTGACAACGACTTTGTCCCTCTACTGCAACCCCCGACCCTGCTCCTGATCGGTGGACTGATCCTCTTTTTCTCCATAACAGGCCCCTGGGAAAAACACTCAGTCTGGTTTGCGCAGGGGGCTGGTAACGGGGCACGCATACTCCAGGACGGAGAATGGTGGCGCCTGTTGACCGCCCTTACCCTGCATGCCGACACTGTTCATCTGCTGGGCAACTGCTTCATTGGCGGCGTGCTCATTCATTTTTTCTGCCGACTTACCGGCACTGGCCTTGGACTCTTCGCCATGCTTCTCTCCGCCGGTTTCGGTAATCTGATCAACACCCTTATTCGTGGCCCGGAACATCAGTTCGTCGGGTTTTCGACAGCGGTGTTTGCAGTCATCGGCATGCTGGCCGTCCTCACCCATCAGGGCCGAAAGAAATTCACTGGCCGCCATTTTCTCATCCCAGTCATGGCGGGGATGGCGCTTCTGGCCATGCTGGGAAGCTCCGGTGAACGCACAGACCTCGGCGCCCATCTTTTCGGCTTGTTCTGCGGTCTGATTTTCGGACAATTTCTTAGCCGCGAACCGCTCCACAGCCTGCGCCATTCTCTTTTATTCCAGACTGTCTGTTTCCTCCTTTTTCTGTCCCTGCTCATTGGCAGTTGGCTGCTGGCCCTTCAGCTGTAACTTTTTTCTCCAAGTTTTCTTGACAATATGAATTACCCTTGTATCTTATACAGATATTTTCCCTCTCGACTTGTACTCCTTCAGAAAAAGCTTAATTCATTAACTCATTTGACCACAATATAAAAATACGCGGAAGGTAGCCCCTTCCACTCTACAACCATAACAGGAGAACAAATCTATGTCCAACCAGGATCAACAGCCTCCATGGGGTCAGAAAAGAAAACCCCAGACCCCTGAAGAATGGGTGGCCCTCGTCATAAAAAAGATCCAAGAATACTTCTCGGATGCAAAAAAAACGACCGCCAGTGGTTCAGGGCAGGGTACTCCTTCTCAGCCAGCCAATCCCCTGGCCGGAATCGCCAAAATTCTGACCTTCGTCGTGGTCATCCTGGTTCTTCAAGCCATTTACGCCTCTTTCTACAAGATCTCCCCTGGTGAAGTAGGTGTTGTCCTCCGCCTGGGAGAGTACTCCCGCACCACGCAGCCAGGGCTGCGCTTCAAGTTTCCCCTGATCGACACCTTGTACAAGGTGGACGTCGAACAGATCCGCAAAGAAGAGTTCGGTTTCCGCAGCCGCACCCCTGGACAGCTAAGCTCCTTTGAACGAGCCGGCTTTGAGATGGAATCACTGATGCTCACGGCTGACACCAACGTGATCAACGTCTCCTGGATCGTCCAGTACCGGGTCAACGACCCTCTCAACTTTCTCTTTAAGGTCAAAGACGTACGTCAGGCGGTGCGTGACATCTCAGAGAGCATCACCAGACGGGTGGTCGGCAACATGGATTTTGACTATGTCCTCGGCAATCGGGATCTCCTGGCAGCAGATGCAAAAAACGAACTGCAGGCGCAACTGGATAAGCTGGAGGCAGGAATCTCAATCGGCACCGTCCAGTTTCAGGACATCAACCCTCCCGAACCGGTGAAACCGGCATTCAATGAGGTCAATGAGGCGGACCAGGACATGAAACGGTTGGTCAATGAGGCAGAAGAGACCTACAACAGGGTCATCCCCAAGGCCCGTGGCGAGGCAAAAAACATGGTGGAAGTATCCCATGGTTATGCCACGGCCAGGGTCAATGAGGCCGAGGGCGAAACCGGACGTTTCCTGGACATCCTCAAGGAATACAAAAACGCCCCGGATGTCACCCGCAGACGCATGTATCTGGAGGCCATGCAGGCAATCATGCCTGAAGTGGCATCTGTCTACGTTATTGACGAAGACCAGAAGTCGCCGCTGCCCCTGCTCAACCTCTCCGCCACTCAAGGGATTACAGGCCCCAAACCAACACAACAAGGAAACTAACATGAAACAAATAGCTCAATTCTTCCTGGCCGGGCTCGTCCTCCTGGGTATTGTGATCATCTATGATGGCTTCTTTATTCTGGAAGAGGGAACGCAGGCGGTAATCACCCAGTTCGGCGCCCCGGTCGGCACCCCCAAGACCGCAGCAGGGTTGCACCTGAAGGTCCCTTTTATTCAACAGGTCAATCTGTTTGACAAAAGAATCCAGATCTGGGATGGCGACGCCAACCAGATCCCAACCGGGGATAAAACCTATGTCTATCTTGATGTCACTGCCCGCTGGCGGATCACGGATGCCCTGAAATACATGCAGGCAGTCAAGACCGAAGCCCGGGCCCAATCCATGCTCGACGATATCATTGACGGCACGGTTCGGGATTTGGTGAACAAAAATGATCTTATTGAAATCATCCGCAGCTCTGACTGGACCGCCGACACCATGACTGCACTTGATAAGGATCTAGGGAGCGCTCCCAAAAACGGCCGCGACGTGATCACCAATTACATTATTGAAACCGCAGCCAGGGCCACCCCGCAATACGGCATCGAGCTCATTGACGTCATGTTCAAGCGGGTCAACTACATCGAATCCGTGCGCGTCAGGGTTTACGACCGCATGATCTCGGAGAGAAAGCGTATTGCTGCCGAGAAACGCTCCACCGGCGAAGGCCAAAAGGCCGAGATTCTCGGCACGGTTGACCGTGAGTTAAATGTTATTATCTCTACGGCCAAACGTGATGCCATCGGCATACGAGGCAAGGCCGATGCCGAGGCTTCAAGGATCTTCGGTAATGCCTATAACCAGGATCCTGAGTTTTATTCATTTACCAAAACCCTGGAAAGTTATCAGGATATCATCGGCGACAAAACCTCTCTGGTCCTCTCCTCAAATTCTGACATCTTTCAGTATCTGAAAAGTATCGACGGCAAGAGATAAGCAGTCGTGCCCTAGTCGGTGGCCCGTCCTATTCGTCCGCAGCTGACGGAGAGGACGGGCATTGTCCCGGCGTATAAGGAATACGACCCTTCTCCTGCAGAATCCTCTCCAGCTCTTCCAGCTCCTCCTCCCCTTCCAGGACATCAATCCCCAGCTGTTCAAAACGGCAGCCACAGTAACTGAACTGCCCATCACACCAGGGACAAATCTCAATTAGACACCCCAGAAGATGTGGCTCTCCCACTGCCGCCGAGCAGACAGGACAGAACCTGGCACCGGCACTTCTCGCCGATTCATACTCTTCACAGGCCGCGAGCTCTGGATATTTCTCAAAAAAATCCTTGGCATCGGCGTAGCCGAAAAGAGCAAGCATTTCTGGTTCAACGACTTCTTGTCCGTATTCACCAAGCAAAACCGCCTTCTGGTCAGTGGCAAGATAGAGATAGTTGTGGGTGGCACTACTGAGTCCCAGCAGGAAAATATCATCTTTTTTCTGGATAAGGGCGATCCTGACAATGGCTTCCTCGCGGATCTCGGGGAGAGATGAATAAAAAGTCCTCATAAGCCGTAAGGCAAGGGTGTCATCCCTATAGCGTTGCAGAAGATCCAGGGCTCTCTGCTGTTCACTCTCCTGCACACCGTACTGGATGAACAACTCTACTTCCTTGACAATTTTCTCTACTTTTTCAAATAACTTCATCATCTCACCTTGCATCAGGCGTAGATACGCCAATTTTCTTGATCCACAATGCCGTCTCAGCAGCAATATCAAGAGCCTGACTGATGGCAGTCACCACAGCTATCCGCTTGACTCCCACGGCACACAATTCTTTGATATGACTCAACTTAATTCCGCCCATCACCGTAAAAGGCAGGGAACATACCTTCGTAAATTGCCCAACGGACTGAGGGCCGATGAACTCTCGCAGCCCTTGTTTCGTAGCCGTGGTGTAGAGCGGGCCTATATTAAAATAGTCAACAGGGCAAGCCCCCCTTACCATCTTGCTTCCCAGTTCTTTAGCCTGCTCCTGAGTATTACAGGAAAGGCCGATCAAAAAATCAGGGGCCAGCTTTCTGATCTCCTCGGGTGGCAGATCATTCTGGCCAACATGCATCCCGTCGGCCTCAGCAAGAAGCGCAATATCTAATCGATCATTCATGAGAAACAGGGCCCCGGCCTCTCTAGTTTTTTCACGAAAATAGCGGGCCTTGGCCAGAAGCTCTCGATCAGTGCTCTCCTTATCCCTCAGTTGCACAATTCTGGCGCCACCGTTCAAAACCCCGTCGAGCCATTGCCGATCCGTCCTTCCTGCAGCCAGCTTCTCACAACTCACAGGATAAAGCGTCACCTCTTGCACAAATTGCCGCAGCCTTTGATGATAGAGATCATAATTCATCTCTTTTCTTTTCATTCCATTCATTCCTCTGCACCTTCGGTGCTTTATTTAATTTTTTCTTTAACCCTTGAAGAACAACCTAAGCTTCTTATTTTACACCAAGAAAACAACTCTACAAAAACGGCACAGCAGAATAGTTTACTCGTTTCCATCACAAATGACATTATTTTGTAGTAATAAAGAAATAAACAGTGTAACATGTTTTAAGTTTTAAAATAAGTCTAGGCACATTCTTTTCTGTTACATACCGCTATGTTTTTCACATCGCTCAATGTCGTTAAAGTTTTTGCTGATCACTTACCAGAAGAAGTCGTTGGCACTTTCAACCATCATACTTTCTTCGGCATCATCAAAACTCTAAAAGCTACGAGTGCTATTATTTTCCCCTCCCTTCAACAACACAAAAGCAGAACTGAAACCATGGCAAGGCCGCACGGAAAACACGGTTATGCACCGGTCACTGTTCGATCAACAACCCAACCCCATTGACATCACAGAGCATATTCTGGTCAGAATCGAGTTTTCCTGCCTTCTGGCACATTTTTCATTTTCATAAGCCCAGAGCACACTTTTTTGATACAGAAAAACCATACGTGCCTCACCTGCTTCCAGCTAGGTTATTACTGGAACATGGACAAGCAACGAAAGCAGCAGCAATTCAAAAGGAGTTTTAATGAGTTTTACAGTTTTTAATTTTCACCCTCACATCGCCACCGCCGTTCAGAAATGCGGCTACACCAAACCTACACCCATTCAACAGCAGGCAATACCTCCGGTTCTCGAAGGTCGCGACCTTCTTGGCCTGGCCCAGACAGGAACCGGCAAAACAGCCGCCTTTATACTACCTACCTTACAACGTCTTCTCGATGGCCCCAGAAAGAGCATCAGGGCCCTGATCGTGGCGCCCACCAGGGAACTCGCTGAGCAGACTCACAGTTACATTGAAAAAATGGCCCATTTGACCAACCTGCGTAGCGCCGTAATCTATGGTGGTGTCAGCAAACTGAATCAGGTCAAAAAAATTCGGGCAGGGGTAGAGATCATTGTTGCCTGTCCCGGGCGACTGCTTGATCACGTGAACGATCGGGCCATCAATCTAGCCAATGTTGAGATATTAATCCTCGACGAGGCCGATCATATGTTTGACAAGGGCTTTCTGCCGGACATTCGCCGGATATTGAAATCAATCCCGAAAAAGCGACAATCTCTTGTCTTCTCGGCGACCATGCCCCAAGAGATACGCCACCTCGCCGAGGATATTCTCAACAATCCAGTTACGATCCAGATCAATCATACCAAGGCGGCAGCTTCCATCAGCCACGCCTTGATCCCAGTTGAGCAAAAACGAAAAACCGAGTTGTTGAAGAACATCCTGAATGAAAAAGGGATGACGACGACCCTGGTCTTCACCAAGACAAAATACAAGGCCAAGAATGTTGCCCAGCAGCTGGAAAACTCCGGCTACCGCGCCACATCTTTGCAGGGGAATCTGTCACAAAACAAAAGACAGCATGCCCTTGATGGGTTTAAAAGTGGCACATACAATATCCTGGTGGCAACCGACATCGCCGCCCGAGGTATTGATGTCTCCGGGATCTCGCATGTCATTAATTACGACGTCCCAGATACCGCCGAGGCCTACACCCATCGCACAGGTCGTACTGGCCGCGCAGCCTGTACCGGAGAGGCGTTCACCTTTATTACTGCCGATGACGACAGGATCATAAAGCTTATTGAACAGACGCTTGGCAAAAAAATCCTCCGTGAGATCGTCTCCGGCTTTAATATCGACGCCAACGATAAGAACCCGGCGCCTGGCAGGGACATACCCGCACGTTCGTGGCAAAATAAAAAAACAAGCACGACAACTGGTAGTCCCAAGCATAAGCGGGTCTTTGGGACCTCCACATTTCAAAAACGATAGGCCGTCTTTCAAAAAGTATTGTACCATAGAGGTACGGTAAACGGCATAAGGGGCCATAAGAAATAAGTGATGAATGCAATGATTATTTCAAAATGGTCCCTAAAGAGCACCCAAGAATTACTTGAGGCAAGCACGCCAGGTTATTTATTAATCGTCTGGTGTTATTAAAAAAAGGTTTCCAGATGGAAGCAAGTACAAAGGAGTAGTAAAAATGGCAGAAGGTACAGTAAAATGGTTTAATGATTCTAAAGGTTTTGGCTTTATTGAGCAGGATGGCGGAAAGGATGTTTTCGTTCACCACTCCGCAATTCAGGGCGACGGCTTTAAATCTCTGGATGAAGGCGCACGCGTTAAATTCGACGTGGTTGATGGTGCCAAAGGACCAGCAGCTGAGAATGTTGTTAAACTGTAAGAACCAGTAAACAAAAGGTTCCTTGAAAAGGATTATTTAGTGCCTTACAGATTATTTTCTTGTTTTTTTGCAAGAAAATAATCTGCGAAAGGCACTTATCCCGTCTACCGGGGTTATTTGATATCAAGGCACCATGAAATAACTTTCCATATGGAACAAAATATAAAGGAGTAATAAAAATGGCAGAAGGTACAGTAAAATGGTTTAACGATTCTAAGGGTTTTGGTTTTATTGAGCAGGATGGCGGAAAGGATGTTTTCGTTCACCACTCCGCAATTCAAGGCGACGGATTCAAATCCCTTGATGAGGGTGCACGTGTTAAATTTGACGTTGTGGATGGTGCCAAAGGCCCCGCAGCCGAGAATGTTGTCAAACTGTAAGACCGCTTAGATAAAAAAAAGCCCCGCATACGTGCGGGGCTTTTTTTTTATGATACAAAAAACTCCCAAAAAGATTCATAGTATATTTCCACAGGAGATTATTTTGGCTAGACGTACAAACTACCAGGGTGAGAAAAGATCCAAAGAATTAAACAGGTTAAAGAAACAAAACGAGAAGAAGGAACGAAAGAAGAACAACGAAAACGACCAACCTGATGATATGCCCCAGACAGATAATGAGCTACCACCTGCAGAAATAGTTTAAAACACAAAGATCTTATCATATCAGGACATTGCAAACAGTACACCACTCCCTGCCCTCAAAAAAGAACAAGTTATCCTGATTTGGCCAGACTGTTTCCTCTCTCAAAATTTACCAGCAGAGGCACATCCAGGGCCAGGACATCCTCCATTGCCGGTCTGACAATCCTTTGGGTTGCTTCAAGCTCCACTTCGGATAATTCAAAGACCAGTTCATCATGAATCTGGAGAAGAAGACGGGCCCCAAGCCCTTCCTGTGCCAGGGCGCTGCTCACCTTAATCATGGCCAGTTTTACTATATCAGCTGCCGTTCCCTGAATAGGGGTATTAATGGCCGTACGTTCCGCAAATTCCCGATCCGTTTTCTTCTTCGAATTAATATCAGGCAAGATCCGACGCCGATGCAAGAGGGTGGTCACAAAGCCATCAACCCTCGCCTTTTCCACAATATCCTCCATGAATTGCCTGACCCCGCCGTACAACTGGAAATAGCGATCAATAAAGGTCTGGGCCTCTTTCCTGCTGATGTTCAATTGCGCGGCAAGTCCAAAACTGCTCATCCCGTAAACAATACCAAAGTTGATAGTCTTGGCCACCCGCCGCATTTCCGGGGTAAGCAACAGTGGTGAGATGGAAAAAAGCTGTGCTGCTGTCCGGGCATGGATATCACCACCACTTCTAAAGGCCTGAAGCAACACCGAATCCTGAGAATAATGGGCAAGAACCCGCAGATCAATCTGTGAATAATCTGCCGACAGAAAAACCAGTCCCTCAGCCGGAACAAAGGCCTGGCGGATACGATTCCCCTCGTCCGAGCGAATCGGGATATTCTGCAGATTGGGATTGCTCGAAGAAAGTCTACCCGTGGCTGTTACCGTCTGATTATAAGAGGTATGAACCCGGCCGGAGACAGGATCAATCAGCTCCCGCAGTTTCTCCACATAGGTTGACTGCAACTTGGCCAGATTCCGGAAGCTGATGATTTTGGCCGGCAGTTCATGATATACAGCCAGTTTTTCCAGGACCTTCATATCGGTTGAATAGCCGGTCTTGGTCTTGCGACCCGAGGGAAGATGCAGCTCATCAAACAGGATCTCTGCCAACTGCTTTGGAGACTGGATATTAAATTCCCTGCCGGCCAGTTGATAGATCTCCTGTTCCAGAAGCAGCAGTTTTCCTTTGAATTCAACAGACAACACATCCAGGGCCTTTGTGGAGACACAGATTCCGGCAAGCTCCATTTCAGCTAGGATCGGGATCAGTGGGATCTCCACCTCAAAGAAGAGCGTCGAGAGCTCTAGCTCCTGCAGATCAGGCTCAAACTCCTGCCACAGACGAAGCGCCCCATAGACATCTTCACAGCTGTAATCCCTGGCCGCCTCTATTGTCACCGAGGCAAAGGCATCTTCACGGCTATCGCCCTTAACCACCGCGGTAAAAGGGGTGAGCATCAGCCCGATGTCCAGACAGAGATCATCCAGTTTATAGGAGCGCCTGGTGGGTTCAACCAGATAGGCAGCGATCATGGTGTCAAGAAGAAGACCACCAAGGCGTATCCCTGAGTTCTGACGGATCACCGAATAATCATACTTGATATTGTGACCAAGCTTCGGCAGATCCCGGGCCTCGAGAAAGGGCCGTAGCCTTCCCATCACCAAGCCAGGATCAAGCTGGCCAGGCAACCGTACCCCTTCTCCATCCCGATGATTCAGCGGAATATACCAGGCCTTCTCCAGATCGACACAAATGGAAATACCAACAAGTTTGGCTGTCCGCGCACAGATCGAGGTGGTCTCGGTGTCAAGCACCAGCAAGGAAGCCTCTGACAGCACCCGCTCCAGCTCCCGCAACTTATCCTCACTCTGGACAAGGCTAAACCCATCGATAGGCACGGGCTGCCCCGTCCTTGTCTCCACAATGAGGCTGTTGAACTCCAGTGTCTTATAGAGGCTCTGAAGCTGTACATTATCAGGTAAGGGCAGCGTATAGGCGTCCAGGGTCTCAGGAAGATGGAGCTCTTCCTTGAGACGAATCAGCTCGCGAGACAAGAAGACCGCCGCCCTGTTCTCGGCAAGCCGCTCCTTCATCTTTGACTTTTTCATCCCCTCCAGATGGGCATAAATCCCCTCAAGCGTCCCATACTGATTGATCAAGATCGCTGCCGTCTTTGGCCCAATACCTGGAATCCCGGGAATATTGTCAGAGGTGTCACCAATCAAGGAGAAATAGTCCAGAAGCTGCTCGGGCCCGACATTATATTTATCATGAACCGCCTGCCGATCCATGACCCTGTCCATCATGGGCTCCCAGACAATAACTTGGTCATCGACCAGTTGCAGTAGATCCTTGTCGCCGGAGACCACAATCACCTTATGCCCATGACGGCTCAATTGCCTGGCGGCAGAGGCAATGATATCATCGGCCTCAACCCCGGGGATTTCAAAAGAACAGATATTAAAGGCCCGCACCAGATCTTTAATATAGGGGATCTGGATCTGCAGATCTTCGGGCATGACGGCTCTGTTGGCCTTATACGCTTCGTACATCTCATGACGAAAGACCGGCCCGCGGCTGTCATAGGCAACCGCCAGATAAAGCGGATTTTTCTCGCGCAGGATACGGCGCAGGATATTAAAAAATCCGTATACTGCGTGGGTGGGCAGACCCTGACTTGTGGTCAGGGGGGTAATTGCATGATAGGCCCGATAGATATAGGCGCTGCCATCAATCAGATACACTTCATTTTGCACAAGATACTCCTAAAGGCCGAGATAAGAGGTCATCCGCTCACACCTCTGTACAAAAAAAATGAGCAGCCAGATGTCACAAACGTTTAAAAACAACAGTACCATTAGAATGCTATGGCATCATAAGAATGCCAAAAATTCCTGTTCCAGAAAGTCAAGCCATAATCAGGGTATCCGTCGTAAAGGCAGACGCCACCGGCCACATGTTCGGGTTAACACCGCGGATCGACTTCATACCAGCCTTCCCAGAACAGGATCCTGGTCAGCTACAACTTTGCCACTGTTTCCACTAACTCCCCCCGAAATACCAGACCAAATGCTGTTCCACTGATATGCCTAGGGCCAGCACCAGATTGCATTTCAGGTGTTGATCAGGGATGAAAAAAGGGCCCTGCACAGAACGTTTCCATGCAGGGCCCCAGGGTACCCTTTATTATCTTTTTCACCTATCTGGCAACTCGCACCCAAGAAGCCTGCGGCCCTTTATCACCAATGGTTTCACCATAGGTAACCTCATCGCCTTCTACTAACTGATCCATGAGGATGTCTTTCAAGGCATTTTCGTGAAAATAAATTTCCCGTTCATCAGGGGTCACAATAAATCCATAAGATTCAAAAGGTGATACCTTGCGTACGACTCCAAGGCTGCCAGTCTCAAGACCCCCTTCCAATCCCTTCTGATCTTTCCGTTTTTTGCGCTGAATCTCCTTTAACTGCAGAGACAGGACATCAAAGGCCTCTACTAGAAGAGCGCCCATGCTTTCACCTTTTCTGGAGACCACAACCGTATCATTCGGCACTGAGGCTACCAGTTTCAATTCAAATCCACCTTCCTTGTGGTGCTTCGTCGCCTCAATGGAAACACGAAGATGCAGGACAAAATTTGCATAATGACGAACCAACTTTTCTTTTTCTTCCTCTATCCTCTCCTGCCAACCTTTTCGCAACTCTACGTTCCTGGCTTCAACCTTCAGTTCCATACAGTTCCTCCATTGAGCCACTAATGACGGTTAAAAAGTGTCATTAAATATTTGCGCCGTAAGACGCATTCCCTGGCAAGCTTTTCCTCAAACTTTGAAACAAAAACTTACCTTCACTTTCATTATATGCCTCCAGGACTGATAATCAAGTCTTTCTCCATTTTTTTCGGAGAAAAAAAGGAGTATGATCCTGCCCTGACCCTGAAAATGTCACACATCACAATCTTCAAGGGTGGAACCGGTTTGAAAACGACGCATCCGAACATTCATCAATATTCCCACCCCCAACAGGGTGGTCAACAGAGAAGATCCGCCATAACTGAACAGGGGCAAAGGGATCCCAACTACAGGAAGGAATCCCAGAATCATCAACAGATTGATTACAGCCTGCCAGAAAATGAGCACCACCACACCAAAGGCAAGAAACAGACCAAAACGGTCTCTTGCTGACATCGCCACATGCAGCCCCCAAAACAACATAAAAAAATAAATAGCTAAAAAAAAGAGGCTGCCGACAAATCCCCACTCTTCGCACCAGACCGAAAAGGCAAAATCCGTATGCCTCTCCGGCAGAAAATGCAGATGCCCCTGAGTCCCCTCCATATAACCCTTGCCAAACAGACCACCACTCCCCACGGCAATCTTTGACTGCAGGATCTGATAGCCATCACCCAGGGAATCCTTCGCCGGATTCAATAAAGTTTCTATCCTTTGCTTTTGATAGGGTTTCAGCACATATAACCAGCCAATCACTGCCAATCCGATACCAGTCAGCCCCAGGATGACATAACTCGACCAGCGAAGCCTGGCAAAAACCGTCATGGAGATAAAGATGATGACAAACATGAGAGCCGTCCCCAGATCAGGCTGGATCAGGATCAAGGTGAAAGGGATAGCCATAAGGATGATGGGCGTGATCAGATCCTTTACAGAATAGCCGTTTACCACCTCTTTTCGGGCATAATAACTGGCCAGCGTTATCACCATCATCAACTTGGCGGGTTCAGAGGGTTGCAGCTGAAAAAAGCCAAGGTTAATCCATCGCTGGGCCCCTCCTGCGCTGTTACCGATAATTATAACAAGCGCCAGCAGCACTATAACCAGAAGATAGATGGGATAATTCCAGAAATGGAGCTCCTTATAATCAAAGCTGACCAGGAAAATGATCCCGGCCACACCCATTAATAAAAGATAGGCCTGCTTGAGGTAAGGCGGCATGCCGCCGACTGGCGGATACGAGGCGCTGTACAGATTGAAAAACGCCATACCACATACCAGCAGCAACAAAGACAACAGCACCCAGTCAAAGTTCATGAAAAAACGTCTATCCACGCGAAACATCTGTTACCCTTCCAATAAAAAATGAATCTTTGGTCCTTCCTTCTCTGCCCTTCTACCCTTTCTCGGGCTTATACCGCCCCAGCTACTTGCAAAAAAAAGTCTGGTCTATCCGATCTCATCGAGCAACCGCCTTCCTGATTTCCTCCACGGCGATCCTGTCGGCAAAATATTTCTCCATTACAGCCCTGACCACAGGTGCCGCTCCCGAGCCGCCATGCAAGCCGTGTTCAACAAGAACCGTCACTGCGATTTCAGGGGCTTCGGCCGGAGCATAAGCAGTAAACCAGGCATGATCCCTGTACTTATAAGGGATATCCTCTTCCTTGAGATGTTTGTACTGTTCCAGGCGTACCACCTGAGCTGTGCCAGTCTTGCCCCCTACCGTAATACCTTCGATACGAGCATTACGGGCTGTTCCCCTGGCTCCTTGAACAACCTCGGTCATCCCCTCCCGGATCAGCTCCAGATATTTTTTTTCGTCCTCCTGGAGTTCGCCTGTCAGTTGGGGGGCAAAGGACTCCAGGACATGACCGTCCGCATCCGTGACACTCTCAATGATTTGCGGCAGATACCGTTTTCCACCGTTTGCCAAGGCTGCCGTCATCTGGCAGAGCTGAAGTGGAGTGAGCAGATTAAAGCCCTGACCGATCGCCAGCGACAAGGTCTCCCCGTCCTGCCATTTCTCCCCGTACTTCTTTTTCTTCCACTCTTTGGTCGGGATAAGGCCACTTTTTTCATATTCAAGTGCCACCCCGGTCTTGGCCCCAAGTCCGAGCTTATTGGCATATTCCGCCAGGCCATCAACCCCTACCCGCATTCCGACATTATAGAAATAGACGTCACAGGACTCACTGATGGCCCGTTTCAGATGCACAGTCCCATGGCCGCCGCGCTTCCAGCAGTGATAACGTCGGTTCCCATAGGAGATATGCCCGGGACAGAAGAATGTTGTATCCTTGTTAATCACCCCCTTGGCCAATCCTGCCAGCGCGGTAACCATCTTATAGGTGGAACCAGGAGGATACATGGCCTGCAAGGGCTTATTGATCAATGGATGCTTGGGATTTTCAAGGAGGGTCTTCCATTTTTTAGTCGAGATACCACCTTCAAAGTCCTCAAGATGCAAACGGGGTGTGGAGGCAAACACCAAAAGTCGTCCGGTTTTCACCTCCATGGCCACCACGGCCCCGGCCTTTCCATCTGTGTCCATGATCTCTTCCGCCACCTGCTGTAAATCCAGGTCAAGGGTCAAACGCACCTCATTGCCTGGGACAGGTTCGACTCGAGCCAGTAACTGCTGTTCAAAACCACGGGCATTCACCTCCGAAGAGCTGCTGCCCTTTTCTCCGCGCAATTCTTTTTCCCTGAGTCTTTCAAGGCCCATCTTACCGACCAGATCTCCACCCCGGTAATAGTCAGAACCAGCCTCCTGCAAATCTTTCCTGCTGATGTCACCAAGATAGCCGATGACATGAGCGGCCATATCTCCATAGTGATACAATCGACGGGGCAAGACCTCAATGCGAATCCCCGGAAATTCCATATTGTGCGTTTCCAGATAGGCCAGGGTATCCCAACTCAGATTCTCCTTTAACCGAACAGGGATATGCCTCTGTTTACTCTCCGCCTCCCTGATCCTGTCCCAGAGAACCGAGACATCATCCTTCAACACCATAGATAATCGTTTCAACAGGTCATCAATATCGTTTGAGTCTTCACGCACCAGCACAACATTAAATGAAGGCCGATTCGTCACCAGCTCTTTCCCCTTCAGGTCAAGAATATCACCACGAGGGGCTGCCACTTCCCGGATTCGGACACGATTATTCTCCGCCCTGTTTTTATACTCTTCCCCTTTGTGAATCTGCAGAAACCAGATGCGCAGGAGAATGATCGCAGCAAAAAACACAATCACCAGTCCCGCACCCAGGACCCGCTTCCGCAGTGCATCCAGGGCAGCCTGATCGTGCTCGGAGATCTCTCCAAGTTCTTTCAGCAAGGTCCATTTAATCATTTTTTGAAGTCCACCAGAAGGAAGCCGTCGTTCAAAACGTAACATTGACATGCAGCAACCGACTGACAGTGCTGTAATGAAGGATTTAACAGTGAAATAGAAATTTCGTCACGGATTCTAGACCCTTTCAACGAAAGTAGTTCCCTGAACGCTTGCGCAGAATACGGGGCGGAACGAGACGACGTTGAGACATATGCTCAAACAAGCTGTTATAAAGCAGGAAGCAGGGAATTGTGGCCACAATCAGCACAAACGTCTCCCGAAAGAGAGTGACCCACGACCACTCAGGCAAGACACCCGGGACAGCCAAGGAATAAAAAGCATACAGACAGGAATGGCCGACAAAAAAAACAACCCCAACCAATGGAATCTGAAAGGCGGCCTCTTTAACCGGACTGTTTTCCTTGAAAACCTTAAGGGCAACAAAAAGAAAGAGATAGAGAAGAGGGTAGGTCCCCAGATAAAGACCGGAGACAACATCCATGATCCAACTCAAAACAACAACCAGAAGCAAACCGGACAACCAGTCAAAACGATAGGCAGAAAAGGCAATCAGGATGAAGATCAAATCCGGGCCTCCCAGCCAGGAAGGAAAAAACTGAAAGATGGAAGTCTGGATTACTATAAGAGCTATTCCCACCAGTATAAAACTGACTATCCGCATAAGCCGTCGATCAACAATAAAGGTAACTTTGAAATGGTGTGTAACCGGCACAAAAAAACCGGCTGTTCTTCATCGATACCCATATAGGGTACTTCCTTCGGGGCGTCCACTCCACGAGTACACCAAGCTCCATCCATGAACGTTGCAAGGAAAGGGTCACAGGGGTAATGGTTGGTTGTTCCGTGACACGGTTCCTGAGCTCTACTCGACAACAGGCTTGACCATAAGCCCCATCTCTTCCGCTATTTTCTGTCTTTCGGAAAGATCAATAAATACCATCTCCAACTGTCCGAAATCAACAATGGGAGCCACCTCAATTTCCTGAAACATGCCTCTGCGTTGTGAGCGCACGGCCGACACGGTGCCAAGTGGCAGACCTGACGGAAAGACACCGCCAATACCGGCGGTAACAACACGATCACCGACTTCGACATCAGCATTCTTAAGAACATAATAGAGGACGTAGCCCTTGTCCGCAGCCCCTTTAAGAATGCCACGCACCCGGCTTTTCTGAATCATGGCATCGACAGCGCTACTCGGGGCATTGGTTAAAAGAATCTTTGAATAATTATCAGAGACCTGAATAACCTGCCCGACCACACCCAGTGAGGTACGAGCGACCATCCCTTCAATCACCCCCCCACTTTTTCCCCTGTCCACAATCAAGGTCTGAAACCAGAACGACGGATCCTTACCGATGACCCTCGCGGTAAGGGAAGGAAAATTCTCTTCCCTTTTAAAGTTTAGCTCATTCTCCAGATAACGGTTCCGCGCATAGGCCTCACGATACTGATCCAGCTGTTGCTGATAATCAGCAATCAGCAAACGGAGGCGCTTATTATCGTCCCTGATACTCCACAGGATCAGATAATCATCTGTCACCACCCGGAAGGATTTTATCAGTTTAGAAACACCACTCTGCACTGGTCCCAGACCCTGCATGATCATCTGCTGAACCACACCAAATCTGCCGCCCACTGTAGAGCTCAACAGGAAAAGGGCTGAGAGCAGCAGGACTCCACAAAGAAAAAGTGACCTCCCCGTGACAAAACGAGGCCGAGTTTTTTTAACGTTGGCTGGTTTCTTCAAGACTCTTTTTTATGCAATGACGCTCACCGGCAATTGGTGGCACATTTCTGATGGCACATTTTGCAATATCAAACACACAAAAGGTCCCTTATAAAAACAAAACCTCTGCCCGGCAAGAGAGACGACACACTTTCGAGCCCGCCACAAGGCAGCGCTGGACACCTTCATTGCACTGTCACTTCACGCAGAATGTGTAAACTATCAAGGGCTTTACCAGATCCAAGAACAACCGAAGAAAGCGGATCATCGGCCACAATAATGGGCAGGCCCGTTTCCGCCATCAACCGTTTATCAAGATTTTTCAGGAGGGCACCGCCACCCGTCAGCACAATACCCTGATCAACAATATCTGCCGCCAGTTCTGGCGGCGTCACCTCAAGGGCATCTTTCACCGCCTCAACTATCACATCCACCTGCTCAGCAATCGCCAGCTGGATCTCGTCAGCACCAATCGTGATCGTTTTCGGGATACCTTCTACCAGATCCCGACCTTTTATCTCCATGGTCTCGTAAGGCAGCTCGGGCATCACATTGCCGATTGTCAGCTTGATCTGCTCAGCCGTGCGCTCTCCAATGGCGAGGTTATGCTTTCGTTTGATATATTGCAGGATCGCATCATCCATCTTATCACCCGCCACCCGAACAGATTTGGCATAAACGATACCAGACAAAGAAATCACCGCCACCTCGGTGGTGCCGCCTCCGATATCGATGATCATATTGGCTGTTGGCTCGGTAACGGGAAGGTTGGAACCAATCGCCGCTGCCATCGGTTCTTCTATCAGATAGACCTCACGAGCCCCAGCGGATTCAGCAGACTCTCTGACCGCCCGTTTTTCCACCTGGGTAATACCGGAAGGCACGGAGATGATAATACGCGGATGAACAAGGGTACGCCGGTTATGCACCTTATTGATAAAATAACGAAGCATGGCCTCAGTGACCTCAAAATCGGCAATAACCCCATCCCGAATAGGACGGATGGCCACAATATTCCCGGGTGTCCGGCCAAGCATCTGCTTTGCCTCCTGGCCTACGGCCAGGACCTTGCTCCCCCTGGCATCCTGGCGTACCGCCACCACAGACGGCTCCCGCAAGACAATCCCTTTGCCCTTCACATAAACAACCGTGTTTGCTGTTCCCAGATCAATTGCCAGATCATTCGACAACCAGCCAAATAAAAAGTTAAATGGTGAATACATGAGTCATCCCTTTTATATAAAAACGCACAAATACGTTCAGAAAAAAATCAACAAAGACAAAATGGCTGACGGCTCAAAACCGCCAGCCTCTTAGGGGCCGTTACGAGACGGCTATCATATTCCTGACCACTCCTTGTACCGTCCTGTAACAGTTATTTTATTGCAACAACTCTGGAACTCGCAAAATATTTCAACAAACAAGTCAACAAAAAGGGCCTTCGCCTGAGAGGGAAACCCATCGAACCGGGCCGGATAATTCTCACGAGGACGCACCCTGATCATCCCTCTCAAAAAATTTTCAAACTTACCAAAATCCCCTATTATTAGCAAGAAATATACTTTATCCTCCAACAAAACAAAATGAAAGAAACAGGAAAACTGAAGAAAAGAGTTGACGCCACCTGAAAACATTGGTATTTAAATTCTGTTTTTAAAAATATACAAATTTTATTTGTGGGGCTGTAGCTCAGCTGGGAGAGCGCTTGCATGGCATGCAAGAGGTCCGCGGTTCGATCCCGCGTAGCTCCACCATTAGGACGATCAAGGCAAGTTATAGGATTTATCCTGCAACTTGCCTTTTTTTTTAAATATTTTTCTTTACCCTAACTGCTCAGGCCAAGCCTTAACTCCCACCCAATCCATTATGCTTGAATTACGATTTATCCGAGAGAACCTGGACCTTGTCAAGGAAAAGACCGCCAGACGGGGTCTGAGCCTGGACAGACTCATTGATTTTGCCACAGTCGACCAGGAAAGACTCGCCCTGCTCGCTGAAGTTGAGTCCCTGAAAAATAAACGCAATACGGTCTCAAAGGACATTGCCATACTCAAAAAAGGCAGTCACGAAGACAAGGCCCAGGCCGAACCGATGGTTCTTGAAATGCGCAAGAACTCAGCGCGGATCAAAGAGCTTGATGACCGGCTGAGCGCTATCGAGGCCCGTCTTCAGGAAATTGTCATGGCCATCCCCAACCTATGCAGTGATTCCGTACCTATTGGCAACAACGACAGTGACAATGTTGAAATCAGACAATGGGGAACCAAACCGACATTTTCCTTCCAGCCCAAACCACACTGGGAAGTTGGCGAAGACCTGAAGATTCTCGACTTTGAGCGGGCAGCCAAGATAACCGGCGCCCGGTTCGCCCTGCTCACCGGACTGGCCTCAAGACTGGAGCGGGCGCTGATCAATTTTATGCTCGACCTGCACACCCAGAGGCATGGCTACGAAGAGGTCCTCCCGCCCTTCCTGGTGAATTCAGCCTCCATGACCGCCACGGGCCAGTTACCAAAATTTGAGGAAGACCTTTTCCGGATCAAGGGCTGGGATCTCTACCTGATTCCCACAGCCGAGGTCCCGGTCACCAACATCTTCCGCGACGAGACCTTGGAAGAAAACAAGCTGCCCATTAAATTTACCGCCTACACCCCCTGTTTTCGTTCCGAGGCCGGCTCCCACGGCCGTGACACCCGAGGGTTGATCAGACAGCACCAGTTTGACAAGGTTGAACTGGTCAAATTCACCACACCGGAGGATTCCGCCGAGGAACTTGAATCACTCCTGGCTGACGCCGAAGAGGTTCTGCAACTCCTCGACCTGCACTACCGGGTCGTCAAACTCTGCAGTGGCGACCTTGGCTTTTCCGCCACCCAGACCTATGACATCGAGGTGTGGCTGCCGGGCCAGGAGACCTATCGAGAGATCTCCTCCTGTTCCAACTTTCTCGACTTCCAGGCACGGCGCGGCGGCATCCGCTACCGGCCCAACGGCCAGAAGAAGAGCCGACTGGTCCACACTCTCAACGGTTCAGGACTGGCAGTGGGTCGCACCCTGCTGGCTATCCTGGAAAACTATCAGCAGGAAGACGGCACCGTGAAGATCCCGGAAGTCCTGGCCCCCTATTTTGAAAAACGATTCTAGGGACGCGGAAAATACTAACCCCGATGAACGGGACAAGTGCCTTTCGCAGATTATTTTCTTGCAAAAAAAAAACAAGAAAAAAATCTGTAAGGTACTAATATACCATTTTGCTCCCAGTCTTCGGTACATCAGTATTTCCCGAGTCCATTAACGGCTAAAAACTGTTTTTTTTATTCTTCCCGCATTGCATCGCGAGAACAAACAAGCTATATTCAGTTCAATTCTCTTTCAATTCACCACACAGAGATGTCGGGGAGTGGCTCAGTCTGGTAGAGCGCAGCGTTCGGGACGCTGAGGCCGGAGGTTCGAATCCTCTCTTCCCGACCATTCGATGGATTTGATGGTCTGATTTTCCCGCTTCCCCTTCCGCGTCCCCTTGCTTCAATCATCCCCGGCCCATACGACTCCGCAGAGAATATTCACCGCTACCTCTTCCCCTCAAGGGCCAGCTCAAGCAATCTCTCCAGCAGTGCCGGAAAATCCAGACCGTAGGCTGCAGCCGCCTGCGGCAGAAGACTAGTGAGGGTCATGCCGGGGATCGTATTGGTCTCCAATATATAGATATCACCTTCTTCGGTGAGGATCATATCGGTGCGGGAATAGCCGCGCAGCTGCAGAGCCCGATGGGCGGCCAGGGCCAACTGCTGAGCCTTCTCTCGCAACTCCTCTCCCAGAGGAGCCGGACACAACTCACTTGAGGCACCGGGCTGATACTTGGCCGTATAATCAAAAAAGAGAAATTCCTTGTTGGGGATAATCTCCACAAGAGGCAGAGCGGTCAGCTCTTCATTACCCAGTACCCCGCCAGTAATCTCCCGGCCCTTGACAAACTGTTCCACCATAACCTGAGAGTCGTGTTCATAGGCCTTCTTGATCCCTGCAGCCAGCTCGTCCACGGTCGCAGCAATGGACATCCCCAGACTCGACCCGGCCCGAACCGGTTTAATCACCAGAGGAAGACATAGACGCTCCAGCAAGCGCGCCGGCGCCTCGACGTCTTCCGGACGCGCCATCTCCCACTCGGCCACCGGCAGGCCATGCAGCCGGTACATGATCTTGGCCACATTCTTATCCATGGCCATGGCACTACCCAGCACCCCTGATCCCTGATAAGGCACACCAAGCAGATCGAGATAGCCCTGCACGGTCCCATCCTCTCCGTAAAGGCCATGCAGGAGAATAAAGGCCACATCAATAGAAGGTGCGTCCTGGGCAAGACGCGCCAGATCCGTTGCCGGATCGTAGCGCCTGACCATAAATTTTTCAGGATCCAATGCCTTCACAACCTCGGCTGCACCCTTCAGTGACACCTCGCGTTCACCAGAGCGGCCACCAGCCAGCAATGCGACACGTACTCTCTTTTTTTCCGGCACAACTATCCTCCTTTTTCGCCATCCATTGCCCACAGCCCTTAAAAAAGGCAAAACTCATCATTGTAAGCCAAACAGCCAGTAATCAGACTTTCCGTTTTTTCAAGACTCGGCTATGATATTCACTATGGATAAAAATATTATCAAACAAATTACCGCTATTGTTGGCCGGGAAAATTGTACCACTCGCCTTGAGGATCTGCATTGTTATTCTTACGACGGCACCAGAAAGAGTTTCCTCCCTTCGGTCGTCGCCTTTCCAGATTCCAGTGCCCAGATTGCCGCGCTGATGCGTCTGGCCAGCGTTCATCTCTTTCCTGTGGTGGCCAGAGGTGCCGGCAGCGGCATGACCGGCGGCTCCCTGCCTGTAGAGGGCGGAATGGTGGTCGCCCTCTCCCGTCTGAACCGTATCCTGGAGATTGATCGGGACAACCAGATTGCCATCATCGAACCGGGCGTCATTACCGGAGAATTTCAGCAGGAGGTCAAAAAGGTGGGCCTGTTCTACCCCCCTGACCCGGCCAGTCTCAAGTTCTGCACCATGGGCGGCAACGCAGCCGAATGCGCGGGCGGCCCTTCGGCGGTAAAGTACGGCGTGACCAAGGATTTCATCATTGGCCTGGAGGTGGTTCTGGCCAACGGCGAGATCCTGACCACCGGCACCCGCACCGAAAAAGGGGTGGTCGGCTACGATCTTACCCGGCTCTTCATCGGCTCTGAGGGGACGCTGGGGATCATCACCAAGATCATCACCCGCCTCATCCCCCTGCCGGAACACAAAGAGACCTTTCTGATAAATTCCACCTCTCTGCCCGAGGCAACCGGGCTGGTGGCCGAACTGCTGAGCCATAATATACGCCCCTGCACCCTGGAATATATGGACAGAACCGCGCTGAGCCTGGTAGCAAAACTACTGCCGAGACCTCCGGCAGCAGATATCCAGGCCATGCTCCTGATCGAGATTGACGGCAGCAGGAGTGCCGTTCGCGAGCAGACTGAACGCCTCCATCACCTCCTGGGAACATTCCCCCATTGCGCCATCAGACAGGCGGCCACAGAAGCGGAGATCGATGAACTGTGGCAGGCCAGAAGGTCCATCTCGCCTGCCACCTTTCAATTGAGCCCCCATAAGATCAGTGAAGATGTGGTAGTGCCCCGTACCCGTATCCCTGATTTGGTTCATTTCACCGAAAAACTGGCCCGCGAGCTTGATCTGACCATCCTCACCTTTGGCCATGCTGGAGATGGCAACATCCATGTCAACATCATGCTTGACCCCAACCAGGAAGCACAGCATCAGAAAGGAGAAATTGCCAGGGAACGCCTGTTCCGCGAGATCATCAACCTGGACGGGACCCTCTCCGGTGAGCATGGTATCGGCATCACCAAATCTTCCTTTCTACCCCTGGAACTTGACGACACCACCATGAAGGTCATGAAACAACTAAAGAAGCTATTTGATCCGCTGGGCATTCTCAATCCCGGCAAGATATTCCCGGCAGAGCTTTGACAAAATGGATAAAGAAAGAATGGCTATCTCGTAACAGCACCGGGAGTGATGCCTGCCAAACGCAGGCTTAAAAAAACAGTAATCTTTTTCGGCTGTTTCTTTGAGACGGCATTAGGTGATGTAAATACACCGAGCGAAAAAAGCCTTGCTCGGCGTGTAACGGCACCTAAAAATCCATTGACAGAAAGAGAAGTTCTTTTTATAAGTAAAGATTCTTTTTATAATTTAGTTATTTTTTAATATTAAGGAAGATGCACGCACCCGGCCTCTTCCCCGAACCTAGATATACTGGAGCCCTAAATGATAGAAGTTGAAGTTCGTGGAGACATCGAATACGCCATCAGACAACTGAAGAAAAAACTGCAGATCGATGGCATTAAAAGAGAATTAAAGCGTCGTGAATGCTACGAGAAACCCAGCATCATGAAGCGTCGGAAACAAGCCGAGGCCCGTAGAAAGCTTCGGAAATTCAACCGCACACGCAGGGCGTAGGCTTACCACAGAGATCAGAAACGCCTGGAGCAGACCCCGCTCCCAGGCGTTCATTCCTCTCTTTGTCTAAGAGCCTCCAGCACATCAACCTGAGCATCTTACGTCAGCCCATTTGCCAACAGTTTATATCCGCAAGATCACTCTTTTTCCGCTATCTTATCACTGAAAAGCGGCTTGCCGACAACACCATTAAGGCCTATCGGGCTGACATTAATCTTTTTTTTATCTTTCTTGGACAGCAAAAGATTGCAACGCTGGAAGAGATCCATAGTACGACCCTCCACACCTTCCTGGAACAATGCCGAGCGCGGTGCCTGTCCAATCGCAGTAACGCCAGGAGGGTTTCTACCCTCAAGAGCTTCTTTAGTTTTCTACAGGCCAATAACATAACCAGGCATAACCCCTTTGTCGCAATTGACCTTCCGCGGATTGGCAGCCAACTCCCCAAGGCCCTCGCCTTAAGCGAAGTGATCAGACTCCTGACCCCGCCCTCTACCATTACCCCGCAGATCCAGAGAAACTACTCAATGCTGCATCTTCTCTACGCCACTGGCCTCAGGGTTTCAGAGTTGGTCTCCCTCCCCCTTGCCGCCTGTAATCTTTCTTCCTGCTTTGTCAGGGTGATCGGCAAGGGCAACAAGGAACGACTCATCCCCTTTGGCATACCGGCCCGGGAAATCGTGGAACAGTACCTCAGAACAGCACGACCGCTGATCCTCAAAGGCAGGCGCAGCAACTCTCTTTTTGTCAGCAACCGCGGCAGTGCCATGAGCAGACTCCGCTTCTGGCAGATCATCAAGGAGGCGACACGAGCGGCCGGAATCAGTAAAGCCATATCCCCGCACATGCTGCGTCACTCCTTTGCCACCCACCTCCTGAGCCATGGCGCTGACCTGCGCTCCGTCCAGCTCATGCTTGGCCATTCCGACATCGCCACCACCCAGATCTACACCCACATTGACCAGGACAGACTCAAAGAGATCCATAAAAAATTTCACCCGCGTGGATGAAAGCTTGCTGAAACAGCTTGAATACCCTTATAGTAAGGAGAGTTAGAGGTGAAGATCCCGAAGATTAGACGGGGCTCTTTTTATTGAATAAAGCGTCGAAGGAACAGCAGAACATGCGCATTGCAAAGATCATCTACCATCTGGCCATCACCTTTTGGTTGGGCGGGGCTGCCCTCTTCACCTTTGTCCTGACCCCAATTATCTTTAAGTCATATGGCCGAGATATGGCCGGCGGGATTGTCGGCGTCCTTTTCCCCAGTTATTTTCAATGGGGGCTGGCCTGTGGCGCGGTGGCGCTCATCTGCCTGCTGCTCACCAGAGGCCGCCGAGCCATTGTTCCGGGAGCTATTCTTGGTGTCATGCTCGCCATCACCGCCGCCCAGGCCTTTATCATCGAGCCGAAAGCCGCCGAGCTGAAAAAGGAGATCCCTTCTTTTAAAACAACCCCGCCTGATCATCCCCTGCGTGTTCAGTTCCGGAAATTGCATGGGGTTTCAGCAGTCGCCAACCTGGCGGTCATCGGCGCCGGGGCAGTCCTGGTGGTCCTCTCTTCCCTGCCGGCACAAAAGAAAGAGGATGGCCCGTTAGCTTGACTGGCAGTGATTTCACTATGGACCAAGATTGCTACCGGCAACACCACTCTTTCCGTTGACCATTAACCGGGAATCATGCAAGTAATCACCACCCACATCAATGCCGACTTTGACGGCCTGGCCTCCATGATCGCCGCCCAGAAGCTCTACCCAGAGGCTATCATGGTCTTTTCCGGCTCACAGGAGAAGAATCTGCGGGACTTCATCAATGAGACCCTGCAGGATCGCTATGACTTTGCCAGATTAAAACAAATCGAGCTCACAACGATAACCAGACTCATCGTCGTGGACACCCGGAGCGTCAAACGTATCGGCACCTTGGCCGCCTGCCTCGATAATCCAGGCATTTCGATCCACCTCTACGACCATCACCCTGATAGTCCGGGAGACATGAAGGGCGACCTGGAGCTGGTCCAGGACGTTGGTTCCACCACCACTCTTTTCACCCAGATTTTTCAGGACCGACAAATCCCTGTCTCACCCTCCGAAGCCACTATACTTGGCCTTGGCATCTATGAAGACACAGGTTCCCTCACGCACCTTACCACACGGCCAGCCGACCTGCAGGCTGCGGCCTGGCTTCTTGAACAAGGAGCCCAGCTGGAGATCATCTCCCAGTTCATCACCTACGACCTCACCGCCCACCAGGTTGAACTGCTGCATGAACTGATGAAGACCGCCAGCAGCTATACCATTCAGGGTATAGAAGTCGTGGTGATCACTCTGAGCCTCCCTGAGTATGTCGACGACTTTGCCATGATCGTCCGCCGCTTCATGATCATGGAGAACCTGGATGCCCTTTTTGCCCTCGTTTCCATGGCCGGACGTACCTATCTGATTGGCAGAAGCCGCTTCCCGGAAGTCAATGCAGGAACAGTGGCCCGGGATTTTGGCGGTGGCGGCCATGCCACCGCCGCCTCGGCCACCATCCATAACATGACCCTTATTGAGGCCGAAGATAAGCTGATCCGCATCCTGCACCGGCACATCCGCCCTCAGGCCATCGCCCAGGAGATGCTGTCCCAACCCGTGATCAGTGTGCCAGCCGAAGCCAGCATCAACCAGGCCCATTATCTGCTCACCAGATATAACATCACGGCGTTGCCGGCAATGACACATGACCAAAAGCTCCCCCACCAGACAGCCTCAAAGGTTGCAGGCATCATCACCCGGCGGGTTATCGAGAAGGCCATTCACCATGGACTCGGCCACCTGCCGGTCAGCGAATACATGAGCGGCGACATTGAGATTCTGCCCTTGAGCGCCACGCTTTCCGACATTGAAGAGCTGATCATTGAACGCAGGCAGCGCCTGATTCCCATTGTTCATGACCACCAGCTGGTCGGTGTTATCACCCAGACCGATCTACTGAACATGCTGGTCAACGACCCGGCCCATCTGCCCAGAAGCCTCCTGCACGAAACCAAGGAGCAGCCTCATGAACGAACCAGAAACCTGACCCCGCTGATCGCTGAAAGCCTGGATAAAGAGCTGGTCGCTCTCCTGCAGACCATTGGCGAGGTGGCCGAATCACTTGGCTTCAAGGCCTTTGCCGTCGGCGGTTTTGTTCGCGATCTGCTTCTGCAGAGCAAGAATCTTGATCTCGATATTGTTATTGAGGGAGATGGAATTGTCTTTGCTAAAAATCTGGCCCGGAGACTTAACGGTCAGGTCAAGGTCCACGAACGATTTATCACCGCCATGATCCGGTTGCCGGAATGGAGCTTAAATGGCCTCAGAATCGACGTGGCCACGGCAAGGCTCGAATATTATGACTATCCGGCGGCCCTGCCCACCGTTGAGCTCTCTTCCGTCAAACTTGACCTCTACCGCCGCGATTTCACCATCAACGCCATGGCTATCGAACTCAACCCGTCTCGTTTTGGCACCCTGATCGATTTTTTCAACTGCCAGGGTGACCTGAAAGACAAAAGCATAAAGGTCCTGCACAACCTCAGCTTTGTCGAAGATCCCACCCGTATCTTCCGGGCCATCCGTTTTGAAAAAAGGATGGATTTCAGAATCGACAGCCACACCAGCCGTCTGATCCAGAGTGCGGTCAAGATGAAGCTCTTTGGCAAGGCCAATGATCCGCGCTTTTTCAGCGAACTGAAGCTTATCCTTTCCGAGGAAAACCCGCTGCCTGCCATTAACCGCCTCGCAGAGTTCAACCTCTTCCAGTTTTTATGGCCGGACCTTAAGCCCCACCTGAAAATTGACCGCCGGTTCAACCACACCCTGACCCAGGCCGAGCAGGCCCTCTCCTGGTTTCACCTGCTCTATCTTGATGAACCATGCCCGGCCTGGCAGGTCTATCTGCTGGCCATCATGAGCCGCTCCAAGGCCGCCGAGCTCTCTGCCTTTTGCCGCCGGTTCCGGCTTCCTTCCAAGATCAGCGACTTTCTTGTCCAGCAGAAGGTCACGGCCGACAAGATCTCCCATGTTCTCTACCGGCGTTCGGCCATACGCAGGTCCGAACTTTACTGGTTTTTCAAAGAGCTCTCAAATATTGGGCTCCTCTATCTTATGGCCATCGCCCGCAAGAACGAGATCAAAAAAGGTGTCTCCCTTTATGTGACCGACCTGCGCAAAATCAGAACCCACATAACCGGTACCGATCTCAAGACAATGGGTTACCCGCCTGGATCTGGGTTCAAGATCATCCTGGACAAACTGTTGACCGCCCGTCTTGACGAGGTGGTGCAGAGCCGGCAAGACGAAGAAAATTTCATCCACCAGCATTTTCCGAGTCCTTTATGTCGTCAGCTTCCTGGCGATTGAGGCAACATGCTCGCCCTGAAATCTGGCCCCTGCCAGCTCATTAGCGCTGGGAGACCGGCTGCCGTCAGCGCCAGCAATGGTTGAAGCACCATAGGGAGAACAGCCGCTGATCTCACTGGTATTCATCTGGCCGGCAAAGGTATAGGGCAGCCCGACCACCACCATCCCATGATGGAGCAGAGTGATATGAAAGCTCAGGATCGTGGCCTCCTGACCGCCATGCTGGGTATTGGAACTGGTGATGACACTGCCGGCCTTCCCCACCAGGGCCCCTTTCATCCACAACTGGCCCGTGCCGTCAAGAAACTGGCGCATCTGCCCGCACATATTGCCAAAGCGAGTGGGAGTGCCGAAGATAACAGCATCTGCCGTCGCCAGCTCATCGACTGTGCAGACCGGCACCCGCGCCTGTAGCCCCTGGGCTGCAACTGCCCCCATCTTTTCCAGCACATCCGCAGGGAGAGTCTCCGGGACCCGGCGCAGCTCGACCTCAGCGCCTTCCACCGCCCGCACTCCTTCTGCCGCCGCCTCTGCCATCTTGTAAATGTGCCCATACATGGAATAATAGACAATCAGGATCTTCATCACTCGGACCTTCCTCTGTTCTGTATTAAATCTTGAATTTCTGGAATCTACCACTGGACATAGCCACTCTCAGACCTGACGGGAGAAACTTCCTGGCCATCACTGAAGACACATTCTCACTCAACACAGACGCACTCTTCCTTGCTGGCCAGCAACTCATAACAAAACAACAGGGAGAGAGACAACAGCATTTTGTTATAGCCATTTACCCTGCCAATCTTTTAGCGATAAGTTGCAGATCCTTCCACGTCTCCTTCTTCATCTCTTCAGCCTGCAGCAGATATGAAGGATGATAGGTAGCCATGAGCGGGATCTCTCTGCCATCAAGGGCAGTATACGTATGAAAATGACCACGCAATTGCGACAGGGACTGGGGCAGTTCCAGGAGGGTCCTGGTGGCGATAGTTCCCATGGCACAGATCAGCTCCGGCGCAAGCACCGCAATCTGCCGCCGCAGATAGGCATGACAGCTCTGAATATTGGCAGCCACCGGCTGACAGGAGCCGGGCAGGCCACACTTCAGGATATTGGTGACAAAAACATCACCGGGGTCAAGATGGATCGCCTCCAGCATCCGTGACACCATCCGGTCTTCCTCAAGGCCGAACACCATTTCCCGGTTACTCTCCGGCGGTTCAGGGGCTGTCAGCCAGCCGCCGACAATCAGCAGCCTGGCCCGTGATCCCCCGCGGCCTGCAACCGGAACCACCCGAATGGCATGCAGCTCACAGTTACGGCAGCCATGAATTTCTGCACCAAGATCTTCAAGCGTTTCGGCAACAGTCGTCATTTGCAGCTGTTGCGTCACCTTTTCTATCCTGGCCGGGGAATCGATTTTTCTTTCCAGGAGGTGAACAATTCCGGCCTCCTGAGGATAGGCTTCAATCCCCAGGCAGTGATGGTAAGCCAGCACTGCCTGAACATCCCTTATAATTTCAAATCGTTGCGAATCCATTTATTTCCTGTAAGAGTCATCCTGTTCATTCCAACCCAGATAGATCTAACCCCGATGAACGGGATTATTCCTGAAAAACGATTTGCTGGGCGCCAGTGGCATCGCAAGAGTAGCCAACCAATTGAAATGAGCCTTCGTCCATTTTCTCCTTCCTGAATAGACAATATCGTGACGAAGCAAAAATGCTCCAAACCGTTGCTTTGCCGTCCGAAGCGCATGGGTTGCATCTTCACGAGCCCTCACTAAATCCCGCAAGGCCTCGTCTTCTTCACTTGGCACATACACAGAAATCAGCTCGCCGGCACGATGCAGCTTCGC
>JAHYIV010000049.1 GCA_019429465.1 Desulfoarculaceae bacterium
GATTTTTGTTCGAGATCAAGGACTGCGAAAAAAATAAGCGCAGGCATATGTTTGATATTCCGAGCATTATTTCTTGAGCATGACGCAGAGATCGGGCAAAAAGACCATTTATGGACAGGCACCAGCTAAGTTACTTTTATTAACTGCTATGGAGACGTTTCTGTCAACACATAAACAAATTCGCCTTCTTTGAAAAAACAGAAATATTTCTGTGGCTCGAGTTATCAGCGAGCAGTAAGGGACAGACAATATTTTACGTTATATTCATGTGCCACATGCAGCAAGACCGTGGCCTGCCCGCTGTTATTGACAGCACGCCAGCAAAAAAGACCTTTCAAGCCAAAGCTATGCCTGTTTTCTATAATTAATTGATAAACCTTAGCATCCTGCCCTGGCTCGACCCCGGAATGACAAAAGAGCAGAGAGAACCAGCTAACCCCGATGAACGGGATAAGTGCCTTTGGCAGATTATTTTCTTGCAAAAAAAACAAGAAAATAATCTGTAAGGTCTAATATAGCAGGATCAGAGGATAGCTGGCCTCAATCTGGTGCATAGCCCCCTTCTTGGTCAGGACACTGGAATAGAGGTGAAAAGTATCGGCCTCAAATGCGGAGCTGGCAAAGTGAGCATTGCCGGCCAGATAGTGGGTGAGTTTGGCAACCGGCGTATCGCGGAGGCGGGCCATGGTCACATGCGGCGAAAATCTCCGCCCTTCCGGATCAAGACCCAGGCGGACAAGGAGCAACTCCACCCTGTTGCGCAGGGCAACAACGGGCTCAACCGGTTCGACACCCGCCCACAGGACGCGCGGCTGCCCACGAGGAGGGAAGAAGCCGAGCCCGACCAGGCGTATGGCAAAGGAGGGACTTTGGATCTCGGCTAAACCTTCCCGGATATCCTGAAAAACTCCACTGTCCACCTCACCGATAAAGCGCAGAGTGAGATGGATCTGCTCATCCGCCACCCAGCGTGCGCCGGGCAGGTCGAGACAGATCCCGGCCACTTCCAGCTTCACCGCCGGCGGCAAATCGAGAGCCACAAAAAGCCTCTTCATAATCACACCTTCCGCCATGGTCCTTTTACACTGCGAAGACAATAGTACACGAGACCAAGAAACTATAGGATTATAGTTACTCATTCCTCATACCTTTGACAAGGCAAATGCCCTTGCAATAGGGATCAAGGGGGCGGCCCGGATCAATCCTGAATTTTTATTCAAAAAAAAACCAGCATATTCGGACTACAGAAACAAGTGAAAGGCTGCTGCCGGCAATTGATCAGCCAGCACCTGATCAAATCGTTGTCCACGCTATGGTTTCAGAAGAGAAGTGAACAGCCATGATTCTGGATGTACTTGAGAATGCGCACTGCTATTTGGCCCTGCACCAAGGCTTTGCCCGGGCATTTGACTTTCTTGAGCACCCGGATCTGCAGGAACTGCCAGAGGACAGCTATGAAATTGACAGGGACAGGATCTTTGCGATGGTGGCCAAGGAAACTGGCCGCAGGAAAGAGGATGCCCTCCTTGAGGCCCATGAAAGATACATCGATATCCAACTGGTCTTGGCAGGTACCGATACTATGGGCTGGAGACCCAAGTCGTTGTGCCTTCACCCAACCGGGGAATATGATCCGAAAACCGACCTCCAGCTTTTCAGCGACGAACCGGATATCTGGCTGCCCACTCACCCCGGATTCTTTGTCATCTTCTTTCCAGAAGATGCGCATATGCCTCTGATATCATCAGGGCTGATCCATAAAGTTGTGGTTAAAATTGCAGTGGTCCAGGCGTGAGAAGTAATTTTGAATATTATTACCACATATGATATATTTATTTTCTGTTTAATTTTTAACCAATTACCATTTTCCAGGTTGAATCCCCGGACGTAGCTGCCAGCCGGTAATCCACCAATCAACAGGAGTCTCCTCCATGACTGGCGGCAAAAAAAATCTAAAACTCATTATCATGGCTGTCGGGATCGCCATCACCGTCGTTTTTTACTGCTGGGCGGTGATGGACACCCGACAGAACGAAAAGGTATTGGCCCAAAACACAGCCAACGCCTTTTTCCAGCAAGTCGTCCTCACTCGTCTGTGGAATGCCTCCCACGCTGGTGTCTATGTGCCGATCACCCACGAAACGCAGCCCAATCGATATATGCCGCTCCAGGACCGGGACCTGATGGCCGACAACGGCCTCAAACTGACCAGGATCAACCCCTCCTACATGACCCGGCAGCTAGCGGAGCTATCTCAAGAAAATGAGAACGGCATCCGGTTCCACCTCACCAGCCTCAAGCCGATCAGGCCCGAGAACAAGGCAACGGAGTGGGAAGAGAGATGGCTCAACTCCTTCGAGCAGGGGGTCAAGGAGCAGGGCGAATTCTTCGAAGATGGCAATGCCACCTGGTTCCGCTACATGGCGCCTCTGCTTACCGGGCACGAATGCCTCCAGTGTCACGCTCAACAGGGATACAAGGAAGGTGATATCCGGGGCGGTCTCAGCGTCTCCCTGCCCTATCCCCTCCACACGCACATCAACCTCTTTGCCGGCTATACCGCCGTGGCGCTCACCGGCCTCTTTTTTATTTTCATCGGCGGCACCCTCTATGAGCGAAAGCAACGCCTGTTTGAAGCCACCTTCGACAGCCCGACCCCAACCAACGTTACCGACAAGGATTACACCATTCTGATGGCAAATGATGCCTACTGGGCCAAATTCGGGCCCCTCCCTGACCACCAGAAAACAATCAAGTGCTATGAACACCGACCGGGGAAATCCTGCCACACAGCAGATTGCCCACTCACCCGGATAATGTGCGGGGCGGACAAATACGCCTACGAAACCATCAAAGAAAAAGATGGGATCTTTCGCCACTTCATCGTCAGCGCCAAACCGCTACTCGACGCCAGGGGCAAGGTAGTCGGGGTTATTGAAGGCTTTCAGGAGATAACTAAACGCAAACGGGCCGAGAAGACGCTGAAGGAATCCAACCGCCAGCTTGAAGCCCTGAGCAATACGGATGGGTTGACGGGAATAGCCAATCGCAGACGTTTTGACGAGGTACTGGCCCAGGAACATGCCAGACATGCCCGTTCCGGCGCGGAACTGTCACTGATCCTGCTGGACATCGACTACTTCAAATTATTCAATGACCTGTACGGACATGTCGCCGGCGACGAATGCCTGCAACTGGTGGCCCAGGTGATAGCAGATTGCGTTACCCGTCCCGCTGATCTGGTAGCCCGTTATGGCGGTGAAGAATTTACCTGTATCCTGCCGGAGACAGACAGCAACGGTGCGATTGTTATCGCCGAAAAGATCCGGCGGCAGATCATGGCCCAGGCCATCCCCCATAAAGACTCAAAGGTGGCAGACTGCGTCACCGCCAGCCTGGGTGTGGTAACAGTGCAGTGTACTCCAGGCGGATCGGTCGTGGATATCATCACCCAGGTGGATAAGCTGCTCTACCAGGCCAAGTCCTCGGGGCGCAACCGGGTGGCATTCGTCGCTACCCGCCACATGGGGGGCGGAATCACGGGCAACCTGGTGCGGCTTACCTGGCAAGACTCTTTCTGTTGCGGCAACCAGCTGATCGACTCACAGCATCAAACCCTCTTTCACCTCGCCAACGAACTGCTCGAAGCGGTTCTCTCGGCTCGTCCAGCCACGGAGATTACCGCCATCATGAGCCGCCTGCTTGCCGATATCAGCCAACACTTCCACGATGAAGAATTAATCCTTGAGGCAATAGAGTTTCCCGGCAAGAGTCAACACGTCGCCGAACACGCCAGGCTGCTTGCCAAGGGTAGCAACATGGCAGAGGAGTTCAGGGCCGCCACGCTCAATGTCGGGGATCTTTTCCAGTTTCTGGCCTCCGAGGTGATCCTGCATCATCTGCTCGAGGCGGATCGGGACTTTTTTCCGTTCATCAACGAAGCGGGTGCGACTGACCCTGATGCGCGGAGAAGTGTGTGACAGCTGAAGAAGGGATATGCGGAGAAATTAACTCAGGGATATAATTCAAGATAGAGGGAAGAGATGACCAAGGACTACCAGACTGAATTTCTTGAACGGATAGAAAGGACCCCGACCTCGGTGAGTTATCGGTTCAAAAAGCCCGAGGGCTTCACCTTCACTGCCGGCCAATATATGCTGGTCGATCTGGGCGACGAGCTGGTCCACCCTCTTTCGCTCAGTGACTGCCCGGAAGAGACCGAATTCATCGAATTTACCAAGCGGATGACCGGCAGCCCCTACTGCCGGCGGCTGGAATCGCTTACCAAGGGAAAAACTATCATCGTCAAGGGACCGGCCGGTAAATTTACCGTTGAGGTGTCAGACGACAGCCTGGTCCTGATCGCCGGAGGCATCGGCATCACGCCGATCAGGAGCATCCTGAAAAGCCTCGAAAAAAAGAGAGTCCCTCTCTGCCCGGTCATCCTGATCTATGGAAATCTGAACAGGGAAGATATAGCCTTCAGGGCCGAACTGGAGAATCTCAAGCTTGATGATTACCGGCTGGTCCATGTCCTGTCGGACGCCACCGGCATGGAAAATGCCTACCAGGGATTCATCAACGCCGATCTCCTCGCCAAAGAAGTGCCGGACAGCAGGAGTGCACACTATATGATCTCCGGGCCGCCGGTCATGGTTACGGCAATCAAGAAAGCCCTGGCCACGCTCAATATTGTGGAAGAGCGCATCCGCACAGATGTGTTTATTGGATATGACTAAACGGCATCAACTTATCAAGGTTACTTGATTTTATCATATGCAGAAAAGAGAAAATCAAACCTTTAGCAGTAAAAAAAATCATCTTCAGCATCTCCAAAAAGAAAAAGCCCCTTTGAAATGAATAATTTCAAAGGGGCTTTTAACTATGGCGGAGAAGGTGAGATTCGAACTCACGGTACTTGCGTACACACGCGTTCCAGGCGTGCACCTTAAACCACTCGGTCACCTCTCCACAACAAAAATACTCGACAAGGCGTCGTTCACCAATACCAGGCCAATGAAAATATCCTGAACGACTTTAGGAGAGTATATGTAAACGGTGGGCTGAATTTTCGCAACCAAAAAGTCATCCTGCATCGAAAAAATGGTGCCTCAACGTTCATTTCCCTCTTCCCTACCCTCACGCCGTTCTTTAAAAAAATCCTTTAACATCATGGAGCATTCCGCGCCAAGGATACCGCCTGCAATCTCCAGACGATGATTGAGAAGGCCGTCCACGCCGATGGTATAACGGGACTGGGCCGCCCCGGTTTTCGGGTCAAGGGCACCAAAGACCAGGCGCTGGATCCGGGCGTGGAGAATGGCCCCCATGCACATGATACAGGGTTCCAGGGTGACATAAAGGGTCGTTTCCACCAGCCGGTAATTTTCGGTTTTCCCGGCAGCCTCCCGGATGACCAGGATCTCGGCATGGGCGGTCGGGTCGTTGGTACCAATGGGCCGATTGGCGGCAGCGGCCAGCAGGGTCGCACCATGTACCAGCACCGCCCCGACCGGGACCTCTCCCATGAGAGCTGCCTGCCGGGCCTGCTCAAGGGCTATCTGCATAAAAGCGAGATCAACGGTATACTGGTCGTTCATTCCTTATTCCGGGTGCCGTTACTGATGGTCTGCAGATCCATCTTCCACCTGCTGCAGCATCTGGTCGATGACCCTTAAGCCCTGGAGCCAGAAGCCGGGGTCATCAAGATTGATGCCAAAAGGCCTGACCAACTCATAGGACGAAGCGGAACCGCCAGCCGCCAGCAGTTCGGTGTAGAGGGTGACAAAGGAATCACCATGCTGCTGATAGAGACCATAGAGGGCCAGCACCAGGAGTTCGCCAAAGGCATAGGAATAGACATAGCCGGGCGTTGCCAGGAAATGCGGGATGTACGACCACCAGATCCCGTATGCCGGTCGCAGGGTCATGGAATCTCCAAACATCTCCTTCTGGGTCTGCAGCCAGTATTCACTCAGAAGCTCCCTGCTCAGCTCCCCTTGCTCGCGACGGCCTTCATGCATCCGCTTCTCAAAACGGTTCATCGCGGTCTGGCGGAAGACCGTGGCAAAGATCGACTCCAGCTTCTGGCAGATAAAGGCCCGCTTCTGGGCTGCATCGGTGAGCAGGGCCAGCTGACTCTGGAAGACCAGCATCTCGGCAAAAACCGAAGCCGTTTCCGCCAGGACCAGCGGAGTGTCGCTGTTAAAGTGCCCGCGCCTGGCGGCCAGCACCTGATGGACGCCGTGCCCCAGTTCATGGGCGAGGGTGGAGACATCATTGAGGGTGCCGGTATAATTGACCATGACGTAAGGGTGCACCTCGGGAACACAGGGGTGGGCAAAGGCCCCGCCCCGTTTGCCGGGGGTCACCGGGGCGTGAATCCACTTCTCGGTGAAGAACTGTTCGGCAATGGCGGCCATCTCTGGGGAAAATCCGGCAAAGGAGTGCAGAACCATGGTCTTGCACTCCTCCCAGCCGATTCGCTGTGACGGAAGCGCCGGCAGGGGCGCATAGCGGTCATAGTCGGTGAGTTCGTCCAGATGCAGCAGTTCTTTTTTCACCCGGTAATAGCGCTGCACAATGTCATAGCGACTGGTCACCGACTGAACCAGTGTTTCCACGGTGGCGTCCGTCAGCTCGTTGTCCAGGTTCATGGAATGCACCCAGCTTTCATGGCGGCGCAGCCGGTCGTCGATCATCTTGTCGGCGGCCAGGGTATTGAAGATATGGGTCAGAATATGGCTCTGGCCCTGCAGCCCGGCGGTAAGGTCCGCTGCCGCCTGCCGCCTGACCTCGCGATCCTGGTGATGCAGATCGGTGAGCACCTCTTCCTCAACACGTTTTTTCTCACCAAAACGCAGGCCGCTGAGGACCTTGTCAAAAAGGGTGTTCCAGGAACTTCTCCCCACCGGGGCATATTCGAGCAGCAGGGACTCCTCGGGCTCCGAGAGCTGATGTGGCAGATAGCGGCGCAGGGCCTCCAGATAGTGACGATAGCCGGCCAACTCCGGTGCCGCCAGCAAGCGGGCCGCGATCTCAGATGGCAGCACATTCCACTCCAGCTCAAAAAAGACCACGTCCTTTTTACACAAACTGGCCAGCTCTTCCATCCGCTGCTCCAGGGCGCCGGCGACGCTATTTTCCATCCGGGTGGTGAAGTTCAGGAAGGCAAAGGTCGCCAGGCGGGTGATCCGGCAGTCCAGGGCCTCCAGACGAAGGACCAGTCCCAGCAGCTCTGCGGCACCAAGGCTTGCCACCTGGCCACGAAACCGGCCGCGAAGGACTTTAGCCTCGTCGATACACCAGCGGATATCAGCCGCCAGCGCCGGGTCATTCTCATCCTGATACAGGTCGCCAAGATTCCACAGCACCCCGGATACCCCAATGTCATCTGTCATCGTATCTTCAGTCATATCAGCAGCTTTTAACAGTAATTTCTTTCCATTTCTTCATCATGATGGAAGAGGGAATAAAAGCGGGGCGACCTCTCCCGCTCTCAGCGTAATCCGGCAATGAAGGGACCCACTGCCCCGGCCCCATTCTCATCCACCAGAAGGATGGTCTGTGAACCGATCACCGCCATATCCGCCCGGCCGATGAGGGCGCTGACGTCATCGCGATCCTGGATGCCAAAGCCAACGGCCAGCGGCATCCGGGTGGCCTCCCGGCAACGCTGGAGATAGTCGAACACATCCTGACCAATCACCGACTTGGTGCCGGTGACCCCGCGCCGGGCCACACAGTAGATAAACCCACGGCCATGGGATGCCAGCACCCGCATCCGCTCATCGGTGGAGGTGGGGGCAAAGATCAGGATGGGGGCGATTTCGTATTCCGCGGCCAGTTGCAGGAAGCTCTCCCCCTCCTCCGGCGGCAGATCCGGAACAATAAAGCCCTTGATCCCGCACTCTCGGGCCTTCTCAAAAAAGGGTTTTTCCCCATATTTGAAGATGATGTTGTAATAGGTCATGAAGAGAAAGGGGATGTCATGGCTGGCGGTCATCTCGGCGGCAAAGGCCAGACAATCAGCAACCCTGGTCCCATTTTTGATGGCGTCCTGATTGGCCCGGACAATGACCGGGCCATCGGCCATGGGTTCGGAGAAGGGAATCTGCATCTCAATGCAGTCCACCCCATTCTCCACCATCTGCCGGATCACTTCCCTATTCACATCAAAGGATGGATATCCGAGCACGATATGGGTCATGAGCAGGATATCTTTTTTTTTCAATCTATCGCGTAGTTGTTGTTCCAGTTGCATTTGCTAGTCCTCGCAGGTCTGATCCCTTATTTATCTTGACTGTATTCCAGACCCCGTTTGATAATGAAATCCTTCCAGGACGGGTCGTTGAAGGCATGGGCAATGGTGAAGATATCCTTGTCGCCGCGGCCGGACATATTGATGATGATGGCGTCGTCAGGCGAGAGTTGCGGCGCCTCCTTGAAGGCCTGGACAAAGGCGTGGGAGGACTCCAGTGCCGGAATAAGCCCTTCCTTTTTCATGGTCAGGTCGAGTGCGGCCATGACCTCGGTATCAGTGGCTGACTCAAAGCGCACCCTGCCCTTTTCCCAGAGATCGGACAAGATCGGCGAAACCCCCACATAATCAAGGCCCGCAGCCACGGAATGGGTAGTCTTCATCTGGCCGTCGCTATCCTGGAGAAACATGGTCTTATAGCCCTGGGCCACCCCTGGCGAACCATCGGTGCCGCTGAGTCTGACCGCGTGGGCGCCGGTTTCAATCCCGTGACCGCCGGCCTCCACCCCCACCAGCTCCACATTGCTTTCCGGGATAAAGCGCTTGAAGATGCCCATGGCATTCGAACCTCCACCCACGCACGCAAAGATCCGGGCTGGCATCCGGCCATGCTGTTTCATGATCTGCTCGCCTGCCTCCAGACCGATGATGGACTGGAACCAGGCCACCATCTCGGGAAAAGGGTGCGGCCCACAGGCAGTTCCCAGGACATAATGGGTCTCATCCACATTGGTGACCCAATCGCGGAAGGCCTCGTTAATGGCATCCTTGAGGGTGCGGGAGCCGTCGGTCACCGGGATAACGATAGCCCCCATCTTCTCCATCCAGAAGACATTGGGACGCTGGCGCCGTACATCTTCCTCCCCCATATAAATGGTGCATTCAAGCCCGAATTTGGCGGCCATGGTGGCGGTGGCCACGCCATGCTGACCGGCCCCGGTCTCGGCAATCACCCGCTTCTTGCCCATCCTCTTGACGAGCAGACCCTGGCCCATGACGTTATTGGCCTTGTGGGCACCGGTATGGTTCAGGTCCTCACGCTTGATGTAAATCTGAGCCCCGCCAAAATGTTTGGACAGATTCGCGGCATGGGTCAGGGGCGTCGGGCGGCAGGAATAGGTCGACATCAGCTCCACATACTCCTGCCAGAAAGCGGGATCATTCTTGCATTTTATAAATTCAGCATTGAGCTCCAGAAAGGTCTGGTGCAGTACTTCGGGGATATACGCCCCTCCCCAGTTACCGAAAAAACCTTGTTTATCTTTTGTATCCATTGATATCACCCTCTGTCGATATAGCACAAAAATATTCCCAGAAACGGAATTCACCCTCTAGGTTTTGCCCCTGCTGTCGATAAGAAAAGGGAAAAGAGAGTGTTTTATAATTTTCCCTGTTGTTCAGCCCCACAAACCGGATCGAGCAACGTCCTTTTCTTTTCCTCTAAACTGAAGGAGTAACATATGAACATGCGCAGAGCGACCTGAGGACAACCCAGGATTGACAGTGAGAAGATCTTCACCTTCCCCCACGGCATCCCCGGTTGTGAAGAATACACTACTTTCAAGATATTTCACAAGGAGGATGATGCCGTTTCCGCCTATTGGCTGGAATCGTGCGACAGTCCGACGGTGACTTTTACCCTTGTCAATCCAACGGAATATGACCTGAATTAACAAGATGCAGCCGACAGACAGCAGCAAAATCTTCAGGATAGTGACCATTGATAAAACGAAGCTGGGCCTCGCTGAAGGCCCCGGGTGATTCCGGCAGACGAGGCAGAAAGGCGTAGAGCAGATGTTGACCGGGATCGCCCTTTCTGCTCTTGCTGGTAATGCGTTTCGGGTATTCGATGGAGGTCACCATTCTCGCCCCCAGCACGGCCAGGGCTTTTTGCGCCAAGAGGATCCCTCTATCCAGTGAGGCCCTCATGGCAGGATCCGCCTCCAGTATATTGCCAACCGCCCTTCCCTCCTCATCATTCAAGGCCATCAACTGCAGCTCCCACTGGGAGGTCTGGGCCTTGGGCACAAAGAGCATAACCTGCTCATCCTGCCACACGACCAGACTCTCTTCCCGGTCATTGCTGCCATCCATCCGTCTGTTGTTTTTGATGCAGCCGATATAATCAGCAAAAAAATCAGCGTCATACTGTTCACGATAGTGCTGGATCACCTCGGCGACCATATCGCCGCAGCCAAAGGCCGGCAGCTCGCCGCAGGAGCTCTCGGGATCACCTGAATAAGCACCAACCGTCTCCGGGATCATCGCATATTGCTGATGGACCTGCTGATGGGAGGCATGGAGCCGATAGCCGCTGGGTGCATAATCAAAGCCGAAATTCCAGCCCCACAGTGTTGCCGGTGAGGCGATATCCTGATCATTGAGGGCGTGCAGAATCGTCAGTCGCAGGGTCTCCAGGTGTTCCGGGCTTAATTCTTGCTGTTCTGTGGGCAGGTTGATGGCCAACTGCTCGGCCAGTCGAAGATATGTCCGCTGATAGTAAAGATGCCGCAACCCCTGCATATCAGCTGCGGAAAGCTCCTTGATTGAATAGCGAACTGCATCGTCTGCCATGTTAGCCGCATAATGACCGCCGGCAATATAGGAATTACGGCGCAGATACTCCAAGACATGGGACTCTCCATTTCCCGGCCATTCCCCGACAATCTCACTGCCCCCCTGGGCTCCCGGCCTGAGCACCATCACTCTTTTGTAGCTGTCCGGCAGAGATGGATTATTGGCCACCGCCTCGAACAGGGCATGGTTCTCGATGATGGGGCGGACCCTGCCATGTTTATTCCTCCGGTATGCCAGTCCGATGGGAACCCCTGTTGAATCAGTTTCCAGCTGACAACAGAGTTCCGCAAGGTGGATGAGATCCCGGGGATCGGTGGAACAGGTTGCCAGAGCAAGCAGCAGGGCAGATGGAAGTTTGCTGAACAGAGATATTTGCACACCCGCCTCTTTCAGGTTTTCGGTCAGTGATATCTGCTCTTTGACCGGCAGGGAGATCCTTCGATAATCGGCAGCGCTGGCATCCGCCCACTCCTGGTCGATAAAGGTCGTGCCCCGGAAGGAGAAAGGATTGGGGATTTCAAAGATCCAGTCGGCCTTGGGGATGGTGAGGGTGCCGTCCGGAAAATTGTCGCCATTGTTTCGTTCAGATTCCCCCTCAATGGCACCGACAATGGCACCTAAGCGCTCAACCTTCTTACCGGCCCTGAGATTGCAGACCGTATAGGAAGGCTTGTGAATACCATAGAGGAACTGCTGCTGCGGGGTGATGCAGGTACGAAGCTTTTTCATGATTCTTCTTTGTCCGCGGCCCAGAGTTCCAGGGCCTTTTGATAGACCTGGGAACGGGAAAGACCCAGATCTTTGGCAATACGACGACTCACATCCTTTAAAGAAAGCTCTGTATTTTCCTGATACCAGAGGAGAATTTCCTCAATATTTTCACCTTTTTTCTCTTCTTCACAGGAACCTGGCTGAACGATCAGCACAAATTCACCACGATTTCTCTTGCCGGTGGCAAGTTCAAGCAACTGGCTGATCGAGCCTGCCTGCAGATCTTCATAGAGCTTGCTCAATTCCCGGCCCCAGAACGCCTGGCGGTCACCAAGTATGGTCAGTACATCGGCGAGCAGGGCGTCAATCCGATGGGGCGACTCGTAAAAGACCAGGGCCCAAGGGGCCTCCACAAAGGAGGAGAGAAGTTTTTGACGTTGCCCTTTTTTGGCAGGGGGAAAACCTAAAAAAAGAAAGGTGCCATCGGTGATACCGGCGGCAGAAAGGGCTGTGGTAAGGGCTGAAGGGCCCGGCAAAGGGACAATGGTGATCCCGGCAGCCCTTGCCGCCTTTACCAGAACGGCCCCGGGGTCTGATATTCCGGGAGTACCGGCGTCACTGACCAGGGCGATGGTTTCACCCGTGAGCAGCCTCTGCACCAGCTCTTCCGACCGCTCCGCCTCTTTTTCCCGGTAATAACTGATCAAGGGGGTATGGATGTCAAAGTGGTTCAGCAGATGTTTGGTATGCCGGGTATCTTCGGCGGCAATCAGATCAACTGCCTTCAGGATCCGTAGGGCACGGAGGGTAATATCTTCAAGATTCCCGATGGGGGTGGCAACCACATAAAGAATACCGATATTATCAAGATTCGTTTGCATCATCGAGAATCAGGGGGAATCATTTTGAATAGGGAGGAGAGAAGAATGAAAATATCATTATGAACAATCCTGGCGGAAAATGCATCTGCTTTCTTGATCTGACTGTCAAGTTGACTTAGTATTCATTTATTATATAATCAATAACAGTATCTTCAGAGAAAGAGGACTCATGGTCAATCTCATACGGGCAGTTTTCGAGGCATCGTGGTCGCTCCTGCTTGATTCATCGATATATATCCTTTTCGGGATCCTGGTTGCCGGACTGCTCAAAATATTCCTGAATCCGGAAACTGTGGCCAAACATCTGGGTTCCGGGCGATTCAGCTCGGTTATAAAGGCGGCGCTCATGGGGGTACCTTTGCCTCTCTGTTCCTGCGGAGTCCTTCCGGCAGCAGTATCCCTGAAAAAACAGGGCGCCAACAAGGGGGCAACAACGGCCTTTCTCATCTCCACCCCGGAATCGGGTGTAGATTCCATCGCCATCAGCTATGCCCTGCTCGACCCGATCATGACCGTGATCAGGCCGGTTGCAGCCTTCATCACCGCGATGGCAGCAGGATTTATCGAGAACATCATTGACTGGCCTAAACCCCTTGCGCCCATTCCCCCGAATATCGGTTGTCCTGTTGCGGATCCGTGCGGGACAGATGAGACGTCTGTTCCTGATATTCCCGCCACCCATCATGGCAAATGGAGCAGGATAGGAGATGGCCTGAGGTATGCCCTGTTTGATGTCTGGGGAGATATTGCCCTCTGGTTTTTCGCAGGACTAGTCATTGCCGGGCTGATCATGGTCGTGATTCCCGACGAAGTGATGACCAGGTGGCTGGATGGAGGGTTTTCTTCCATGCTGCTCATGTTGGTTATTGGCATCCCGCTTTACATCTGTGCAACCGCCTCTACACCGGTGGCTGCCGCCCTGATCCTGAAAGGAGTCAGTCCGGGCGCCGCTCTGGTTTTCCTGCTCGTTGGACCTGCCACCAATATCACATCGCTTTCGGTATTGGTAGGTATTCTGGGAAAGAAGAGTACTGCTCGATATCTGCTTATTCTTTCAAGCTTTGCGATACTCTTTGGTCTAGCCGTGGATCAGCTGTACGCGATAGCAGGGATATCGCCTCAGGCCATAATCGGTGAGGCCGCAGAACTCGTTCCCTATAATTTGAAGATGGGAGGAGCATTCTTGCTTCTCTTGCTTTCCATACATCCTTTTTCAAGCTGGCTGAAAAGAAAGACTTCCCCTAAGAAGCAACTCACGTTCAAGAGCGGATTCCCGGATATTAGCGTCTATAAGAAAAAAGGCAAAGGGAAACAGTAGACCTCTTCAATTGCATGTTTTCCCTCATATTTGATGTCTTGCGCTTGAACGCAGAAAAGCCCCAATCAGGGATTCTGATTGGGGCTTTTCATATAAAAAATTCGGCGGCGTCCTACTCTCCCACACAGTCACCCATGCAGTACCATTGGCGCAGAAGAGCTTAACGAC
>JAHYIV010000069.1 GCA_019429465.1 Desulfoarculaceae bacterium
ATGCCAAAACACATGTCACGTAACTATTCAGCAGCGCCTCATATGCGAGAAAGAGGCCTGCGAAGTGTACTGGTTCGTACATAAGCAGGCCGATGACGAAGCAGATGAGGTGCTGCTGGATAGTTACAGTTTATTTAGCCTTGATCTCGTAAGTGCCGTCCTTGTTCCATTTGAAGGCGGCAAAGAGGTAGCGTGCCTTAACGCCATGCTCCTTGAGGACATCGAAGCCCACGCTGGCCCTGGGGCCGGCCTGGCAGTGGACGATGATCTCTTTGTCCTTGGGCAGCTCGGTCCAACGGGTGTCCAGGGTGTCTACCGGGATGCTGATGGAGCCTGCGATCTTGCCCTTGGCCCGTTCGTCTGGACGGCGAAGATCAACTACCACCTTGTCGGCCGGCATGTCCTTGACAATGGCCTTGAACTCATCAACACTGATCTGACCGGGGAGAAGCTGTTTTTTGTATTTCACTTCGGCCTGAAGCTGGTCGCTGGCCACCGGATAGCCCTTGGCCTTCCAGTTTTGGATACCGCCGGCAAGCACCGAGACCACGTCATAGGCATTGACCCGCAGGGTGCGCATAGCCTTTTCCGCTTCGGCCATGTTATCGGAATAAAGAATAATCCTGGCCTTCTTGTCGGCAGGCATAACCTCCCAGGCCGCCTTCATATCGGCAGCGGGCAGGTTGACTGCGCCGGGGATGTGCTCAGCCTTGGCCTTGTCGGCGCTGCGCAGGTCAACCAGCACGTAGGCATCCTTCTGACCGCTGTCCATCACATATTTGACAAATTCGGGCTCGGTATGGACGGCCTCGCCCGTGGTCCGCCAGGCCGGGAAGCCGGAGGCGAACATTTTCACATTTTTATAACCGTAGCCCTCGGTGAGCACCCGGTAGAAGTTGGGGGACATGGAGCAGGTGTAGCCATTGCAGTAGGTAACGATCAGGGTGTTCTTGTCCTTGGGCAGACGGTCTTTGTACTTATCGAAACGGTAATTGGGAATGACGATGGCCCCGGGCAGATGGCCCTCTTCGAAGTAGGAGACCCCGCGCACGTCAAGGAGAGCGTAGTTGGCCTTTGCCGGGTCTTTTTTGAGCAGCTCGACCAGCTCGCTGGCCTCGATAACATGGGATGGATCGCTGAAGCTCCTGGGAGTCTTATAGCTCAGCTCGGTGGCCACCGTCTTGCCGCCCTCCTCCCTGAACTTGACCATGATCAGCTTGCCGTCAGCCAGCTCTTTAGCCGTGCTCAGGTTCTTGGCCAGTTTGGTGGAACTGTCATAGCTGACATCCCAGACATCGTTGTCCACCTGAACAGCAAAGCTTCTGTCAGTCTGGCTGCCGGCCTTCATGAAGCCGCGAAGGGTGCTGCCGTCGGCCTGATGACAGCCCAGACAGTTCTCTGCCACCATGCTTTTTACGGCAAATGCCGAGGTCGGGCCTACGAGCAGCATGGCCGTCAGCAGCAGGGTTCCTCTCTGTAGATTCATTTTCATCTTCTTGTTCCTTATGTTGAATTATTTTTTTTGCTGGCGCTTCCGTGTGCGCCGACTGGTTGACTTACAACATTGCAAGCCATGTGCCAGAGAGCAGGACACGGATTGATCATAACAAAGACAAGAGAAAACCCATTGGAAATACAAGAAAAAAATCAGGAGAGCAAGCTGCATCGAAGGTGTTTTACAGGACAGAGGTCCGGATGTTCAGTCTTGCATAATGCACGATCTCAGCATAATGCAAGATTGATGGTTTCGTAAAAACTCAATTTCTGGGATGGCTAAGTAAAAAGCGTCAAATGCGAGGCGCGCAAATTTCGAGGAATGAGGCGTACTTGAGTACGCCGCAGTGACGAGATAATTCGGAGT
>JAHYIV010000014.1 GCA_019429465.1 Desulfoarculaceae bacterium
CAAATGCACCTTAAATTGACAATCAAAATCAATAGTGATACCTTCAAATTCTGGGAGTGATCCCATCTTGCCCTCCTTGTTTATGGTTAGTTCGTCAAAACTATTATTACCATAAAAAGGGAGGGCAATTTTTACTATTTCATGCCCAGGGTCTCTCTTTTTCTACGTTACCAAACCTTTAACGTAAGGGTAACAGGATAGTTTTTTTTATTGACAAGAACTGCCATATCAGTGCCTTACAGATTGTTTTCTTGCAAAAAAACAAGAAAACAATCTGTAAGGCACTGATCCCGTTCATCGGGGTTGGAAATATCAACTAATCAAGCCGCCATATGACTGTCTCTCACAAGAAATCTCAGCTCTGCCCGAACTGCCGTGGCCTTATCAGCCGGAACGAATCTATCTGCCCTTATTGCGGCCTCAAGAATCCAGGCTCCTGGTGGAAAAACAGTGGCTTGCTCCGCCTGTTCCTTGATCCTGAGCTTTTTCTCAACGGGTTGATCGGTCTCAATGTCGCCCTCTTTGTTGTTTCGTTGATCATGATTCCCGGTGGTATGGGTATGGGTATGAGTCCCTTTGGCTTTCTGTCGCCGGACAACCGGAGCCTCCTGCTGCTGGGGGCGACCGGTACCATGCCCATCGAAACCCTGCACCGCTGGTGGTCGCTGGTCTCGGCCAGCTATCTGCACGGCAGTCTGCTCCATCTCATCTTCAATCTCATCGCCCTGCGTCAGCTCGCCCCGCTTATTATCCAGGAATACGGTCTGGCCCGGATGTTCAGCATCTATACCCTGGGCGGTATCGGCGGCTTTCTGCTCTCCTATCTGGCCGGGGTTCCTTTTACCATCGGCGCATCGGCCGCAGTCTGTGCCCTGATCGGAGCGGCCCTTTATTATGGGAAAAGCCGGGGAGGCAGCTATGGCCGGCAGGTGTTCCAGCAGATCGGCGGCTGGGCCATAGGTATTTTCGTCTTTGGTCTGTTGGTGCCGGGGATCAACAACTGGGCCCATGGAGGCGGCATGGCCGCGGGCATTCTCTGCGGACTGCTCATGGGGTATCAGGAAAACCGCCGGGAAATGCTCAGCCACCGTCTGTTCGGTGTCGCCTGTGTCGTAGGGACAATCCTGATCCTGCTCTGGGCCTTGGCAAGCGCGGTTATCTACCGTTTTTTCTGAGTTATCCCGCAGGATTTATCTGGCTGGCAAAGAGGGTAGGGGAAGACGGAAATAGTTCATAAGACAGGTGGGTTGTCGAGGTCGTAAGGGTGAAGAATGATGCAAAGCATAGTGTCCGTAGTTGATCAATTAAGTTGGTGGATGGTTATAATCTTATGCGTAACCCTCGGGCTTGCGCCTTTTACCCCGCCTCATATTATCGAAAAAGTATTCATGCTGATCCAGGGAACCCTGGTCAGGCCTGTGGACTGGTTTGACCTGTTTTTCCATGGAGTTCCGTGGATTCTTTTACTCTTGAAAATATTGGCATACGGTAGCAGGAAACAATAAACAGTTGGCAGATGACACACTATGCGCATTTGGGATATAAGTCCGGGATATTTGAACCGCCAAAGCCTGCTTGGAGAGCATCGTGAACTGCATGGAATTGTATCGATCATTGTCAATAATAAGAAGGGATATTCCAGACACCCCGAGACCATTCGTTGGGTCGGCTGTGGCTGGTCACTCTGGATGCGTCACCAGTTGCTGGCTGCGGAAATGTCTCTGCGAGGCTTTCGTGATAAAACCCCTGTGCTGACACGCACCAATGAGGGAGTGTGGCCGGAGGTCTATATCGATGAACCTGTCCGGCAATTTCAACTGCTGGAAGCCAAGTATGAAAACCGTGATCAGGGCCGTATCCCTCTGCCTGCAGACGCGCAGCAGCTCTGGAGCCATCATAAATATTCAGTACTGGCCCGCGATGTAACGATGTACAAGATATTCGGCAGGCAGGTCTCGGCCATGAAACCCGGTGATGATTTTACGGATATGGCCAGGATACTCACTGAACTCCTCAGAGAGCAGCCTTCGACCGGAGGCATCAGGAACGCCCTGCAACATATGTGGGGCTATGTATCCGATGATCCTGCCAAGTCGGAGGGTGATATTGAGTCCTGGTCATTGCAGAGATTGTTTGACGAAATACAGCGACTCTCTCTGGCCAGCGAAGAATCTTATCTGATGGCGTCAACTGCCTTGAGCGAGCTGCAAGTGTGGATTCCGGATGCATGACAGCTCGTTTGAGCTGGACGGATGGTTGAAACGTGGGCACTTTCCCCTCTCTCACCCTATCTTTCTTCCGCCGAACAACTCTTTTGATCCTTTGCCCATTTTCAAGCTCAGTTTTTGGGAGGTTGCCATTCTGCTCAATCCCTTATTATTCGCTTATTATCCGGTAGTGGTCAGGTGATTTTTATGGAAAAACAAGGTGCTCCAGGTAACGATAAAAAAATCGGTGTGCTGATCGGTGGTTCTGGACTGATCGGTGGTGGTATCCTTCATTATTTCAAGACCAGGAATGAAGACAAATTCGAGCTGCTGGCGCCCAACAGTAAACAATTGAGTTTGCGGGAGCCGAATGATCTCCAGCTTTATCTGAAAAGGTACACCCCTGATTTTATCATCAATACTGCTATCACCGCCATTGACAGTAATCCGCTGCTTACCCTTGAAACAAATTATCTTGGCACGGTCAATCTGGCCAGGGCCGCAGTCGACCTTGGTATTCCCTATATCCATTTCAGTTCAGCCGCGGTCATGCCGACGGGCGAGAATCTTGGCGAAGATAATCAACTAAAATTAACCCCTGAACTGGCCAACTACCCTAAATCTAAATTACTGGCAGAACTGGCCCTTCAGGAAATGCACCGCACCCTCGGGCTTGATTATACCAATATCCGTCTGGCTGTGGTCTATGGAGCGCATGATCATAAAATACAGGGCTTTCAACGGATGCTCTTTGCCCTGGCTGATCAAACCATGCCGTTTCTTTTTACTGATGAGCAGGCCATGCATTCTTACTCTAATGCGAAAAAGATCCCTTTTTTCGTCGACCATATTCTGAATCATCGTGAGGAGTTTGGCGGCCAGACCTTTCACTTTGTCGATCCCAGTCCAGTGACCTTAAGCCAACTTATTCTCACCATCAAGTCTTACCTGGAACTGAAGCGGCCACGGGAAATTTTCCTGCCCTATCCATTGGCCAGGTTCGGTGCCGATTGTATGGTTGCCTTGACCCGGATGCTGAGACGGATCGGTATTGAGTCCAAAATGCCGCCCGAGTTGATGTTTCTGAAGAATTTTTACCAGATGCAGACTCTCTCGGCGACAAAACTCTGTCAGTCGAGCTTTGTTGATCCAGATCCGAGGGTCACCATTTTCACCGAATTGCCTGCGTTGATCCAATATTATCTGACTCGCTGGGAAGATCTTAATCTCTTGGTTCCGGAAAATGAGGTTTTTTTTGATCCAAAGAAACGGGCGGACATCTTTCTGACCGATCCTGAACAGATCCTTGCATCCATCAAGGATGAGATCTCTTCTCCTTTTCTCGATACCTGCATGTGGCCACGAGGTGGTGATATCGTTTCCACTGCGGAAGACAAATAGCGCCAAAATATGATGAATGAATGCCGGATGATTGCTGGATTCAGGTGGTAGTTGACAGGGCGCTAATTTAGGGGAAGACCAATGTTTCTTTCCGGTGTATGGTCATGTTGGGTTCAATCGAGGACCGTTGTCTGTCCCGAACCATCCTCTTCTCATCCTGCATAGTATCCTGAGTAGTTCCTGTTAATTATTGTGAGAATGTATCCTTATGCGATCCTTTTATCTTTTTCTTCTTTCTCTTCTGTTCCCTCTCTTCTGTTCCCTCTCTTTGGCTCATGCCGAGGATCTGCCGGATATCCCTGTTGCCATTGAAACGCAACTGTATCAAGGAACCGTTGAAGAGGTTACGGCTTTTATCGGTAAACGGCAGGCCCAGGTTGAAGGCCTTATTACCCTGATTACCACAGATATGCAGAAGGGGAAGGCGGAGAATGGGAAGATAGTTTTTACCACTCTCCTGGATCTGTTTCAGGGGCTTTCTTTTCAGTTGAAAAACCTGCAGGCTGAGCTGGTCAGGTCTGAATTGCCGCCCATGCAGATTCCGTCTCCTGGCTCTCCCCCGTATAAGCTGGACGTATTTGATGAGATGATGTCCTTTCAACAGAAAGCTGTCCTGCAACTTGGAATGTATGAAGAAAATCTTGGCTATGGAGAGGCCAGGATTGCCTCCCTGAAGGATGAATTAACGATCTTGCTGCCTCTGTACGTTCAGGTGAAATCAGAAGATAGCAGCCGAATGCAGGCCTATGAACAGTTGGCGTATATCCTGAACCTGCAACATGAATACGCCATCCTCCAGCTTAAAAGACCGAGGCTGAACAAGGCCCTGACTGAGGTGCGTGTTGTGGTCAAGGAGGCGAGTGCTCAGGCAGAGAAGGTCTTTGGGCAATTACAGATTGGCAAGGAAGATATTGCGGAGCTGAAAAAAAAAGTCGATTTGCTGAACGAAAGCCATGCCGCCAGTCTGGCCAAACTGAACGCCGAGAATTTAGATCTCAATAAGCAAAGTGTGGTCGCTGAATCAAAACTGGATAAAGCTATTACTGCCATTACCTCGAAGGCAAAGGGCGACACAGCGGTAGCCGTCCTCGAGGACGAGAAGCAACGGCTTGAGCTCGTGCTTGAGGCGATCAGGCTCCGGCAAAAGTCAATCATTCAGAAGAAGATGAATCTGGGGCTGGCACTTCAGGGCATGATGTTCAGGCAGGAGTGGCTTACTGCCTATGTTGAGATGAATGACGGGGAAAAGCCATCTGCTTTTATCGAACAATGGCGCAAAAAAAGTGCTGAGCTGATAGCACAAAAGGAGACCCTGGTACAGGATTTGTCTCTGGCCACGCAAAAAAGAGCTGATCTGACCCAGCGTCTGGTCTCCATTACCAGCAAGGTGGGACCTGACGGTAATCAGGAATTACAGACGATCTTTGCCAAACAGGCAGAAAAAACAATGGGGAATCTGGATGCCTTTATTATCGGTATCACTAATAATGTCCATGACCTGAACCAGTTACGTGATGAAACAGCTTTGGTCCTGCAGCTTCTGCTGAACAGGATGGACCGTGGCGAGCGCTTTCTCTCCTGGGGGTTGGCCTATGTTACCGATAAATGGGAGCAGAGCAGGGCCGTCCTTTATTATCCCCTGGTCACCATTGGTGAAACATCAATTACCCTTATCACTATCTTTAAGGTGATTGTCCTGCTATTGGTCGGGGTGCGTATTCTCAATGTCATCCGCCGGAAGACGGCGTGTCTGTTAACTGAGAGAACTGCCATGACGCCGGGGGCGGTCCATTCGATGACCACCCTTGTCTATTATGCGGCGTTTGTTCTTGGCCTCCTCATTATCCTCTCCACCATCGGTTTTAATGTCAGTCAGTTGGGCATTATTTTTGGGGCGCTGAGTGTGGGTGTTGGTTTTGGTCTGCAGACCATCGCCAATAATTTTGTCAGCGGGATTATCCTGCTTACTGAGCAGCCCATCCAGGTTGGTGACTATGTGGAGCTTGAGGCTGGAATTACCGGCGAGGTCAAAAAGATATCGATTCGAGCCACTATTGTCAGGACCTTTGATGGTGAAGATGTCATTGTCCCTAACTCTGAACTTGTTTCCAGCCGGGTCAATACCTGGAGTTATGAAGACAACTGGCGGCGGTTGAAGATCCCTTTTGGGGTGTCTTATGATTCTGATCCGGCTGAGGTGGCTCGCCTCGCCGAAGAGGCAGCCAGGGAGGTTAAGGTGACCAAGGAAGACGCCGCCCATCCCCTGCGTGTATTTTTTGAGGGGTTCGGTGATAACAGTCTTGATTTTTCGATCCGACCCTGGTGCTGGATGAATCAGATCAATGCCCAGACGGGGATGATCAGCGATTATTATTTTTCCCTGTTCAAGAAATTCAAGGACGCCGGGATTAAGATTCCTTTTCCACAGACGGATCTGCATCTCAAATCCATATCACCTGAGGTGCTGGCGATTCTGCAACAAAAGGCTGCCGTGTCTGGACAGTCTGGATCTGGGGAATCCGGGCATGATGGCGGGGAGCACAAGGTATTATAACATGGTGAAAAAACGGCTGGGGTGGATTCTGGGTGCAGGGACATTGGTGCTGCTGGCCCTCTGGGCTGTGCTGTGGGTGAGTCTCTTGCCGCTTGTGGAAAAAAGCATAGAGTATCTGGTGACCAGGTCTCTGCCGGATCAACCCTTTTCCTGTACGGTGCGTCGGGTTGGAATTTCCGGGGCCGAACTGGAAGCAATTGTTCTGGGGGACCCTGAGAAACCGGCACTGCGCATTGATTCTCTGCAACTCAACTATTCCCTGTCCGGTCTTTTGTCCCGCCATATAGAGCGTCTGGCCCTTGAGGGGTTGCAGATTCAAGGAGAATGGCTGGATGGCCGTTTTGTCCCTGACGGGTTTTCCAGAGATGACGGGCGGGCGAAGCCAACAGCAGCGTCTGATTTCTCCTTGCCCGGCACTATCGGCCAGCTCAGCATCAACCGCGGCCTGCTTCGTTACGAGGTGGACGGCCGCACGGAACAATGGCCTTTTCGTCTGCAGTTTGGCCAGGAAAATCATGAAGACAGGGGAGATGTTACGGCGCCGTTGACGGGTTCGCTCACACTCCAACCGCAAGGCCAGGAGCTTGCCATCACCCTCAAGGCAGCGGTGGTGGACCAGGTCCTCAGCTTCAAGGTGGGAACTCACGATTTTCCATTGATATTCCTGGCCGCTTTTCTGGGGCAGGATCTCAGCGGTAGTCTGCAGCTTGCCGCCGAGGGCAGGGTGGTTTTAAGCCCGTTTGCTGTCAGCTCTCTTGATCTGCGTTGCAAGATTGAAAAATTTGTCATGAGAGGTGAAAACAACAGCTGGCGCCTCAATGGAGCCGGGGCTGCAGGTACGCCGCCATTTCTGGTCTTGTTCTCCGTGGCCGATGGTAAATGGCACTTTGAAAGCAATGGTCTTGCGCTCCACTCCCCGGTTGAGTTGATGGTCTCCGAGCTGAAGGGCGAAGGTCTCCTTGCCGACGGCGGAACCTCTCTCGCCGGCTCTCTGCAACTTGCCCGGATCATGCTGAACGGTCAAGACCTGGGTGGGCTTCTGCTTTCGGCAGAGCAGCAGGCAGAGGGTGTCCTCTTTGCCGGCAGCCATGAAAGCAAGGTCTTGCAGGGGATGAACCTCAAGATCAAGGGAGAGGCGGGCCGTTCACCGGTAAAAGGTCTGCACGGATCACTGCAGCTTTCTGCGCCCAAGCAGAAGTTCACCGCCTTTAATCTGGGGAGGTTAGTCCAGGCAAAGCAGGAGCTCACCCTGGCAGGCGAGATCGGACTGCAGGCTGCCGGTTCCTTCTCCGAGGGAAGAAAGAATGGGGATTTTCAGTTGCAGCTGCACAACACCCGTCTGGAGCTGCCTGCCAGTGAGGTTGTGGTCTCAGGCCTCAATCTTTCGCTGGCGCTCCCTGATCTTTTCCAGCAAAGGAGCCTGCCGGCCCAGCCCCTGAGTTTTGCCTCGGCCAAGGTCGGCAATCTTGTCTTTGCCGACGGGAAATTTGCCTTTCAGGTAGAATCTTCCACCTCTCTGCTGCTGGAGAGCGGTGTTTTTGGCTGGTGCGACGGCCATGTCTCCACCGAGTCCCTGCGATTGAGCACAAGCAGCAAGGAGTATGAAATAACATTATTGTGTGACCGCTTGAGTCTTGCCGACCTCTTTGCCCAGCTGGGTGTGGAGCGGGCAGAGGGGGAGGGGACCCTGAACGGCAGGATTCCCATTACCGTTGTCGATGGCAGGCTGCGTTTTGTCGATGGTCTTCTCTCCTCGCCTCCCGGAGAGGGCGGCAAGATCAGAATGAGGGATGTGGGGCTGTTAACTGCCGGGATTCCCGAGGGGAGCGCACAGTTTGCCCAGCTTGATTTTGCCGGTGAGGCCCTGAAAGATTTCAGTTACAACTCGGCCAAGTTGCTGCTGAAGAGCGAGGATGATGATCTTCTTCTGCAGATAAAGCTTGACGGTCAGCCGGTTCATCCGCTACCTTTCAGGTATAATAGTCAGCTCGGCAGCTTCACCCGTCTGCAGGTGGGAGAAACCGGTGGAATCATCCAACCCATTCGTCTTGATATAAACCTGCGGTTGCCCTTTGAAAAGATCATGGAGTACGGTGGCGGCATGCAGAAATTGTATAAAATGACCCAGTGAGGCAAAAGGAGCATTGATGAAGGAAAAAAGAAGTTTGGTACTGCTGGTGGCCTTGGCCCTGCTGCTGCCGGGATGCACCCGCCATGAGATACAGGTGGCACCCGTGGAGATAAAACCCATCCACATCACTATTGATGTCAATATCAAGGTGGATCGGGCCCTGGATGATTTCTTCGGCGATCTGGACAAGGCTGCCACTGAGCAGAAGAAATAAAAAAATACAGATAATACACATAATTGGTGATGAAAATGCAAAGACAATGGTTGTTTTTTCTGCTCATGGGCTTGGTGTCCGTCCTGTTTTTTTTCTCGGTTGTCAGCGCCGCCAGCGGTATCAAAGAGCGCATGGCCGAAAGGCTGCCGGAGATCGTGGCTCTGAAGGACCAAGGCGTAATCGGTGAAGACAATCTGGGCTATCTGCAGTTTGTCGGGGCGGCCAAGGAAAAGGCGGAGCTGGTGCAGTCGGAAAATGATGATCGCCTTCAGGTTTACCAGGGCATTGCCAAGCAGCAGGGCACAACTGCTGATCTGGTAGGGAGGAGACGGGCCCAGCAGATCATGGATATTGCCCTGCCCGGTCACTGGCTGCAGGATGAAAATGGACGCTGGTATAAGAAATAGCGGCAACAATTTTTAAAATGGTGGTAACTTCCAGCAGCACCTCATCTGCTTCGTCATCGGCCTGCTTATGTACGCACCAGTACACTTTGCTGGCCTCTTTCTCGCATATGAGGCACTGCTGAATAGTTACAAATGGTGACAAGAAAAAGCCCTGCCCGGCTATGCCGGACAGGGCTTTTTCTTACCCTGAACATTTCTGTTTATTTCACCATTAAAAAACATCAGACGGATGGGGGGCCACCCAACAAAGAAAACAGCAGTAACAGGATCACGGTCTGAATGATCCAGCCTATGGCGCAAACCCCTACGGCCCGCCAGGTGCTCGTGTAATCAAGGGCCTGCCTGACCGCGATCACCATTGTCACCAGCATCCAGATTGAAGCCACTGCAAAAATGATCGGGCCCACCCCCGGGATGATACCGAATACTCGAATCAAGCCGGGAGAACTTGAAAAGCCGGTGGTGCGCAGCAATTGGCCCAGATCGGCTTCGGTCTGCGGCTCCGGCAGGAGTTTCGTGCCGATGAAGTAGTTGAGGTAGGCCCAGATATACCATCCGCCAAGGGCGGCAACCAACCCGAACAAAACTCTGCCAGGCCCTATGGTACCGACACTGCCCAACCCGGCAGCTATGCTGGAAAGAACAACAACCCCCATGGCCTGAAGCAGTGTGCTTTTGTCTGCCTCAACCTCTTCATACAGATTGACATCCAGTTTTGCCGCCCGAATCATCCGATTCACAAAAATTGTCATCGTCTCTCCTTTCATTTATGGAACATTGAGGCAAGAAGAATGATATCAAGCCCGTGAGATGTTCTTACTATCGCTTTCGTCCAGAGGCAGACCATACAGAACCAGACAGAGAATGCCTGGCTGCTTACTGTCACTTTTTTCTTGTGGAATGACTGCTGCTGAAGTTACTATTTTTAATTTCTCATAATACTGACACCCTCGTCAAGGAAATTAGGTGGGTATTCCTCTGTCTGGCGGTCGCCTGTCAGTGCCAGCGCCTGCCGGAACGGGTTACGTTTCAGCGATCCATATGGATGGACAGAATATCCAATGATTGATATATTCATCCCAGGCTGCATTCACAGGACTGTGGCTGCAGGTAACAATATTGATTTTTTTTGCCGAGACCCTTACCCAATCATTTTTGGTTCGCCCGGCGGACCCTTACAGTCGAGCATTTCATGTTTTTTGATATTTTTGAGCTGCAGCTCCTCTGTGTACTGGCCCTTGATCTGCTCCTGGGCGACCCGCGCTGGTTTCCCCATCCTGTCCGGATTATCGGCTGGTTCTGTGTCAGATGTGAGCTGCTCTTCCGCCGGGTTTTTGTCGGCAGGAGAATTGCGGGAACGGCGACTGTTGTTGCTGTCTTGGCAGTGAGCCTTGGCCTGGTGGCAATGGTGCTGCAGGCTGCCGCGCTGTTTTCGCCACTGCTGGCTGACGGGATGGCTGTCTTTCTCCTCTATACCTCTATTGCCGCCAGGGATCTTATCCGCCATAGCCGCGATGTCTATACTGCCCTGCGGCAGGAGGGTGAATCGGGGCTTCTGGCCGGACGCCGGGCGGTGGGGATGATTGTGGGCCGGGATACGGCAGCCCTTGACCGGGCCGGGGTGATCCGGGCCACGGTGGAAACGGTGGCCGAGAATATGGTGGATGGGGTGGCAGCCCCCCTTTTCTATGCGGTCATAGGGGCGATTCTGGCCCCGTTTCTGGGGATGAGCCCGGTTGTACTGGCGGCCCTCTGCGCCATGGGATATAAGGCGGTCAATACCATGGATTCCATGTTTGGCTATAAAAATGAGCAATATCTTGCCTTTGGCTGGGCCGCGGCCAAGCTGGATGATGTGGCCAATTTTATCCCCGCCCGTCTAAGCGGCCTGCTTCTGGTGGCGGCCTCTTCCCTGCTTGGCCTCGACGGGAAAAACGGTCTGCGGATTTTTCTACGCGACCGCTTGAATCACGCCAGCCCCAATTCCGGTCATTCGGAGGCAGCGGTGGCCGGGGCTCTGAGGGTGCAACTGGGAGGGGACTCCGTCTATTTCGGCCAAACTGTTTGTAAGCCCACCATAGGGGAACGGACGCGGGAACTGGCAGATTCAGATGTCCTGCTCGCCAATAGGCTGATGCTGGCGGGCTCCGCGCTTTTTGTCATGCTTCTGCTGCTGCTCAGACGGATATTGCCGGGATAATATGATGATAACACAAAAAAAGTGTGCCATGAACTCTGAGATCGGTGAGAGCTCATCTGATAGCCGAATCCCAACATTTCTCATTGGCGGCACCACCAGCGGTTCCGGTAAGACCACCATTACCTTGGGAATTCTGGCAGCGCTTGCGGCCAGGGGGCTGGCAGTGCAGCCCTTTAAATGCGGCCCCGATTTTATCGATCCCACCCTGCACCGGATGGTGACAGGGCGGATCTCTTCCAACCTTGATCTGCGGATGTGCGGCGAGGGCTTTTGCCGGAATATCTTCAACCAGCGCCTCTATGGTCAGAATGGTGGCGTGGTGGGGGTGGTCGAAGGGGTGATGGGTCTTTTTGATGGTGGCCTTTCCAGCTCAGCATCCCTGGCAGAGGTTCTGGGCCTGCCCGTGATACTGGTCATTGACGCTCGTTCAGCAGCCGAGAGTGTGGCGGCTGTGCTCAAAGGCTTTGAGGTGTACGATCCCTGCGTACAGATCAAAGGGGTGATCTTCAACCGGGTGGGTTCTGAGCGGCATGTTGAACTGATCCGCGGGGCCGTCAGGCAGTCCTGTCAGGCCAGAATCTTGGGTTTCTTCCCGCGTGACAGCCGCTTTGAGATCCCTGACCGCCATCTTGGTCTGCACATGGGAGAAGAATCGCCGCTGGATGGAGACCAGCTGGCAGGGCTTGTTGCTGCCGTTGAGAAGCATGTCGACCTGGATGCCCTCTTGTCTCTTGGCACCAGCAGTATTGGCACCCCGGCTCTCTCGCCCCCTTTCTCGAAGGGAAGACGGCTCAGGCTGGCCGTGGCCCGCGATCTGGCCTTCTGCTTTTATTATGAAGACAACCTGGCCATCCTTGAGCGGGCCGGTTTTGAATTGTTCATGTTCAGCCCCCTGCACGATCAAGAACTTCCCGAAGGCATCGACGCCCTCTATCTGGGCGGCGGCTATCCCGAACTTCATGCCTCCGCCCTGAGCCGGAATGTGGCCATGCGCGCGGCTATTGCTGCCTGGGCTGGTGACGGCGGGGTGATCTATGCTGAGTGCGGCGGTTTCATGTATCTGTGCGAAGAATTGGTCGATCTTGATGGCAAGGCGCACGTCATGGCTGGAGTTTTTCCGGCAACCGTGCGGATGCAAAGTCGCCTGTCCCGCCTTGGCTATCGTCAGCCACGCCTGCGCATGGACTGTTTGTGGGGAAAAAAGGGGGAGGTGCTGCACGGCCATGAGTTTCATTATTCGGCGCTAGAGCGGATGGGTCCGGAGGTTGAAACTCTCTACCAATTGGAGGATGGGCGGAGGGAAGGATTCAAGGTCGGCAACGCGGTGGGCGGCTATATCCACCTCCATTTTGGCCAGACGGAAAACAACGTCGATGCTTTTTATAATTATATCATGCTGCTTCAAAAGGGATAAAGATGGTCATTTTACAACAGATAAAACCCCTGGAGATCGAGGCGGAGAGCTTTCGGATCATTGAGCGTGAGTTTGCGGGTGAGACTGGCCGCGCAATTGACGATTACTCCAGGGAGGAGTTTGCCGTCATGCGCCGGGTCATCCATGCCACCGGCGACTTTGGCTTTACCGGCAACCTGCGTTTTCATCCGCAGGCCATTGTCGCCGGGCTGGCTGCCATCCGGGCGGGAAAAAATGTGCTGACAGATGTCAATATGGCGGCCGCCGGGATCAGTCGCGCGTATCTGGGGAAATTCGGCGGCCAGGTGATCTGCCGGGTGGGAGAACCCGAGGTTGCCGTCCAGGCCAGTCGCCTTGGGCTTACCCGTTCAGAGACTGCCTTGGCCATGGCGGCGGATGACAACGTGGGGATTGTCGCGATCGGTAATGCCCCTACCGCCCTGCTGGCGCTGATGGAACTCATTAAGGCCGGAACAATCCGGCCCGATCTGGTAGTGGGGGTGCCGGTTGGCTTTGTCAATGCCGCCGAATCCAAAGAGCTCCTTTCGCTGAAGGGCTATCCCTTTATCACCGCCCTTGGCCGGAAGGGTGGAAGCCCGGTGGCCGTAGCCATTGTCAATGCCTTGCTACGGCTGGCATGAAAGAATTTGCCTTGTATCTTATCTGCCAGGCATAAGGTGCCGTAAGCTCGGCAGGCAAGAAAAAAACTTGCTTGGCTTTACGGATTCTTGTTGTTATCTGCCGTTGTTATCTGCCAGGCGCCACTCCCAAAAACAGCCGGACAAGATTGGCTGTTTTTGGGAAGCGGCATAAGGTGCCGTAAGCTAAGCAAGTAAGAAAAAGACCTTACTTGGTTTTACGGAGTCTTGTTGTTATCTGCCAGGCGCCACTCCCAAGAAACAGCCGGAAAAGATTGGCTGTTTTTGGGAAGCGGCATAAGGTGCCGTAAGCTAAGCAAGTAAGAAAAAGACCTTACTTGCTTAGCAACGGCACCTAATCAATCAGGGTCCTGATGATATCTTTCTTGCCGATAACTCCCACTAATGTTTCCTTATTTACAACCGGCAGGGTGTGAACATTCTTTTCTGCCATGATGGTGGCGATTTCATCGAGAGGGGTCTCCTCAGTCACGGTGACAGGAGAGCTGGTCAGGATGTCCTTGACCTTGATGCCGGCCATCTTCTGCATCTCTTCACCAATCTTGTCTGGATTCTCAAGATAAAAGACCGAATCAAGGATGGTGATCACGGTAGGGATGTGGACTTTTTTGGTCTGAAAAATAAGATCACTTTCAGTTACCACGCCGACAAGCCTGCCGTTGTCATTCAAGACAGGCACGCCGCTTATCTGGTGGGACGACAAGATCCTGGCCAGCTCCTTGACAGTTGATTCCTCTGTTACGGTAATGACTTCACGGGACATGATATCGCGGGCAGTTAACATGAAAGATCTCCTTAATTATTGAGGAGCCGGCATGAAACAATCAATGTTTCTAATCGTTTTGTGCCGGTTCCTGGTGGTGTTCTGGATATTCAAAATGGTTTCGTTTTTATCGACAACAGCGTCCTTGTTTGATGGTCAGGGGCATGGCGTCGGCAAGCTCTGTTGCGTTGTAACCTGTGCCAATCGTCTTCAGTAAAATATCTCCTGCCCTGCCATGAAGATAAACGGCAGCGCGGGCGGCCTCCTGCGGGCAAAGCCCCTGACAGATCAGGGCACCAATGATGCCGCTGAGGACATCTCCCATCCCTCCTGTTGCCATTCCGGGGTTGCCGCTGGTATTGACCCAGGCCTTGCCGTCTTCCGAGACGACAATGGTGCCTGCGCCCTTGAGGATGACGGTGCACTGTCCGGCGGACTGATCAAGGAGCAGACAGGCTGACCTGGCTGCCTGGATCCGGTTTTCCTGGACTTCTGCTACCGAAATCCCCAGGATCCTGGCCATCTCGCCGGGGTGGGGGGTGAAGATCCGGGGGCCGGGCGGGGCCTTGAGCCCTGTTTTATATTGCGCCAGGATATTGAGACCGTCGGCATCAACCACCATGGGAATTTCTGCTGTACGATAGAGGTGCAGAACGAGCCGGGCCGTCTGTTCAGCCATGCCCAGTCCCGGACCTATGACAATAACCCTTTTCCCCTGCAGCTGCTGTTCAATAGTTGCGAGATCCTCCATGCTGAGCATTGAGCGCGATGCGGAGAGGGGAATGGTCATGGCCTCAATAAGCTGGGTCTCAAAGATGGTATTGAGATCCTGAGGACAGCAGAGGCTGACCAGGCCGCAGCCGCTGCGCAGGGCCCCTTTGACACAGAGGGTGGCAGCCCCGGTCTTGCCGATGGAGCCAGCCAGGACCAGGAGATGGCCGTTACTGCCCTTGTGGGATGTTTTTGTCCGACTTATCCTGGCCAGTAAGGACGCAGTCCCTTGATCAGTAAGGGCTTCCTGCTGAATGGAGAGGTCGGCGACAGCCGCATGGGGGATGCCGATATCAAGAAGATGAAGCCTGCCGCAGAGCTCCGGGCCGTTGTGGAGCAGCTGTCCCGGCTTGGCGCAGCCGTAGGTGGCGGTATGATCCGCCCGGATGCAGGCGCCCTGAATCCTGCCAGTGTCTGCCTGCAGGCCGGAGGGGATATCAACTGCGATCCTGGGAACATTGGCGCCGCATGTCTTGGCATTGATGAGCTCTATCAGCAAGGCAACGTGGCCATTTATCTCTCTTGTCAGTCCGGTGCCAAACAGTGCGTCGATGATGGCGTAACAGGGTCTGCCTGAGGAAATCAGCTGCCGATAGAGGGCGGGAAGTGTCTGGACGCTTTCCTCGGAGTCCAGGACATAGAGAGAAAGTGCCAGTTTTTTGACAATCTGCAGATTGCGGGCCGCATCCCCCTGCAGTGTCTCCGGAGCAAGCAGAAAGATAAAGACCGGCTCACAGCCGCGCTGGTGCAGGTGACGCCCGATGACCAGGCCGTCACCGCCATTATTGCCGGGACCGATCAGGATAAGGGCAAAACTGTCAGCAGCCGGGCCAAGCACCCTCTCCATCATCAAAACAGTGGTCAGGCCGGCGTTTTCCATCAGAACGATTCCGGGAATGCCGTATTCTTCAATGGCACACCGGTCAAGTGCCCGCATTTCACTGGCGTATGGAAGCTTTGTCGACATAGTGCCCGTGACTTGTATTTTTTTCAAGAGAACTTTCACGAGAGATTTTGGAGAAAGTAGATGACATTGTCAATGGTTTCCTGACGGTCGCTTTCCTCGTGCTTCAAGATGCCAAGATAGTAGTGCCCCAGTGAGAAGACCAGAAGGTCATTGCCGGAGTCCCGCTCAATGCAGAGATGGATATAGCGCTTTCCGCTCATGTCGGCACCAAGGGCATCACACTGGGCGCCGCAGTGACTGACGATCGGTCCAAATCCAGCCGTATCCTCCATGTTCTGGCTGACGACGTGTCCGTTACCTCGTACCAGGATGTAGCGGGCAACACCATTGATCTGTTCCAGGCGGGCAAAATCTTTAGCAGAGGCCATGGTATTACTCCTGGGGAAAGAGGTCTTTGATATTGTTATGAAAGGAGTTGAGGTCTTCACGATCCTCGATCTCGTGGTCCATGAGAGGAATCAGGTGCTTCAGTGTGGCAAGGGCGGGTTTGTGCTCTTGACACCACGCGGACAGGATATCCTGAAAGACAGGGATTGCCGCCGGGCCGATACAATTGGCAAGCGCATCCTGCAGCTCATTTAAGGGTCTGGCCAGTGGCGCTCCAGGGGACATCAAGGCCCCGGTGTCGATTTTGATTGCTTCATTTAAAGCGGCTGGCTCGGCAGCAGCCATTTTAGGGATCGACTGTTCAGGTTGTCTGTCCCCGGTATCGCTTTCCTGGGCACTGTTGTTTAGGGCCAGTTGCAGCGTCATCCGAATCATGCCGGTGGACAGTTCCGGCGTATGGATAATGAAAAGCCAGTTCTGGTCGGGGAGCAGGCGGCCGGAGAGAATCATGTTGTCAAAAGTAACCTGTAGGTGATTGATATCATGAAGATGAGAAGAGGCAGTCGTGGCAATGTCGGTTATTCTTTTTCCTATTGCCAGTGGGTTGAAGTCACTGAGCGAATCTCCAATATGGGTGGCAATTATTTCAGCCTGCGGACTGAAGAGAAAAGCGCCATTGAGCTCAGGCAGACTTGTGACCAGGTCTGAGAGAAATGCTTCATGATTCATGAGGGAGGCACCTGCTGGGGTGTTAAACCATAATTGGTTAACCGATATGCTTGCCGACTTAGGAGCCGTTACGAAATAACATGGCCATTTATATCTATTTCGTTACGCAGGCCAGGGATGGCCCAGTGTCGCGATCGCCATGGACGGCGTAGGAGCGACCGGTTGCTTATGCCGCTCCGGGCACTTAGATGGCCATGTTATTTTTTTACAGCGGCTTACTTGCCTGCCGAGTCTTCTTTTGTTAGTCTATATGGCCTGAATTCCAGTGTCAAGACTGAACCAGGCAGGCAGCAACGCAACATTATTGAGAGTTCTTGTCTGCGGTCAATACGTTCACTTTTTTATCCTCTCTTTCCAGAATTGCCTCGCAGGCAGGGCAGGGGGTAAAACCTGCCTGCCGGGCTATTTCCATATCCTTGAACTCAACGGTGCAATCGAGGCAGAAGTAGGACTGACATTCAGGGAGATGGCAGGACAGAGTCTTTACATTGCCGTGAACAGTCCCGACCGTCAGGTGGCCTCCACCGAGAAGCTCCTCCGGCGGCTGTTCGTGTGGGCGCATCTCCAGCACGGGTATATCAGTTGTTCTTTGTGCCGGCAGATGCAGGAATGCGCGCACCTTTGCAAGAAGAGGGGGTACCAGCCGGTCTATCAGGGCGGCCAGGGCATTGCTGAGCTTGCTGGGTATCATGGGCTTTTCGTTGGCGGTCTGGCGCAGGAGTATCAGGGTAAAGACCAAGAAGATGAGATTGGGAAACCACATCGCAAGCCCAACAGGGAGTGAGGTCTCCTCAGCGAGATTTTTGCCAATGGTGAACAGTACATAATAGAGGATAAAGCTCCCCAGCCCAAGGGGGATGCCGATCGCGCCTTTACCGGCTCGTGCCTGGAGACCAAAGGGAAGGGCCAGTAAGCTCAGGATAAAACAGCCCGCCGGCAGGACCAGTCGTTTGTGATAGTGAACCAGTTTGTCCCGCCCCCCTTTGCTGTCGCGGCCAAGTTGGGTGGCAGCCAGTTGTAACTGTTCCATGGTCATGGAACTGCTGGATTGTCGGGTGATATCGGTGCCGTCAATGACGCTGGGAATGTGCAGGGGAATGTTGATCTGGTAACGTTCAAAGGCGACTGTCTGGGTATAGGCGCCATCAGGGCGGTTGAGGCTGCCGTTTTCCAGGATGATAGTCACCTGCATCTTCTGGGTATCGCCAACCATGGTCCCTGATTTTGCCATGGTGATGGAAGGGACTGCCTGGTCCCGCATGTCGGAAACCCAGACGTTCTGCCATTGACCAGTGGTCTTGTCGATGGACTGCACATAGACCACAACATCGCCTAAGGCCTCAGTGAAGGCCTGCTTCTTGATCCCCTGGTCTATTTTTTCCTTTGCCAGTTGAAACAGGAGTTGCTTCATGGCAATCTCGCCGGCGGGGATGAGTTTGACCGAGAAGTAGCCGGTGACACCGGCAATGGCCATGGAGACCATGATAACAGGGGGCAAGATAGTGTAGATGCTGATGCCACTGGCCTTGAAGGCCAGGATCTCGGCGTCGCTTGCCAGTCGGCTGAAGGCAATGATCATTCCCATCATGGCGGCCATGGGCATGGAGTAGAGAAACATGTTGGGGAAGAGGTAGGAGAAAAGGCGGAGAAAATCGGCAAATCCGATGTTAAGCTCAAGCACTACATCAAGAAACGGGATCAGTTTGACCAAGAAAAAAACGGAGTTTATGATGAGGAAACTTGCAAAAAACGGGGCAAGGATCTCGGTGGCCAGGTAGCTGTATAGCAGCAGGGGCAAAGGTGGAAAACGATTCATTGCTTGAGAAATAAAGGTTTAATGTTTATGATTTAAATCGGTTGCAGGCCGTGGGCCCCAGACGTTGAGAGTCTGACTGCTATCTTAACACTTAACACCTGAAACTTGAAACTTAAAAGTAGTGCCTGAATATGGATCTTCCTTTTGAACTTGTCACCACCTTTGCCGCCGCAGGCGATCAGCCGCAAGCTATTGCCACTCTGGTCCGTGGTCTTGCGAGCGGGGCGAAAAGCCAGCTGCTGCTGGGGGTGACCGGATCGGGCAAGACCTTTACCATGGCCAGTGTAGTGGCAGAGGTGCAGCGGCCTACTCTGGTCATTGCCCCCAACAAGACCCTGGCCGCCCAGCTGTTCGCCGAGTTCAAGGAGCTTTTTCCCCATAACGCGGTGGAGTATTTCGTCTCCTATTATGACTATTATCAGCCAGAGGCCTATATTCCCACCTCCGATACCTTCATCGAGAAAGACTCCGCCATCAACGACGCCATCGATATGATGCGTCACTCCGCCACCCGCTCCCTGCTCACCCGCCGCGATGTGCTGATCGTGGCATCGGTCTCCTGCATCTACGGCCTGGGCTCACCGGAAGAGTATAAAAATATGCATCTCCTGCTGCGCCGCGACGAGGAGTACGCCATGGAGCAGGTGCAGCGCCGCCTGGTCTTCATGCTCTATGAGCGCAACGATATTTCGTTTCATCGCGGTACCTTTCGGGTGCGGGGAGATGTCATTGATATCTTCCCGGTGCACGAGGAAGAAATTGCCATCAGGATCGAGTTTTTTGGTGATATTGTGGAGGCTATCTCGGTGATTGATCCCCTGCGGGGGGTGGTCCTGCAGCGGCTCGATGAGTACACGGTCTTCCCGGCCAGCCATTTTGTCACCTCGCGCGACGGCTTGCAGGTGGCTATGAATGCCATCAAGGAGGAGTTGAAGGAACGGCTGGCCTGGTATCAGCAGGAAAATCGCCTTGTGGAACTGCAGCGCCTGGAACAACGCACCATGTTTGATCTGGAGATGATCCAGGAGCTTGGCTACTGCAGCGGCATTGAAAATTACAGCCGCCATCTGACCGGCAAGGAGCCGGGCGCGGCCCCGCCCAACTTAATCGATTATTTCCCCGATGATTTCCTACTCTTTCTCGATGAGTCCCATATTGGCGTACCGCAGCTCAACGGCATGTACAATGGTGACCGCTCGCGGAAGGAGACCCTGGTGGATTATGGCTTCCGTCTGCCCTCCGCTCTCGATAACCGGCCCCTGCGTTTTGAGGAATTTACAGCCCGTACCCATCAGGTGATCTATGTGTCGGCAACCCCCGGGCCCTATGAGATCGAGCAGGTGGAAGGACGGATTGTTGAACAGATCATCCGCCCCACCGGCCTGCTTGATCCCCGGATCGAGGTGCGTCCGGCCAAAAACCAGGTGGATGATCTGCTGGATGAGATCCGCTTGCGGGGTGAGCGGAATGAGGCGGTGCTGGTGACCACGCTGACCAAGCGCATGGCCGAAGACCTGACCGATTATTACGAGAAACTGGGGGTCAAGGTGCGCTATCTTCATTCCGATATCAAGACCCTGCAGCGGGTGGAGCTGATCCGTGATCTCAGAAACGGCGACTATAATGTCCTGGTGGGGATCAATCTGCTGCGTGAGGGGCTCGATATCCCGGAGGTATCACTGGTGGCAATTCTTGATGCCGACAAGGAGGGTTTTCTTCGTTCTGAGCGTTCCCTGACCCAGACCTGCGGCCGGGCGGCGAGGAATGCAGACGGCATGGTCATCTTCTACGCCGACACCATAACCGGCTCCATGCAGCGCACCATGGATGAGACCTTGCGGCGGCGGAAGATACAGGAACAATATAACAGCGAGCATGGGATAACGCCCACCACCATCTGTTCACGGGTCAAGGATGGCCTGCAGCAGCATCTTACGGACAGCGGCTATCAGGCGGGATATCAGACGGATTTGCTGCAGGCGGCTGAAGAGCTTCCCGTTTATACTACTATCAAGGATCTTGAAAAAGAGATTAAAAAGTTGGAGAAAGAGATGCAGATTGCCGCCAGGGAGCTGGCCTTTGAACAGGCGGCCGCCCTCCGTGATAGGATCAAGGCCCTGCGTAAACTTGAGATCGAGATTGCCTAGTCCCTGGATGGAGAAAGAGCGACGATGAAAGACGGATTCTGGTATAAGGTTTCCCTGAGGGTGGTCCCGTTGGTCTTTGTGTGGCTGACCAGGATATGGTTTTCTACCTGCAGGATAGTGACCCATGGTCAGGAATATCGCCAGCAGGTTGAACCCGGACCGGTCGTGGGATCTTTCTGGCATTATACAATTCTTTATCTTTTTTATCATGTCCGGGCTGATACGGTTGTGGCCATGGTCAGCGCCAGTCGGGATGGTGAGTATATCAGCCGGGTGGCCCACCGGTTTGGTCACGCAACGGTGCGTGGTTCCCGGGGCAAGGGTGGCGGCACAGCAGTCAAAAACCTGATTCGGGCCCTGCGTGCCGGCCGGAACGTCGCTCTCGTTGCCGACGGTTCTCAGGGTCCGGCCCGTGTGGCCCAGGCCGGACCTGTGGTTCTGGCCTCGCATACGGGAGCGCCTGTTCTGCCCATGCTCTGGTCATGCAGCCGCTATAAGCGATTTGGCTCCTGGGACGGCATGTCCCTGCCGCTGCCCTTTTCCAGGATCGATTTTTTCTATGGTGAGCCCCTTTTTGTGCCGTCAAAGCTCAAAGATGAACAAGTAGAGGAATATAGACTGGTGCTTGAACAGAGGTTGAATGATCTTTATGCTCAGGCCTGGGCCTTACAGGGGAAGGTGGTGCATTGAGAGCTGGTGAAGAAAAAGACAGGGATAAAGAGATGCAGACAAAGGGACTTGTTATAGCCGGCCTGGCCGGTGGGTCGGGCAAGAGTGTGGTCGCAGTCGGTCTGACCGCGCTTCTGGCTCGTCAGGGCAAGAGGGTGGTGCCTTTTAAAAAGGGGCCGGATTATATTGACGCCGGCTGGTTGAAGCTGGCGGCTGGTTCCAGTTGCTATAACCTGGATCCCTATCTGATGGATGAAGAGGTGATCCGGCGCTCCTTTCTGACCCATTCCGCCGGGGTTGACCTGGTGATTGTCGAGGGCAACCGGGGATTGTATGACGGGGTGAATGCGGCAGGCGGCTACTCCACGGCGGAGCTGGCGCTGGCGCTGAACATGCCGGTCCTGCTGGTGGTCAACTGCACCAAGACCACGCGGACGGTGGCGGCCATGGTGCTGGGCTGTCAGAAGCTGGATGAACGGGTCGATATCCGGGGAGTGGTGCTCAACCAGATCGGTACCGAGCGTCATCGCTTAATCGTCACCCAGGCGGTGGAAACCTATACCGGCCTGCCGGTGCTGGGGGCGGTGCCGCGGATGTCCCGCGACATCTTTCCCATGCGCCATCTGGGGGTCACGCCGCATCAGGAGTATGAGGACAGCGCCGCGGCCATGGATTTGCTTGCATCGACCATCAACGAGCATCTTGATATCGAGCGGATTGAGGCCATCATGGCCCCGGTGGGCCGGTGGCAATCCGCTACCCCGGAGAAGACCGGACATGACGGGCCACGCTTGCGGATCGGCATCTTCATGGATGCCGCCTTTCAGTTTTATTATTCGGAGAACCTCGAAGCCCTGGAGCGGCTGGGCGCGGAGCTGGTGATGATCAATGCCCTGACCGCCGCCACCTTGCCGGAGCTGGACGGCCTCTATATCGGCGGCGGCTTTCCCGAGACCAGCGCTGCAGAGCTGGCGGCCAACAGCGGGTTCCGCCAGTCGCTGCGGGAGGCGGTGGCTGCGGGATTACCGGTCTATGCCGAATGCGGCGGGCTGATCTATCTGGGGGAGTCCATCATCCTGGAGGGCCAGGAATATCCGCTGGCCGGCGTCTTTCCCATTCGTTTCGGGATGTCAAAGCGGCCCCAGGCCCATGGCTATTCCACCTTTGTGGTCGATGGCGATAACCCCTTTTATAATAAAGGTGCCGAGGTCCGTGGCCATGAATTTCGCTATTCCACCGTCCTTGACTGGCAGGGGGGGCCGAAGGATCTGGCCCTGAAAATGACCCGCGGCCAGGGCTTCATGGACGGCCGCGACGGCCTGACGAAAAACAATGTCCTGGCCCTCTACACCCACGTCCACGCCGACGGGACGCCGGAATGGGCGGAAGGATTTATGACCCGGTGCCAAGGTGTGAAGGCAGCGCAAGGAAAATGAGCCCGCCACCCGCGTATAGTTCCTTGAGCTTGGCAGTCTGGAAGACTGGCGCTGTTTCGCCTCGATTGTCCATGAAAAAAATATCAGTGCCTTTCAGATTATTTACTTGTTTTTTTGCCGGAAAACAATCTGCGCAAGACACTTATGCCGTTCATCGGGGTTAGAAGTACCCCTGATTATCTTGTCCTCCATGTGCCCCGATCTCATACGGTGCGGTTCAAACCGGAACCGCGAACCGGGAGGCTGCTCCGGTTACTGTCCGGCGCTTTCCAGCCGCCAGATTTCGCCCGCGTCAACGGCGACATACATCGCGCCGTCCGGCCTCAAAACGAGTGAGCGCATGCGTTCGCTCGGCAGATCAGCAATGGTGGCTGTTCCGATCGTCATGCCGTCCGCGTCCATCTGCAAGAGCTCGATCCGTGCACCCCGCAGGAATCCGACCGCCAAACGGCCCTCCCAGGCTTTCCACTGGGAACCTTTCAGGAAGACACACGGCCCCATTCCTTCGGAAGAGCCGCGGTTGTTCCACGATGGCTTGAGTGCGTCGGGGAACCGAGCCAGGTCCGTCATGGGCGTCGGAGTGCCATCGGGCTTGTTGGAGGTATACCCGCAATAATCGCTCGCGCAAGTCACCCCTTTTGTGGGTGCTGGGTCCCAGCCGCCGTTTCCGCCCGCTGCAAGCGGTGTCACTTCATCGTCATGGCCGGGGCCATGTTCACAGGCAAAGGGTTGGCCCGTGCCGGGTCGAAAGGCAATGCCCTGGATATTGCGATGTCCATAGGTGAATATGCGCGGATCACCCCCGGCTGGTGTATTGTTGCCAACCGCGGCGTTGCCGTCGCGATCAAGCCTTAATATCTTGCCGCCCAAGCGGGAAAGGTCATGCGGCAGCGGTCCGTTGTGGTTGTCTCCGGTGGTGACGTAGAGGTAGCCGTCAAACGGGCTGAATCGAATCCGCCCGCCGCTGTGCGCCCCTGCGCGCCCCCACCAATTGAAGGATTCCTTAAAGGGAATGTCGGTGACAATGTCTTTACGGTCGGCAACGGCGGTGTAAACGTTATTGACGGTGAGGCGCACTACATGATTGGTCTTGGCCTTCCCTGTATTGGAAGCCATGTAGACGTATACGCGGCGGTTTTCCTCAAACGACGGATCAAGCGCCAGGCCCAGCATGCCGCTTTGCCCCTGGCAGAAAAAGTCGTTGGCCTCCAGGGCGGAGCCGGCCGTTCCGAACAAACGCCGAACCGCTCCATCCGGGGTCCGTACAGACAGTCCACGGCATTTTTCCGTAAACAGCAGAGCTCCATCAGAGGCAAAGGCCAAATCCCATGGTTCGCTGAGCCCCGACATCACCACCGTGCGTTTTATCTGCGGCCCCTTCTCGTCTGCCGCGGTTGCATGGCGCTGACAAAGTGGCTGAAAGCGGCCACGAACAAGACTGTGAATATGATGGGCAGCGCCCGTGTTGTTTTAGGCTTCATTGCTTCACCCCTGAATGTATTCTTCGAAAAGAAAATAACTTTTCCCCTGTTTATCTTTTCGGGTGTCATTTATGACGCATCTTCCGCATTAAACATAACGATAAAGATTGTCCTTCCTCTGAATGAAGGCAATAAAGCCGGTGATACTGTCCAGTTACGATATTCGTTCCCTTGGCCCTGTCTCTTACGGCATCCAGGGGCGATTTCTCCTGGTACATTCTGATACCATTCTACCCGGGTATGCCAGGCATACCCGGGTAGAAAAAGTCAGGTCGTTGGAATCGCCGGCAGCCATGAGGCCACCCTCCTTTAACACAAAAGATCTTTCCCCTTTTGGGTCAAGGCATAAGTGATCTTCGGGCTGTGAATATACGTAATCAAGCCATCGTGAATCATTTCAAGGTTAAAGTGTATCCTTATTCATCCTGCGAAAAAATCACCACCGTGTAGGGCCCGATGCTGATTTTTCCGGAGCAGGGCAGTCCATCCATTGCCTCCCCATGGGCATCGACATCAGGGGCAGGATGATTCGCAAAATTTGAGTCGTAGTTATAGGAGTCACTGTTAAATCGCGCTTTCCACAATCCGTGCCGCGGAAAACCGATAACGTATCCTTCGCGGTTTTGATTCGTCATATTCACAACCACAATGACGCTATCGGTCGGCCCTTGCTGATCCCAGCGATGGAAGGCGATGAGCTTGGCTTCATCGTCAAAATGATAGATATGGATGTTCTGACCGCACAACCCCCGCGTCACACCCGACCGATTGCGCCGCAGGGCGATAAGGTCCCGGTACATGCCGAGGATCCCGTGCTCGTCCTCGACCCGGGCCCAGTCGATCGGCTCCGTGTCCTGGAACCAGCGATCTTCCAGCAGCTCCTGTCCCTGAAAAAGCATCGGGATACCGGGCGAAGTCAAAACAAGGGCAGCACCCAGGGTGGAGCGCTTCTTGGAAAACCAGCTGTCCACCTTGCCGGGCCAGATCTCCTCGGGCACGCGGGCCCGGCCATTGGCAATCTCGTCGTGCGACTCCGTATAGATGACCCGTTTGAAGGCGTCTGCATCGCAGCGATGCTCGATTGCCTTGCAGACCGCTCCCAGATCACGGGAGGCATCATCACGGGCAATGACGGCCTGGCGGATGGGGTGCACAAACCCGGCATCCCATTGCGCGTTGAAGCCGGCGCCGCCCGCCCCTGTATCTTTGGTGACCCAGGGGTCCTCCCTCATGCTTTCAGCGATGCTGATCTTGCCGGGAAACTGTTGCTGGATCTCTTCATTGATCCACTGCATCAGGCTCCAGCCCTCGGGAATATCATTCTCCGGACTTCCTCCATTCCCGTCAATGCTATTGATATAGATGATCATGTCCCAACGCAGGCCGTCGACGTGGCACTCCTCGAGCCACATCAAGGCGTTATCGCGCAGATATTGACGGACTTCGCCCCGGCCGAAATCGGGACGCGTATCGCCCCAGGGTGTCTGCGAGCGGTGATCATTATAAAAATAGATCCCCCCCTTCCCATTTTCACTCCAGCCGTCAAACTGCCACAGGCCCAGATCGCCTGGACCAAGGTGGTTGTAAACGACATCGACGATGACAGCGATATCCTGCTCGTGGGCCGCTTTCACAAAGCGCTTGAAGGCATCCGGTCCACCGTAAATGCTTTCGATCGCAAAGGAATGCGCCGGATTGTACCCCCACGAAAAATCGCCGGCAAACTCGACAATGGGCATAACTTCGACGGCATTGATACCCAGTTCCCGCAGATAGGGGAATCTTTCGATGGCACTGTCAAACGTTCCCGGCTGGCCCTTCTCTTGGACGTTAAAGGTGCCTATGTGCATCTCGTAAATGACCAGCTCATTGCCCGTGGCCATGTGAAAGCTGTTATGACCCCACTCGAAGGCCTGCGGATCATAGATAACCCCGTTGCCGATTGAATTGGTCACCTTTCTGGCATACGGGTCAATGCGGGAGAGTAGGCCATCTGGACCGTGAATTAAGTATCGGTACTCATCTCCCGGTTTTGCGTCCGGCACGTCAGCCGACCAGTAACCGTTCTGCTCACTGACCAGAGGGGTTGAGGTTTCGTTCCAGTCACTGAAGGAGCCGATCACGTAAACCTTTTCGGCATGAGGCGCCCATACACGAAAGGCTACACCCTTGGCACCGGGTATGGCCCCCATGCCCGGATGTTTTACTGTGGCATTCATTTTGTCTGCCATTGTCTTCTCCTCCCGTTTTCTATTTTACTAAGCTCATCGCGCCCAGAGTAGGGCTTGCGAGTCATATCCGGTGCAAGGGTTGATGAAGCCGCACCGGAGCACTGCTCATTCCGCCGTCGGTATGACCTCACTTCATCCCTATTGGTGCTGATCGAACAGCTCTGCAAATACAGGTGCAATTTCTTTGAAGGTCTTGAGGACTGCAGGATCAAAATGTTCCGGCATGGCCCTGCCGTCACCCTCGATTATAATCTGAAAGATCTTTTGGTGGTCAAAGGCCGATTTGTAGGGCCTTTGACTCCGTAATGCGCCATACTGGTCAACGAGCATGGTGATCCTGCCCTCAAAAGGGGTATTTCTTCTCCTTTAAGGCCCCGCGGCTTTTATCTCTTTCAAAAGTTCCGGGTGATGTCCAAGAATTTGTGGTTGATTCCGGGGTCAGTATATGAAGTAGAGATGGTCCAGGTCGGATGCGCCGCATCCGGTCAGCGCAGGATGAATCCGGCCACCGGCAGCTTCTTGCCCCAGTCCTTCCAGGCCCCGGTGAAGATATCCATGGTCTTGGTATCACTGTTGTAGGTGGCCTCGATATCGGTCTCCAGGCTGCATTACCGGTCATAATTGCTGTGACTGAAGATGAGTCGATAGGTGGGCGGATCAGCCTGCACCACCTTTTCCACAAAGGCCACTTGACCAGTCGGCATGTTGAGCTTGTTGGCCGCCAGAATGAGAACGCTGCCGGTGCTGGGGATAAGAGAGAAATTGCCGCGCTGTTTTTCGCAGGCGAGCCACGTTAGCGGGCCATTATTCCACCCCCAGGCGGCAACTGTTTATTCCACTTCGACACCGGGCAAAGGGCAGGGATTGGGGTTTGCAACGGCTGCCTTTTACTTTCTTTTGCTGTGACCCTACCGGTTGAAGGCCATAACATTCTGGCGTCGAGCGCCCTTTGCCGGCAGAACCGGTACCAGCAGAAGCCGCCGGTGAACTGATATCCGGGACGTCTTCTTTTTCCTCCGGCTCTATCCGGGAGAGTCTGGTCTTTTCAGGCAGTTCATCGCTGCTGTCTCCACCTGATGCGGCTGTCTGGCTGATCTCGGCCTGTTGGTCTCGGTTGCATCCGGAAAGAAACAGCAGGAACAGGATGAGGTCGGCCGGCACCCAGAACATATACGGTCGCTGGCAACGACGGTTTGTCATGATCGGTCTTTTGTCAATTCGTGGGGGGAGTGGTCCCCAGGACCTTGGCAGTAATGATCTGTTTTTCTTCCTCGTTTGGCTCGGGTTGCACCCAGTGGATGAAGGTCTCGGTTACCCGCATGAAATCACCATTGTCCGCCTTGCATTTGTCGCAGATGGATTCAGCCTGATCCCTGTAGATAATAACCTTGGAGGCCGGTTCACCATCTTTGGCCACCGCCGCCATCTTCCGGCAGCCGCATTCGAGCCGGACCACAACCACGCCGATCCCGTCGGGGCTGCCTTCCAGGATCCCGCCAATCATTGCTTCTTCTGACTTTTCTGCTACCAGTGCTGCACTTACTTCTGCTTGCTTCTTTTTTGAGGCCATGATTTTTTCCAATGTTGAATGGATAATGCAGGTGAGAGAAATTAACCCTTGATTGAGAAATGGAATGAGTTATCTAAATGGAAAACGGTGGCCTGGTCAATATAATTTGCTCTTGATGGGGAAAACGACTTCCTGGCTTGGAAAAATGATCGCTCCCTGTTCGGCTGTAATCAGCATCTTGATCCCAAGATCCCGGCAGCGTTGCCGCACCTCGAGACTGGGAAAATGGTTGGGGCGAAAACGACCAGCCGAGACCACGATGATCTCCGGATTTACGGCCTTCAGGAAGGGCTCTGAGTTAGACGTTGACGAACCATGATGCGGTGAGAGCAGGAAGGTTGATTGTAAGGGGGACTCATTGGAGATCAGTTGCGATTCCATAGTACGGCTGATGTCGCCGGTAAAGAGGCAGGAGAGCTTCTCGTGTTCAAAGCGGAGGACAAGGCTGCGGTCGTTGGAACTGGCCGCTGCTGATTCCTCTGGATTTTGCAGATTGATAATCTCTGCGCCCCCACTGTTGATCAAAACTTCCCCCTGTTGCGGTATCTTGATCTCAATCTGCAGATTGTCAGCCAGATTCAACAGCTCTCTGAATTCATGCCCGTCCCCGTTGAATTCGTTGACCCAGATGGTTTTCGGTCGGAAGCGCTGCAGCAGAAAGGGAATGCCGTTGTAATGATCCGCGTCGCCGTGGGTGATAATAATGGTATCCAGCTTTTTTATCCCTCTCTGCCAGAGAAAAGGGGCGATGATGTCTTCGCCTACGTTGAAGCGGGGAGACATAGAACTGCCGCCGCCATCAATAAGAACCCGTTTCCCTGAAGGGAGCTGGAGGAAGGTGGAGCTGCCCTGACCGACATCAAGAAAGGTGAGTACGCTGGTGTTGATCCGTCTTTTCAGCAGTTCGGCTGGCGGAAAGATAAAGAGGAAAATGATCACGGCAGAGGCTGCCGTCCCCAGAATACCGACACTTCTCCTGTTGGGGTTTCTATTGAGCGGATTTCCCGCAATGGTCATGAGTATAGCGGCATAAAAGAGGACGATGAGGGTTGGTGACGGTGTCGGCAGCCAGAGAGTGGAAAAGGGGAGAGTGCCGAAGAAGCTGGTGAATTTCAGTGAAAGCTGCAGTCCGGTACCGCCCAGGTCCAGGAGCAGGGCGGCGGCTGAGGGCATGATAAAGATGAGCGGACAGGCGATAAAGCCCAGGGTCAGGCTCCAGAAACAGATCAGGGGCTCCACGACCAGATTGGCCAGGGGCCCCACCAGCGAGATTCGATTGAAATAATAGAGAACAAGAGGGGCAGTTCCAATGGTGGCGGCCAGAGAGACGGTTATGGCCGCCAGGATGAAATGAAAAAGCCGGCGGCTGACCCTCTTGACCGGCGCCTCGTCCTTTGCAGTGGTGTTGGCCAGGCGGACAAGACCTCCGGCGACCAGTGCGATCGAGGCGACTGCGGTAAAAGAGAGTTGAAAAGAGGCCGTGAAAAGACTGTTCGGATCCCAGATGAGGATGAGCAGGGCGGCAATGGCGAGGGGGACCAGCAGGGATCTCATTTTATCGGCGCAGAGGGCGGCCATGAACACGGCTACCATGATCAGGGCCCGGACTACCGGGGTATTGGCCCCGGCCAGCAGGGCATAGATGGTCAGCGGTAACAGGCAGAACAGGCCGGCGATTTTCTTGACCGGATAATGGAGGATCAGGTATTCGGACCTGCGCAGCAGCCAGTAAACGGAGAAGAACAGAAAGGTGGCCAGGATGGAGAGGTGAGCCCCGGAGATGGAGAGGATATGCATGACGCCTGACCCCTTGAATGTTTCCAGGATCTCCTGGCTGATGCCGGAAGAGTCGCCGATCAGCAGGGCCTTGTAGACACTGCTGATCTCCGGGTCCACGGTCTGTTCAATAAAGGAACTGATCCGGGTGCGGAGCCTCTCCGGCAGGTAGCGTGCCTGATGCAGAAAAGTGGTATCAGGCTCCAGCTGGTAGATGTGCAGAGGGGATCTGATCCAGCCCGTTATCCAGATATCTTGTCTGGCCAGAAAGACAGGGTAGTCAAAACCCCCTGGATTGCCAAAGGTCCGCGGCCGGTCAAGTTTGGCGCGGATGACGAGCTGGTCGCCCGGCTGCAAATCTTTTGACAAGGGGGCCTTGAGCTTCAGCTGCGCCAGGCCCTCTGCGACGAAGAATCCGGCGTTTTCTTTCAGGCGCAGGGAGTGGAGGTGAACAACAAGGGTGCTGTTCTCTCCGTTGAACTTCGGCATCTGGTCCAGGGTGCAGTAGAGGATGGCCTCCTGCTCCTGCTGAACCTGATGAAAGATATGGCTGGGAGATGGCGGCTCCCTGGCGGCAAGGGTGCCATGGGCAAAACCGAGGCTGGTGATAAAGGGCAGGAGCAGAAAGAGCGTGGCCCGGGGCTGTCTGGTCAGGTAAGTGTACAGGGCACAGCTACCGGTCAACAGGGGCAGAAGCAGAACATGGCCCTGAGTGAAGGTGAACGCCAGGGAGCTGCTGATGCCAAGGATGAAAAAAAAGGTGACAAACAGCAGGAGGTGGGTGGAGAGAAAACTAACCCCGATAAACGGAATAAGTGTCTTTCGCGGATTATTTTCTGGCAAAAAAAACAAGAAAATAATCCGTAAGGCACTAAAGAACCTGCTCACTGGCTATTGTCTGGATCAGTTGCAGATGGCGTTCAACAACACCTTGCTGTTTTTCCACGCATCCGAGGGCGGACAGTCCCGCAGCTTTCCGAAGTCGGTCATCGGCAAGCCAGGCACTGGCGGCCTGAAACAGACTTTCTTCACCGCCGACCCTTTTTGCCCCACCTGCGGTAAGGAGATCCTGGCTGACTTCGGCGAAGTCTTCCATGTGCGGTCCAAAGAGGACCGGAGCGCCCATGACCGCGGGTTCAATGGGGTTGTGTCCGCCCCGGCGCCTCAGGCTGCCTCCGACAAAGGCGATGTCGGCAAAACGATAACAGCCGGCCAGCTCACCAATGGTGTCGAGGATGAGTAGTCTCTGATTGGACTGCCTGCCGGCTGATCGACAGGTGCCGGTGATGCCCTTGGCCGCGGCCAGCTCTTGAATCTCTTTACCCCTGCTGATATCTCTGGGGGCTATCATGAGAAAAAGATCCGGGAATACTGTTCTCAGCCGGACATAGGTCGAGAGGATGATCTCCTCTTCTCCCTTGTGGGTCGAGCCGGCGATCAGCAGCCGGCTGTTGTCAGGCAGCTCCATGGGTGGTTCTGGCGATGCTGTGGAGGCCGTGACCAGGGGGGTGTCGAACTTGAGGTTCCCTAAATTGTGGACCCGGTCCTCAGGCACTCCCAGATCAATCATATTGACCCGGTCGGTCTCAGTCTGCATACAGAGGTGGCGGAAGGCCAGGAACAGCGGCTTGAAAAAGAAGGGGAAACGGCGGTATGAGGCAATTGATTTGTGAGAGATCCTGCCGTTGACCAGCATGATCTGGACGTTATTCCGCTGCAGGCAGCTCAGGATGTTGGGCCAGAAATCAGTTTCCACCAGGATGAAAAGATCAGGCTTGATGAGTTTGACAAAAAATGTGGTCACTGGCAGGATGTCGAGCGGAAAGGGGATCAGCAGATCGGTGTGGTCGGCCAGGAGTTGTTCGGCGACCCTGGCGCCGGAACTGGTTGAGGCGGAAAAGACCAGAAATGCGTCCGGGAAATGGTTGCGGAGGCCTGAGACAAGCGGCAGGGCCGAGGTCACTTCACCAACAGAGAGTCCATGGACCCAGATGGTCCTGCCTGCTCCCTTTCTCTGTCCTGCAATCAGTGACCTGAGGCCAAAACCCAGACGTTTCAAGGTGCGCAGGCGATATTTGGGAGTCAGTAAAACCACGATCAGCAGTAAGGGAAGGGTGATGAGAAGAATAGTGAGTTGGACAATGTTGTAGAGTGTAAGCATGATGAAAAGGCCTCTTGTAAGGGTCAATTTCCTGCGTCCCTAAAGGGAATGCTGTCATTTTTTCGGTCAATCATCCCATGGCCGGAGTCCGAAAAGCTCGCTTACCCGCAGGATCCTCCATTGATTAAAAAAAAACTGTATCACACTTTCTTGACGCTGGATATGATAAAGAAAAGCTGAGACAATCTTAAAAGTAACGTTTGTCAAAAGTAAGGGACTCGGAAATCACCAATGTACCTGCATTGCCATAGGCAGGGGAAAAATGTTGACTGCCAACCTGCCGGCATGTAGTAACTATAGCGTAGAGCCCATGGATTGTGGGCTCCGCACAGTGCCACCTGGCAGAAGTTTCAGATTAGGAGCCGTTACGAAATAACATGGCTATTTATATCTAGCCCCGATGAACGGGATAAGTGCCTTTCGCAGATTATTTTCTTGCAAAGAAACAAGAAAATAATCTGTAAGGCACTATTTCGTTACGGCTCCTTGTGCCGCTCCTGGCACTGAGATGGCCATGTTGTTTTTTTTACAGCGGCTTGGCGTCCCGCAGGCAATGGTTGGTAAAGACAGATATCGAGGTTGAATGGCCTCTCACCTTCTCGGAATATTAAAAATAATGAACGAAACTTTTGACTTTTGGAAATTAATTGCCGGCCTTGGAATATTCCTCTACGGCATGTACCAGTTGGAAGATTCCGTGAAGGCCTTGTCCGGGAAGGCTTTCAGACGAATAATCAGGACCTACACCAATGGCCCTCTGCGCGCCATAGCCAGTGGGGCATTGGTAACCGGTATCCTGCAGAGCAGTTCCGCCGTCTCTCTTATGGTTTTGGCCTTTATTGGTGCCGGGGTAATGACCATGCCAAATGCCATCGGTGTTATCATGGGGGCAAATATCGGCACAACTTTTACGGCCTGGATAGTCGCAGTCTTAGGGTTTAAGATAAAAATTGAAAGTTTCGCTCTGCCCTTAATAGGACTTGGTGGCGTCGGGATAGTTTTCTTTAATCCAAACCAGAAAACCTCCCATCTTTGCCGCTTGTTGATTGGTTTTGGCTTTCTTTTCCTTGGCCTGGATTACATGAAAGGGAGCGTCGAAAATATCGCTCAACATTTTGATTTGACGCAGATCCCAGATCTCGGTCTTTGGGTATATCTTGTTGTGGGGATTGTGCTCACGGCTGTGGTGCAGTCAAGTTCGGCCAGCATCGCTATTGTTCTTACAGCCCTGCACAGCCAGTTGATCACCTTTGATGTCGGTGCCGCACTTGCCATTGGCGCCGCTATAGGGACAACGACCACCGTACTGCTGGGTTCCATGGGCGGCATACAGGCCAAAAAGAGGGTTGCCGTCAGTCATCTTATCTTCAATCTGGTCACTGGCATTATTGCTTTTACCATAATAAAGTGGCTCATCTGGGCTGTGTCACTGTTTATTGACATCTCAGCCAACAGCGTCATGGGTCTGGCCCTTTTTATTACCATGTTTAAGGTCCTCGGAGTGATAGTATTTTTCCCTTTCATCAGAGTTCTGACGACATTCCTGATTCGAATTTTTCCTGATAAAAAAATGTTATTGACCGTCTACTTGTCTACTACGCCTCCGGAAGAGACGGATATTTCCTTAACCGCCCTGCGCAAAGAGGTTCGTCATCTTTTGCAGGAGTGCCAGTTGTACGCTCTTTATCTTCTTAGAATTGATGAGAAGTTGTTTTTTGATGAAGACCTTCCCTTCAGTAAAAATTCGAAAAGAAAATTAACTTTGGAAGAACTCTATGAAAACATAAAACTCCTTCATGCGGAGATTTTTTCATATTATTCCAAAATTCAAATGCACAAGCTGGAAGAAGCGGAAGCAAAAGAGTTGGCGCGGGTCATTTACGCTTCTCGAAATATTATGAATTCGATAAAAAATTTCAAGGGCATCCGCTATGACCTGGACGAGTTTGACGGTTCTGACAACCAATATTTAAACAATCAGTACAAACAGTTCAGGAAACGGCTTGTTGAACTTTACCATGATATCGGCCGCGTCATGGACCTGGAAGTGCAGGAGGAACAGTATAGAAAACTGCTGCAAACCATTGTCCATGTCGAAGAATCAGATAAGAAATTTGTCAGGGATACGATAAAGGCGGTCTCGGAAAATAGGATTAAAGAGATGGAGATTGCATCCCTGCTTCTGGTTAACCGACTTTTTAGCCAGGCCTGTCGCCTGCAGGTTTTCAGCATTAAAGATTTCATGCTCAACTCTGAGCAGATTAAAGAGTTCGACAGGGTTCTGGATATGAAAGAGGTAATGGATGAGGAAATCGCAAAGTCTCAAGAGTAACCGGGAACTCTCCGCTGGTAAGAGGGGAGCCGCGTAGCGCCATTTTTATGGTAGGCGGCAAGAAGCAAGGCCACCCTGTCAGGGAGGAGCAGGCGAAGGTCTGGTGGGGCGGGCTGGGGGGCTGGCGGTTAGAAGAAGTAGCGGAGGCGCAGTTCCGCCCTGTTATTGAAAAGTTTGCTGCCAAACTCGGTGAGGGCGACGCCGCCGGTCAGGGACAGGCGGAAGCGCAGCTCCCAGTTGGTCCAGCCGCTGTAGGCCACTTCCGGACTCAGGGACCAGCTCTGGTCGTCGATGTTGACGATGGCGGTCACGCCGGGTGAGAGGTAGAGGAGATCAAAAGGGTCTTTCCGGGTCAATCTGGCGTAGAGGTAATTACGGCCCGGCTGCGGCTGGCCGTAGCCGCGCAGACTGGCCAGATTGGCCCGCTGGAGCAGGCTTTCGCTGCCGGTGGCCTGGAATGCAGTATAACCGTCCTGAATCAGGCTGAAGAAACCGGCCAGCTCGGCCTCGCTGTAGCCTCCGCCGTTATGATAGTACTCGATGATCGAGGTCAGGTCAGTCTTGCTCAGGTAGCGGATGCCGAGCAGGGTTGACAGGGCCGAGCGCTGCCGGCTGGTGAGGCTGTTATCATCCTGTAGCAGTGACTGTCTCAGTTCAGGGATATAGGCCAGTTCGCCATGGATCTCGAAGTTGGTGGCCAGGTTGCGGGAAAAGTCGATCCCGTAACGGTTGGAGCGGCTGTTGCCGTTCAAGATCATCAGGTCGATATCGGTGTCCCGGTAGAGGAGGTAGAGTTTAGCTGCCGCATTGACCTGGTTTTTCTCACCAAAGTCCTCATTGACCCCCTGCTGGACCGGCAGGACGACCGTGGTCAGGGCCACGGTCGTAAGGGGGCCCGCCATGCTGCGGATCAGATCGAGCTCACTGACGATATAACCTTCGAGCGCCTCTTCCGGATTATTGGCATCCTTGGGCCGGTTGATGAAACCCACTGGATTCCAGGCATAGCCCTTCCCCCATTTGTAGGATTTTTTGCCGGCGGAGAGAGTGACCGCGGCCAAGGGCTTCAGCTCAAAAGCGGCCTCGTAGATATCTGCAGTGTCAGCCCAGGCCAGCTGGTCCTGCTGGGCCGTGGCCTTGAGTACCCAGTTGAAGGAAGTGATCCCCCGGCTGTAGCGGCCGTCCAGTTGCAGGCCGGTGCTCAGCCGGTCGAGATCAGACCGCGGCTGGTCATAGAGGTTGAGACGGGCCAGGGCCGAGTCCTGGCCGATGTCCATGTGCTCGAATTTTATCTCGGCAAAACCACCCCACTCCAGAGGCTTCTTCTCAAAAGAGCTCAGATCAAAACTGAAGTCTTCAGCCCCCTTCGATCCGGCGGGAGTAGACAGCAGGAAGAGCAGGGCCAGCAGCAGGGAACTAAGGGGCCGGCGGTCGGCAAGTCCGGTCATAAGAGTTAGCGCAGCTCCTCAACCCTGGCCAGGTAGTTGAGGGTGAAGACTTCGTCGGCCAGCTCTTTTTCAGCTATTTTGGCCCAGAGCATTACCGAGGTGTACCCCTTGTAGAGCGGGCTGTTGGTCTCGAGCATCGAGGGGCGGATCAGGCCATCGCCAAAATCCTGGTTCCTGGAGTAGCGCAGGGTCTTGATCAGCATGCCGCTTGCGGCGAAGCATTCGATGGTGGTGGGCAGCAGGGTCTTTTTGTCGACCACCATCTTCAGGTTGTCATAGGCCACGGCCGCTGTCCTGGCTTTGAGATTGAGCAGATAGGTGTCGCCCTCCTCCCTGATCTCGATGGCCTCGTACTCAAGGCCGTAGTCCAGACGAAGGATGTCGGAGTTGTTGAAAACCCCGCCCACCACCGATTGCAGGCTGGTGATGCGCAACGGCTTGCCCACATTGGGGATGTAGAGCCACATGTTGTCGTCAAGGCGCAGGGTGGCCCGTCCCTTTTCGCTGGCTGGCTCGAGGAACAGGGCGACCATCTTGTTGGTCCCCTTTTTGACAGAGTAGAGGACAAATTCCTTTTTCCGGCCGTCGGGTTCGATGTTGATCAGCTTCCGGTACATCTCGTAGCTCTCGGGCTGCATGTTGCGATCAACCTGACGGAGGATCTCGTTAGCGTCGAGGGCCAGGGCGGGTGAGAAGCTGAACAGTACAGCGCAGCAGGCTGCTAAAAACAAGGGGAGGGTGGCTTTAGTCATAATGGTTCCTGTGGTTGTCGGTTTGCAGCGGCCACTCTTCAAGATGGAGCGAAAAGCGGCCGCCCGAGGGAATGTTTTGTCCGGGCCGGTTGATCAAACGTGACGCAGGGCCTCTATCGGGTCCATCCGAGAGGCCTTCCAGGCCGGCTGCAGGCTGCCAAGCACGGCGATGGCTATGACAATGAGGGAAATGGTGACCACGTCATTGACGCCGATGGTCGGGGCCAGGAGCAGACCCTCCTGGCGGCCGAAGTCGAAGCTGATCCGGGTGACGTTCATGGTCAGGATGGCACTCAGGCTGACGGCGACCCCGATCGCCGTGCCCAGCAGCCCGAGGAGAAGGCCTTCGGTGAGGAACAGGGCCAGGATCTTGCCCGGTCCGGTGCCGATGGCGGCGATGGTGCCGATTTCGTTGATCCGCTCATAGACAGCCATGATCATGACGTTCATAATGCTCACCAGAACGATGGCCACCAGCATGATCTTGATGAAAAAGGTCATCAGGTCGATCATCCTGGCAATATTGAAAAAGGGCGATATCTTTTCCCAGGTGTGGATTTCAAAGACAGGTTTGCCCATCTTGTTCTTGAACTCGCCAAGAGCACTTTCGAGCTGGCTGAAGACCGCCCGCATCCGGTCGGGATCGGTCAGGCGGATGGCAATTTCGCTGATCTCCTGCTCTTCCATGCGCAGCAGGGAGCGGGCATCGTTCAGCCCGACATAGCCGTCACGGCCGCCCGGGCCGGAGATACCTTCCAGGATGCCGCGAACCGTAAAGGGCTGGCCGTTGACTGAACCGTCCTTATTGGTTACCACCAGGACAATGCTGTCACCAATCGCCACCTTCATACCCCTGGCGATCAGCTCAGGAATCAGGATTTCTCCCTGTTGAAGTAAGCCCTCTTTCTCGCCCTCAATAATGCGGTCAACCAGCAGGGGGACGGTCTTCAACTCCTGTTCGGGATCAACGGCGTTGAGCCGGATGTTGGTGGTCTCGTTATAATTGGAAAACATGGCCCCGAATTTGATCCGCATCGAGTAGGAGGCAACTTCCTTGTTGCCGTCAAGGAGCTCCTGAATCCTGTCGATCTGTTTTCCGGTCAGATTCATGTTCAAGGGCAGGTTGTCCATGGACGTGAGATAGCCCCGGCTGTGGATCTGCAGGTGGCCGAGCATGGAATCGGTGATCTGGCCGACCATCATGGTCTTGAACGAACCGGAGACCGAGACGAAAAGAAGGACCGCGACCACGCCCATGGTAATCAGCGATGAGGTCAGCAGGGTCCTTCTGAGATGACGGCGCAGGTTGCGGGCCGCCATTTTAAAGATATTGAGCATGACTGTCTCCTTAGAGGCGCTATTATTGCTGGATCTTTCCGTCTTCGAGGGTATAAACGATCTCGGCGTTCTCGACCACCTTGGAATCATGGGTGGAAAAAACAAAGGAGGTGCCGAAGTCATCGCGCATCTTTTTCATCAGGTCAATGATCTTGAAGGCGGTTGCCCGGTCGAGATTGGCCGTGGGCTCATCGGCCAGGATCAGCTTGGCCTTTGAGGCCAGGGCCCTGGCCACGGCCACCCGCTGTTTCTGGCCGCCGGAGATCTGGCTGGGGCGCTTGTGACCCTGGCCTTCCATGCCGACTGCCGCCAGCAGCTCCTGGACCCGCTGTTGCCGCTGTTCAATGGGCCAGTTCTGGACCATCTGCAGCGGATATTCGATGTTTTCAAAGACGGTCAGGACCGGGATCAGATTGAAGTCCTGAAAGATAAAGCCGATGTGATCGCCGCGGAAGCGGGCCGAGGCCCGGGCAGAGAGGCTGGTTACATCCTGGCCGACCACTTCCAGGGAACCGCTGGTCGGTGGATCAAGGCAGCCGATCATGTTGAGCAGGGTGCTCTTGCCGCTGCCGGAGGGGCCGACAAAGGAGACAAAGGATGAGGCTTCAATGGTGAAATCGACACCACGGATCGCCTTGACCTCGAGGTCACCGCTGACATAGGTCTTGGTCAGCTTCTTTGCTGCTACTAAAAACATGTGGGGAGTCTCCCGGGTGAAGGTTGGAACATTTTGAGGAAGGCCCTGCGAAGGCCAATCATGGAATAAGCAGGATAGCTTCTGATACGTTCAAAGTATCGTTTTTCAGACGGCTGATTGCAAGCAGAAACTGTGCCAGGATGATGAACGTATCCCGGTTGCAAGGGCAGCCTGGAGTTGCGGGTAACTGTGGAGGCAATATCGCCCGGCATTATTTCTACCACCTGGTACTTTATTATTCAACACTCCTCTGGTACCAGGTAAAAAACACCCGAAAGAGCTGGCGGGATGTCGGGCCGTTGAAGCAGATGGCCTTGATGTGCCTCAAAAAGTGGTGGCCAAGGCAGATGTCCATGCTTAAACTGGGACAACCGAGAGTAGAAGCCTTTCCGGATTGTCCGTCTGAAAAGTAACGAACTGTCACTATTACAGGAATCTTCCAGAGAATGAACGAAGAAACATTTATAAAAGGCAAGGATGTTGCATTGGAATCATCCATTGAAGCCATGCAGCAGGAGCTTGTTGACCTGGGTTTTGATATTGAAGAGGCCTCGTGGCTCAACCCGGTACCGAATATTTACTCGGTTCATATCCGTGACAAGGACTGCGGACTTTTGTTTACCAACGGCAAAGGCACCACTGAAAAAGCGTGTCTGGCCAGTGCACTCGGTGAATATTTTGAACGGTTGAGCAGTAATTATTTTTTTGCCGACTATTATCTCGGCAAAGAGCTCTCCCGTGGTGAATTTGTTCATTATCCCGATGAACGCTGGTTTCAGAGCGGGAAGAATGAGCTGCCGCCGGGTCTGCTCGATGAAAACCTGTGGCGCTACTATGATCCGGAAAACGAATTCAGCCCGTCAACCTTGTTCGATACCAACTCAGGCACAGGCGAACGCGGTATCTGTGCCTGCCCGTATCAGCGCCAGAGTGACCAGGCGACGATCTGGTTTCCGGTCAACATTATCGATAACCTCTATGTGAGCAACGGTATGGCGGCGGGCAATACCGCCTATGAGGCCCGTGTTCAAAGCCTGTCAGAGGTATTTGAACGTTATATTAAAAACAGGATCATCAGCGAGGGCATATGTCTGCCTGTCGTGCCAGACGATGTGCTTGCCCGCTTTCCAAGGATAACGGAATCCCTGAACGCTCTGCGTGAGCACGGGTATCACCTGCGCATTGCCGATGCGTCACTGGGGGGACGTTACCCGGTCATGAGCGTGACCCTTATCAATCCTGGCAATGCCACGGTCTTTGCCTCCTTCGGGGCCCACCCGAGTTTTGAAGTGGCACTGGAACGAACCGTCACCGAATTGCTGCAGGGCAGGGGGCTTGATCAACTCAACGGCTTCCAGTCGCCCAGCTTTGATCTCGATGATGTCGCCGACCATCATAATCTCGAAACACACTTTATCAATTCGAGCGGAGTAATGGCCTACGATTTCTTTAAAAAGAAAGCTGATTATCCCTTCTGCGACTGGGACTTTGACGCCGGCAACGCCGATGAATTCAGTTTCTTGTCAGATCTGATCCATGACATGGGCTTTGATATCTACCTGACCGATTTCACCCATCTCAATGTTTATGCCTGCCGGATCATAGTTCCCGGCATGTCCGAGATCTACCCTGTAGACGATCTGCTCTGGAATAACAAAAACGAAGGCGCCCTGTTTCGCGAAGAGATCCTCTCCCTGAAGAATCTTGGTCAGGGCCAATTGCAGTCTCTTTTCGACCGTCTCGAAGAGGGAGGGTATAACGATTTACAGGGTGTTGCTGAATTTATCGGCGTGGCCCCTGACCCGGGAACCACCTGGGCCTCTTTGCGGATTGGCGAGTTAAAGGCCATGCTCTGTCTTGCCCTCAAAAACAGTGAAGCCATCGACTGGGTGAACTGGTGCCTGCATATGGATCAGCTGGACGACAAGGCCACCCGCTACTATCAATGCCTGCACGTGCTGCTGGAGATGAAAGGAGATGACACAAGGCAACTTGTTGACTATATCGACAGCTTTCAGCTCATGTATGGCGAAGGCACCCTGCAAACCTGCATCGACATTGTCGAAGCAAAGGAAATCTTTTACGGCCTGCATAGCCCTGGCCTGAGTCTTGAGGGCTTTCATGCCCATAAAAAACTTCTATGTGGCTATCAGAAACTCCACCTTGCCAAAATGAAGAACTGGAAACACGTTTGAATCACAAGTGCTGAGTTGTGTTGCTGTCAGTTGTTTGTGTCCGAACCTCCTCTTGAGTTGCAGTTTTTTCTTGACAGGGCCGCAACGTATCTTATTTTGTATCTTCACGCCCGACACCAGGGCTTAAAGAATGAACAGGCTACAAGTCAAGAACGGTAATCGTTTTGCGAAGAAAATAGTCAGAACATCTATGAGGTCATCACCCATGCTGAAATATGTTTTTTTAATCGCTTTGTTTTTCTCTGTAACGGCCTGTTCCTCAGATGAACAGCCCGGGAAATCTTCCGGCTCCGTTGAAACAGGGGGGCAAAAAAGCTCTTCAATATCAGTGCCCGAAGCGACTCAGCAGACTGCTGACTTTAAACTGATTTTTTTTATAAACCCTGACGGAGGACCCTGCATCATGCAGAACAACATCCTGAGGGAAATGGCAGACGAGCTCAGTGGTAAGGTTGACATCCAATACGTGCAGACCACTGTCCCTGCTGATCTGAATATTTTTAATCAGTATGGTGTTCGTGGTTTGCCCACACTGATCCTGGCAGATGCAGGCGGCAAAGAGATCAAGCGCCTGTCTCCCGGGGTAAAAGGCAGTGATGAGATCCGCCTCTTAATCCAATCCATTCCGCAATCATAATAGCCATGTTTCCCGTAGAACTGAGTGCCGCAACTCTTCTGATGGCGACCTTTGCCGGTTTTGCCTCCATCGCCTCTCCCTGCGTCCTGCCAATGGTGCCCATCATCGTTACCGGGACCAATGATGATCACAGGTATCGGCCTTTGCTTATCGTGGTCGGCCTGAGTCTCAGTTTTATCATGATGGGAGTCATAACCTCCCTTTTTGCCGGGGCCGTTGCCGGTTTTATGCCCCTTGTGGAAAAGGTGGTCGGTGTCGTGGTCATTGCCTTTGGCCTCTCGATGCTTGCCGGGGTCAATGTCTTTAAAAAGTTTACTTTTTGTTACAAGGCCCAGCGCTTGCAAGGCAAGGGGAAATGGTCAGGGCTGCTGCTTGGCCTGACCCTCGGTATTATCTGGATCCCCTGCGTGGGGCCCATGCTCTCGGGAGTGTTAGCGCTGGTGGCAACAAAAGGACAGCTGAGCTCTGGTCTGATCCTGCTCGCTTTTTATGCGCTGGGATTTGCCATCCCCATGTTGCTGGCAGGCTATGCCTCACAATCGATTCGGCACAAGATTCGGGCGATCAATGAGCATCCCACGGCAGTACGCCTGATAAGCGGAGTGCTTCTCATCGCTTTTGGCTACTATATCCTCACCTCAGGCATGCTGGTTCTCGGCAGTATGTTTTAACCAGTTCGCCATCCTCTGTCTGATGGCCATTTTGCTCTTTCTTCCCTCCTCTCAGGGAGCCTGCAAAAATCCATCAGGGGCCAGACTGGTTGCCTGCATCACCATATTGATGTCCCTGTGCTCCAGCCAGGTGTCGACCTCTCTGTTGGCTTCCTCATGCCAGAATCTCTCGATTTGTTCGCCTGCCGGCTGGTAGCGCATGAGCTTCTCGATACGTGCCTGGAGTGCTCCACTCTCTTGAAAGGAGTCTGTCTCCTTCTGCAGCAGGCCCTTGAGCCTTTCAACCGCATGCATGCCGATGGACAGGCCGAATTCCCTGAAGGCGAGACGATAATGGGCGGGCAGTTGCAGGGTGTTCGTTTTGAGAAAGGATTCCAACCCCAGGAGGGAGGAGTCAAGCAGGGCCAGCAGCAGTCTGTCCTGCCCGCACTTTTCTTTGACCATCAGCTGCGCCAGCTGGAGCCCATTACACATCAGGCCGCCAATGCCCAGCGGGTCTTCGGTCGCCCAGTTCCTCCCCCTGCAGATTTCAGCCAGTTCCTTGATCTCATGGGTGAGATCCAGCCGGGGCGATTCCTGCAACTCGTCGTTCCTGCCTGCCTGCAGTTGGCTGTAGATGATGAATCCTTCAAGTGGGTCGTGCAGGCCCATGGAGGGGACCAGGGGACGGGAGAGGTCGATGCTCATTTTCCAGTGGATCTGTTTCCGTCTGTCAACGGCCGAGGTAAAGACGAAACCGGCATGCACCTTCTTGGCAAGCTCTCTGGCCCATCCGTGGTACACCCGCTCAGAGGTGGCAGTGGCCACGCATTGGAGGGCATGCATCCATTTGATCAGGTAATGATAGTACTGTCCGTCACGGTCCCATTCCATGTTCTCGTCAAAGGGGTCGGCCGGGCCCCGTTCGTTTATTTTCTTGCCGATACGTAAGCCCCCGGCAGTGGGATGCAATCTCCCCTCGTCCTCGCCCAGACCGCTGATCCATCCGTTTCGGGTGTCATCTTGACGATGGCGGCCCAAGGTCTCATGAACCTGATCCACCAGGGAGAGGGCAAGGGACTTGAAGCTGTCTTCACCGGTCTGGCGAAAAAGCTCAAGTAGGTTGCAGACGGCGAAGGCGTCGGTCCACAGATAACGGGATGGCGGCCTCCTGACCGGTGAAAGCCCGGTCTGCTTGGCAAACTCTGTCATGATCTGCCGGACAATGGGCAATGGCAGCTCCTGTTTCATCTTCCCTCCTTTACTGCTGCAGGGGGGCTTCTATAAAGCCCGCAACTGGTCTTGTTGGGCTGTGTCGTAAAGTCTCTATTCCCTGGGGGGGAGACGGGGGGGTATTTTTTGTTTTTCCTCATGTTTGGGAGCGCACTTTCGACAAAAACGGGTGGCCGGGAGGAATTCCAGCCGCTCGAGGGAAATCGGCTTCTGGCATTTTTCACAAATCCCATAGGTGAAGGCCACCATCTTCCTTAAGGCAATGTCAATATCCTCGAGCTCCTGCCGTTCCTGCTCCTCCAACTGGTCAAAAAGGCTGGTTAGATCCGCTTTCTGTGCCTCTTCTTCCCGCTCGATGTCACGTTCACTCAAGGCCTGCCAATCCGTTTCAAGTCCTTGCAGGCGGTCAAGAATTTCCCGACGCTGCCTTAAAAGCAGATTTTTCAGATGTGCTAAATCTTTTTCACTCATATGCCTCCTCCCGGTTCATAATTGGTTGTCTCTGTTTCCCAGAGCCTGTTTTTTGGTGCCTTACAGATTGTTTTCTTGTTTTTTTGCAAGAAAATAATCTGCGAAAGGTACTTTTCCCGTTTACCGGGGTTAGAAAAAACAAATACAGCAGAACAAAGATTCCTGAACTTTAATTACCTCAAGAAAAAAAAATTTTGTCAAACAAAAAAAAAGGAAGATACAGTAGAGTCTTTACAAAAGAGAGTTGACTCCCATGGCGCCCCCCATGTTGGCCCTGATCGCAGGTCAATGCCCGTATACAATCGCTAAGGAATTTTCCCCTGGAATACGACTGCGAAAATGTGATATCCTGGCTAAGAATGGGGATAGCACAGGGAAAATGCCCACCGATTGCAAGATCAGTATCAAAGGAAATATAACGCTTCAATGATGTCCCAGGTGTCCAGTCAATATTCAAGGAGCGTATGGTGCCGCTCACAACCTATCGAGAGGAATGACTATGCCTATTGGAGAACTTTGCAACCGGGTAGTAGTGTTTGCCACCAGAAAAACCAGCATCACAGAGGCTGCGCAACTCATGCGCCAGTATCATGTGGGAGATCTGGTGGTCATGGATCTGGTCAAGGATAAGCGGGTGCCGGTCGGCATCGTCACTGACCGTGACATCGTCGTCGAGATCATTGGGGCGTCCCTGTCGGTTGATGACTTCACCGTTGGTGATATCATGAGTCCGCAACTCATCAGCGTGCCGGAAACAGAAGGGGTGATTGCAACGATTCAGCTCATGCGAGCCAATGGCATACGCCGCATCCCGGTTATTAATGAAGAGGGAGGGCTGGCCGGTATTATATCGGTGGACGACCTGCTGGACCTGCTGGCCGAGGAGTTAACAGCGCTGGCCAAGGTCAGCCCCCGCGGGCAGGCCCGTGAAACTCGAATCAGGAGTTGACTGGCAAAAAATGCCGCTGCTTGAGATAAAAAATCTTTCCTCTCAGGTGGACGGTGCAAAGATCATGGATGATAATTCATGACAAGGCAATGCCTCGGCCTCTTTTATCGCCCACTGCATCTTTCCTGGCGTCGAGCAGGTTGTCCATGCCATGGATGGAGTGATCGTCATCGGGGAAGGGGCGGAGATGCGCCGGTTCCGATCTGTTCCGGCAGGAGGATTACAGCCTCTGACCCCCATCCCTGGCCGGCTTGGAGACTAAGGGTGCCGCCATGCAGCTGGATCACCTTGTCGGCCATGGAGAGGCCGAGTCCCGCTCCGTACACCTTGGTGGTGAAGAAGGGCTCAAAGATCCGGGCCCGGAGGTTCTCCTGGATCCCGGCGCCATGGTCACGAATCCTGATCCGCAATGCTCCCTCCGCCCTTTCGAGAAAACACTCAATCGTCCCGCCACCCGGCAATGCCTCGATCCCGTTTTTGACTACATGGAGCAGGGCCTCCTCCATCAGTTTCCGATCAATGAAGAGGGTGGGTAGATCCGCCTGATCATGGATGAGCAGTTCGATGCCCTGTTCTGCCAACTCGGTCTTGAGCAGGCAGAGGATCGAACCGAGCAGGGCCCTGGGCTCGATCGGCTCCCGGCGCAGTTCAAGGGTACGGGTATAGGCGACGAAGCCGGCGAGGATGTTTTCCAGTCTGACCGCCTCGTGTTCAATCACCTTGAGATAGCGGGCCATCTTGGTCTCCGGCTCGCACAGGGCATGGAGCCGTTTGACCAGCCCGCCAAGTGAGGTGATGGGGTTGCGGATCTCGTGACCGAGTCTGACCGCCATGTTGTTCAGGGCATTGGTTCGCTCTGCCGCCACCAGGATTGACTTGTCCCGCTGGACTATCATATTCTCCCGGTGGATCTGGTCCTTCTGTTTCATCTCCTTGGAGACATCGGTGAGACAGCCAAAAGAGAGACAGATCCCGTCCGCCCGCCATAGCTCAAGGACCGAGCTGTCCTTGAGCCAACTGGTCCCGGCAATGTTCATCTTGTAGATGGCCTCCATCCGTCCCGCCTGCAACCGGTGTTCGCGCAGGTCGTCCCTATCTTTCCGCAAGCGGCCGGAAGGGATGATTTTCTCGTGGACGTTGAGGTCGCCATCCTGGGAGCTGTAGGTCCGCTGGTCGAGCACCAGGGAGCGGAAACGGGCTGCGGCCTGATTGCCGGGGCAGTCCAGGAGGTGGAGAAGTTGTTGGCCGACAAACTCATACCAGAGTATCTTCTCCCGCTCCTTCCAGGCCGCCACATAGACCATGGGGGCGAGCCCCAAACACTCGAAGGCCTCAAGACGTTCGATGGAGCGCCGCAGGTGCTGGCGCAAGGCCGGGGAGTAAGTTCCCCTGAGGATCCGTCCCGAATATTGTTCTGGAATCAACATCGCATCCATCCTCCTTATCGCAATTCACGCCGCTCTTCGTTTGTGCCCGGTCTTTGCCATTGAACGCCTGCCCGTGTATGACAACCTCTGGTAGAATACCATCCGCCATACTTTTTCACCCTATCATAAAATTCTTACAGTACGGTAATTAGAAAGGTTGTTTGTCGGGATAAATTTGATTTTTCAGTAAGAGCTGAAAAATCAAATAATTACGTTTTAAGCTGAATGGCGTGACGCATGTATCCATGTTCCCCGGATTCCGCTACCGCTGCATCCAGGCTACGCATCTACGTAAACCGGGATCATGCAACAACAGCAGCCCGGATGAAATGCAATTGAATACGGGGCAGGGTTTGAGGCTGCCATTGACTTTCAGTTTGCTCTTTTGATAGTGTTAATTGTGTCTCTCCTGATTCTGGCCTGAAAAAATGATTTCTTCTTACCCCGAATAGCGAGGTCGGTTTACCTGATATCATATTTAGCCGATGCTATACTTCTGTTGAGCTTGTCCGCCCTCATGGTCAAGAGCGGATTGCTCAAGCAGGATGACCCACTCACCTCACTGATACGTGCTGATTTTCTGCCCACTGATTGTCAGTAAACTGATCAAAGAGAGATTTATGCATAGGAAGCCATTCATGGTCGTGCTGCTGATTGCCTGCTTGTTCAGCGCCGCATTATCACCCCTTTCTGCCTTCGGTGCGGAACCGATAAGACTCGGCATCCTGGCCTTCCCCTTCAAGGCGCAGGCACTGGCGCAATGGCAACCGTTGACAGTCGTACTCAAACAGGCCATGCCGGAGCGTGATTTCGTGGTGGTCGCGCTCAGTCAATCCGAGTTGAATCAAGCCGTTGAATCCCGTCAGCTGGATTTTGTCCTCACCAATGGCGGACAGTATGTACTGCTGAGAAATCGTTACGGATTGTCTTCACCACTAGCCACCCTGGCTTCCAATGGAAACGGCCATTCCCTCACTGTTGCCGGTGGGGTCATTTTCAGTCGGGTGGGACAATCCCGTATCACCACGCTGAGTGATATCAAGGGCAAAACCGTCGCCGCCGTCGCCACCGAATCGCTGGAGGCCTATCAGATGCAGGCCTATGAACTCAGACGAGTGGGAATTCGTCTGCCGCAAGACGTCAAACTGCTCACCACCGGACTCCCTCATGACCAGGTCGTTGAGGCCGTACTGGCCGGTCGTGCCGATGTCGGTTTCTTACGCAGCGGCGTGCTGGAAGCCATGGTGCGGGACAGCAGGCTGGATATCAATCAGCTCAATATTATCAACCCTCAGGTTTTCCCCGATTTTCCGTTTCAGGTTTCCACCCGGCTTTATCCCTGGTGGCCGTTTGCCGCCATGCCCCATGTCGACGAAAATATCGCCAGGCATGTCGCCGCAGCGCTTTTCAAGCTGGAAGATAACACGGCCGTCACGAGCGCTATGGGCATGCACGGTTTTGTCGTACCTGCCGACTACCGGTCGGTGGAAGACGTGTTGCGGGAACTGCGCATGCCGCCTTTCGAAGTTGTACCTCCATTTACCCTGCAGGACGTCTGGGTACGCTATCGCTGGCAGACAATGGGGGCCTTGCTTACCAGTGGGGTGATTTTGCTCCTGGGGGTGAGTTTACTGCTTATGTACCGGATACTGGCAGTAAATTATAATATTGTGCTGCTGCACCAGCAAAAGCTGCAAGAGAGCGAGGAGAAGTTCCGCACCGTGGCGGACTACACCTATGACTGGGAAATCTGGGAGGATCCAGCAGGCACCTGTCTTTATTGCTCCCCCTCCTGCGAACGTGTCACGGGATATTCGGCAGAAGCCTTCATGACTGACTCCGGCTTGCTGGCGCGGTTGATTTGTCATGAGGATCTGCCGCTATGGAAGGCCCATTATGCGGACGAGCACGACGTTACCAAGGTGCGGAAAATTACCAAGGCACACGCCAATCAGCTCGAATTTAGAATCCTCCATCAGGATGGTGAGGTCCGCTGGATCGGCCATATCTGTTACCATGTCTATGATGCGGAAGGGCGTGATCTGGGCCGACGGATCTCGAACCGTGACATCACCGAGCGCAAGAAGACGGCGGAGGCCTTGCGGCAGAGCGTGGAGAGATTCCGTGACCTGGTCGAGTCGATGAATGACTGGATATGGGAAGTGGATCGGAACGGTCGCTATACCTATGTCAGCCCCAAGGTCGAAACCCTGCTGGGATACAAACAGGAAGAGGTGCTGGGAAAGTCACCGTTTGACTTCATGCCGCCGGATGAAGGGCAACGCGTCGGCAAAGTCTTCGGCGAGACCATTGCAAAACGCGCCCCCCTCATCGCCCTCGAGAATACCAATCTTCATAAGAATGGTCGGCTTGTGGTTCTGGAGACCAGCGCTGTCCCGTTTTTCGATCTGAATGGGAAATTTTGCGGGTATCGAGGTATCGACCGCGACATCACTGAGCGTATGCAGATGTTGCAAGCCCTAGAAGAGGCGAACTTGCTGCTGGAGAAGGAACTGGTGGAGCGAAAGGCGGCAGAGCAGGAACTGCAGGTCGTCAACGAACAATTGTCGATCCTGCTGGATTCGTTACCGATTGCTATTCACCGCAGCCGGGCTGAAGGCGACTTTGCGCTGACCTATATGTCTCATAATGTGGTCACTGTCACCGGTTATGAACCCGGGGACTTCATTGAAAAAAGCGATTTATGGATCACCCACATCCACCCCGACGATGCACCAGGCATTGACTCCGGGCGAACCATTCTCTTTGAAAAAGGAGCGAACACGTATGAATACCGCTGGCTGGCCGCTGACGGAAGCTACCGGTGGATTCAAGACTCCCGGAGGTTGATATGGTTTGAGGACGGCACGCCAAGTTATATAGTGGGGATATGGCAGGACATCACTGAACGCAAGCAGGTTGAAGAAAAAATCCGCAGGCTGAATGATGAATTGGGAGAAAGGGTGCAGGCACGGACCAAGCAACTGCTGGAGGCGCAAGAAGAGCTGGTGCGCAAGGAAAAACTGGCTTTGCTGGGACAGGTTGCCGGCAGTGTCGGTCACGAATTGCGCAACCCGCTGGGGGTGATGAACAATGCCGTCTACTTCCTGCAAACCGTGTTGGCGGAAGCGGATGAAACCACCAGGGAATACCTGAACATCATCAAGAACGAGATCGCGGATGCTGATCGCATCGTCTCCGATCTGCTGGATGCCGTGCGTACCATGGAACCGCAGCCGGTAGCGGTAGATGTCAGGGAACTGATTGGCCAGACCTTGCGCCGGTATCTCTTGCCCTCCACGATGACCGTGACACTGGAGATTCCTGAAACGCTTCCCCCCGTATGGGTGGATGCCGAGCAAATGCAGCAGGTGTTCCGCAACCTCATCAGCAATGGCGTGGAGGCCATGGCGGAGGGCGGGACGCTGGCAATCAGTGCGCTTGAAAACAGGCAGGAGGATACGGTTACCGTCCATGTGCGCGACAACGGCAGCGGCATGACCCCGGAGGTGCTGGCTAAGATTTTTCAGCCGCTGTTTACCACCAAGGCCCGCGGCATCGGGCTGGGGCTGGTGGTGGTAAAGAACCTGACCCGTGCCAACAGAGGGACGATCATGGTGCAGAGCGAGGTCGGCCAGGGCACGACGTTTACCGTCACGCTGCCCGCCATGCATTCTTCTCTCAAGGGAAGTTGAATGTGTTCAAATTGAAGGGGATTGGCATGATGGGTGGCGCTTCACTTCACGCGTCCTGCAAAACTAACCGCATACTCCAGTGATGGATAACATGACCATACATGACAAGAACCAAAGGCCTAAGACAAGGATCCTTCTCAAGGCGAGCCAATACCCTCTGCTGCGTCAATTCTCAGTGATAAGCCTGGTGGCTATGCTTGTTATTGCCACTGGCCTGGTGTTTCTCTATAGGCAGGATCAACTGAGCGAACGCGATAAAATCGTCACTGACAATAACGAAAAAGCTGCAATGCATCTGATGCAGTTGCTGGATCAGCAGATGAATACCTTCGTTGCCATCAGTTATGGGCTTGATTCCCAAGCCCTCCAGGCGAACCCGAATGTCGGATTAATCACTGAGGCGCTGGAAAGAGTTCGTGAACGCGACATCCTTAAGCTGAAGATATTTAATCTGTCGGGAACAATCATCTACTCGACTGTTCAGAGTGAAATCGGCGGAACAAGCCGGAATCCAGCCATACTGGCAAAGGCACTGTCGGGCGAAGTGATACCCCGGCAAGCATTCCGTGATACGTTTACCAGCACAAATGGCGAGCTTCATAATGTTTATATAGCCTCGGTGTATATGCCTCTGATTCATGCTGGAGAACGCATTGGAGCCTTTGAAGTCTATACGGATGCCACCTTGTTTTTTGAACATGTCCAAGCGAACACCCTTCGAATCCTCCTTATTGTGTTCGGTGCCTTTGTTTTACTGTATGGCACGTTGTTTTTCTCCCTGTTCAGAGCTGATCGCGCAGTTGCCGAATGGCAGAAAGCAGCAATACGCGACATAACAGGGCGCAAGCAGGCTGAAGACAAAATCCGTCGGTTGAATGAAGAACTGGAACTCAGGGTGAAGGAGCGCACGGGGCAACTGCAGGAGGCCCAGGACGAGCTGGTGCGCAAGGAGAAACTGGCGCTGCTCGGCCAGGTGGCGGACACGGTGGGACATGAATTGCGCAATCCGCTGGGGGTAATGAGTAATGCCGTGTACTTCTTGCAGGCAGTACTCGTCGATGCGGATGAAAGCACCAGAGAATACCTCGGGATCATTGAGGAGGAGATTGCGAATTCGGAACGCATTGTCTCCGACCTGCAGGACGCCGTGCGCACCAAGCCGCCGAAGCTGGAAATAATGGTGGCCGCGGCATTGGTAGAGCAGACCTTGCGAAAATGCGATGTGCCTCCCTCTATCACCATCCGTCAGGTGGACATTGCGGAAACGCTATCCGTCATCCTGGTTGATCCGGTGCAAATGCAACAGGTGCTCTGGAACCTTATTGTTAATGGTCTGGAGGCCATGCCGGATGGAGGGACGCTGGAAATAAGCGTGAGCGCAGACAAGGTTGCGAAAACCGTAACAATGAGCATAAAGGATAGCGGTACCGGCATTGCCCCGGAGCAGCAGGCCAAACTTTTTCAGCCTATGTTTACCACCAAGTCGCGTCGCGTCGGACTGGGTCTGGCGGTGGTGAAGAACCTGACGGAGGCCAACGGCGGTAGTGTCGGGGTGGAGACCGTGCCGGGTAAAGGCAGCAGGTTTTTCGTCACGCTGCCGAGTGGCGAAGTTGACAGTGGCGTGATTCCTCATGCCACTGTCAACGAGGAAGGGGAAAGAACATGAAAATTTTAGTGGTGGATGATGACCGGCTGATTGTTAAAACGACGTGCGACATCCTGAAAATCAAGGGGCATGAACCCATCGCCGCCTACTCGGGCGAGGAGGGTGTGGAGAAGGTCAAGAGTGGCCAGCCGGATTGTGTCTTTATGGACATCAAGATGACCGGTATCAACGGCGTGGAGGCCATGAAACGGATGCAGGAGATCGTGCCGGACCTCCCTGTCCTGCTGGTCAGCGCCTACGCGACAGAAGAGCTCGTGGCCGAGGCGAAAAACGCCGGCGCCTATGCCATCATGAGCAAGCCGCTCAACTTTCCCCGGATCCTTTCCTTCCTGTCCCTGTTGCGCAAGGAGGAGATTATACTGGTGGTGGACGACGAACCGATTTTTTACCAGAACTTGAAGGATGTTTTGCCCCTGCGGGGATTCCAGGTGGAGATGGTAAGCGAGCCCCGGTACGTATTGGGCCATCTGGAGAATACTTACAAGCTCGCCATTATTCTCGTGGTCAAGATGGGGGTGGTGAACGTCACGGAGGTGCTGAAAGAGGTGCGGGCCAAGTATCCTTCCAAGCCGGTAGTGCTGGTAACCGGCTATCCCCGGGAAATGGGGGATGCCATCGACAAGGGGTGCAGGCTAGGTATCTACACCTGCCTTTATAAACCCTTTGCAATGGATGACTTGTTCGGGGTGATTGAAGACATCCGCATCAAGAAGCTGCAAGGCCTGCTGGTCTCGGCGTAACCGGAGAAGAGCTATGAATGTAAAAGAAAAAATCCTGGTGGTGGATGATGACCCGCACATCAGGAAGACGCTGGCCGACATCCTGAAGGTCAAGGGGTATGAAACTGCTATCGCCGGTACCGGTGCCGAGGCTATTGCAGCGGCAGAGCAAGGGGATATCAGTCTGGCCCTGATTGATCTGATACTGCCGGACATGCCCGGGCTTGAGGTCATGGCATACATCAGGATGATCTCGCCGTTTACGGAGATAATCATTCTGACCGGGCATGCCTCTCTGGACACCGCCATCAAGGCGACCGGGCAGGGCGCATTTTCCTACCGCATCAAACCATACAATATGGATGAATTGTTACAGGACATCAGGCATGGGGTCGAGCGCCGCCAGGCAAAGGAGGAAATTCTTCGACTGGCCTCATTTCCCGGGTTGCACCCCAGTCCGGTGATCGAACTTGACTCTGCCGGGGAGGTTTCCTATCTCAATCCGGCAGCCGAGAGAGTGTTCCCAGATTTGGGAGTGCTGGGGAAATTACATCCTTTGCTGCAGTGCTCGGCGGAGTTGTTCGAGGACTTGCGGCTAGGCAGACAACGAGGAGAAACACTCCATGAAGTTGAGGTGGGAGATGCAACGTATGAACTGCATATTTACTACGTTCAGGATGTCGACCTTCTTCGCATCTATGTGATGGACATCACGAAACGCAAACGAAATGAGGAGGAGATCTATCTCCTCGCCACCACCGACAGTCTGACTGGCATCACCAACCGCCGGGAGTTCACCACGATCCTGGAGAGGGAAATGGATCAGGCCAAAAGGTATGGCACGCCCATGGCCTTAGTTATGTACGATCTTGATAACTTCAAAAACGTGAATGATACCTTCGGTCATGATGTCGGCGACTATGTATTGCAGACTGTCACCGGACTGGTGAAGCAAAATATCCGCGCAACTGATATCGTGGCACGGTGGGGAGGGGAAGAGTTCATGGTGCTGATGCCGCAAGCGGACATCCAGTCGGCCAGAAATACGGCTGAGAAGCTGCGGTTGGCAATCGCCGGTCATCATTTCGATCAGATAAATGAACTGACGGTCAGTTTTGGGGTCGTCATCTTCGAGGCGCAGGATGATCTGACTTCACTGCTGAAAAGGGCGGACGACGCGCTCTACCTGGCGAAAAAGCGAGGCAGGAATCGTGTCGAGATACTGACCCGTGAGATTGCGTCTCATTGAGGAGACAGGACTTTTTCCCCCTTCTTTGCTGTCGCCAGACCAGGGCACCAGTAAGGCTTGGGGGCGCGGAAATACTAACACCTGAATCCTGCAATTATCCGGCATTCGGGCCATCTTTGACCGTACCTCAATTGCAAAATCCTCGATGTAGCGCAACTACATATGCTGTTTTACTCAATCGGTGCAGCCAGATATGGCCCAAATCCAGTCGCAATTCAGATACAACAGTATTTTCCGGTCCTAATGACGTCCGGTCTGCCGCTCCCATCATATCTCTTTGAATCTTATGGTGAATATGTTTTAATAACCAGGTCGGTAAAGACCAATAGCCTCAAAAACTTCCGGAGCCTTGCAAACGACCTTGTCACTCTCTTCACAGGAATCACCATGACCCTGCGTCCTCTTGCCCTTGATGACCGCCTCCTGGTTACCGAATATCTCCACCGTTTTCCCCCTGAGATCTCGGAGCTGACCTTCACCAATCTCTATGTCTGGCGACGAACCCGGCCGATCTGGATAGATACCTTCAGAAACTCGCTCATCTTTTTTGCCGAGGCCAAAACAGGGCTGGTGGTCCTGGGAAACCCCGTTGGGCCGGTATCCCTGGCCGAGGTCTTCGGTGAATATGAGAGCCTGATCACGGGAGCGGACCGTTTTCCCAAGACCATGATCGCAGATCTCACCCTGCTGCCCGGAACCACGGTGATCGAGGATCGGGACAATGCTGACTATGTCTATCGCCTGGAAGATCTGGTCACCCTCGCCGGCAGGAATTTCATCAAAAAACGCAATCATATCAATCAGTGTCTGGCCGCCTACCCCTGTCAATATGAAATCATTACCCCGGAATCAGTTGCTGAATGTCTGGCCATGCAGGCGCGCTGGTGCACCGCCCGGGATTGCCAGGACGAGGCAGGGTTGTGCGGGGAATATCTGGCCATAGATGAGACCCTGCGCCACTACGGCAAATTCGGTCTGATCGGCGGCGCTATCCGCATTGAGGGGACTATCGAGGCCTTTACTATCGGTGAAGCGCTCAATCCCACAACCGCTGTCTGCCATTTTGAGAAAGCCATGCCCCAGTTTCAAGGGTTGGGTCAGCTGATCAATCAATGGTTTGCCCAAAACAGCCTCAGCGTTTTTACCTATGTTAACCGGGAGCAGGATCTCGGTATTCCAGGTCTGCGCCGGGCAAAAGAGAGCTACGTTCCCGACCATCTGGTCGAAAAGGTGCGGATCATCCTGCCTGGTACGAGCAGCGAAAGGCCAGAAAAACAGCAGCGAGGTGCGGAATGAATTGTTTGCTGAAAGGTCTTTCTCGGATAGATTAGGAGCCGTTATGAAATAACATGGCCATTTATATCTATTTCCTTACGCAGGCCAGGGACGTCCCAGTGTCGCGAGCGCCATGGACGGCGTAGGAGCGACCGGCTCATTATGCCGCTCCGAGCACAAGATAGCCATGTTATTTTATTACAGCGGCTTGTTGGCAATGATGAAGGCAAAAGTGTAAATATGACCTTTTCTTGTCCACTCCGACGGTACCTATTGTGAGAGAATGCATGCCAATACAGGCCCAAAAATGGAAATCAGCCCCATGGAATTAAGCAAACTTGGATTGGATCCCTGGTTTCAGAATCAGGCGGATGAACTCTGTCTGCCTGACCAGCGAATTGCCCGGATAACGGCGGTCGATCGCGGCTGGTATATGGTCAGGAATGAGGAGGGTGAGGTGCCGGCCAGGGCCACGGGCAGGTTTCTGAACGCCACCGGATCGACCATGGATATGCCCTGCGTCGGCGACTGGGGCTGCGTCCATTACGACTCTGAAGAGTCCGCCAGCATCCATGCGGTTCTGCCCAGAAAATCGTTTCTGCACCGGAAATCTGCCGGCAAGAACATCGAGCTGCAGATGATCGCGGCCAATATTGATGTCGCCTTCATTGTACAATCGTGCCACTATGATTTTAATGTGGCCCGGCTGGAGCGCTATCTGGTGATGGCCCGTGAAGGTCATGTCGAACCGCTGCTGGTGCTGACCAAAACCGATCTGGTCACGGAGGATGAACTGGAACAGTTGACCCTGCAGATTCGCCGGGGCGGGATCAGCACCAAAATTATAGCCCTCAGCAATGTGACCGGAGCCGGTCTCGACCAAATCAGAGAGCTTATGATGCCAGGGAAAACATACTGCCTACTGGGCTCCTCAGGGGTCGGCAAGTCAACGCTCATTAATAAGCTCACCGGTGAGGATACCTTGAAGACCGGCACAGTCAGTGATTCCGGAGAAGGGCGGCACACGACGGTGCGGCGTCAACTCATTGTCCTTGAACAGGGCGCCATGTTTATCGATACGCCAGGAATGCGGGAGATCGGCTCTTTTGGCGTCAGCGGAGGAATAGATGAATACTTCGATGATATCCAGGGATTATCCCTCAGCTGCCGCTTCACCAACTGCAGCCACATCAACGAACCTGGGTGCGCGGTTCTGCAGGCCATTGAGAACGGCAGTCTGCAGCCGGGACACTATGGGAATTATGTGAAACTCAGGCAGGAATCAGAGCTGAATGAGACCTTCTCTGCTGAGAGGCGGAAAAAAGAAAAAAGTTCCGGGAAAGAAAAATCTAAGAAAAACTGATTGATCCGTATTCTCAGTTGCTTCCCTCTCCCTGAGGGAGAATCTTCAAACCTTCAGTAAACGGAGTTGATCATGTTGTTGTGTGCAAAAGAAAATTGTCGGGCAGAGATTGAAGAGGGTGAAGGAAGAGATTTCTATGGTCAATTGTTGTGCGATGACTGCTACATGAACGCTCTGTCTCCGGTGCGTACCTGTGATCCCTGGGCGGTACGCAGCGCCAGCCTGGCTAAAGAGCATGGAGATACGACCGAGCATGGCGGCAGTCTCCAGCAGAAGATCCTTGACATGATCGGGAAATCAGGAGGCTTGTGTATTGGAGAACTTGCGGCCAAGCTGGCCGTCCGTCCGGGAGATATCGAACGGGAAATCGCCGCCCTCCGTCATATGGAAAAAATACGGTCGGCCATGAAGGATGGTAAAAAGATCATCGTTCTGTGGTGAAGAAGGGAACGTGATGAAAAATTCCCATTTTAGCAGGGCGGGTTTTATCCTGGCGGCCTCCGGCAGTGCCGTGGGCTTGGGCAACATCTGGAAGTTTCCCTATATGGCTGGTGAATATGGCGGCGGTGCCTTTGTCCTTGTCTATCTTCTTACCATTGTCTGTGTCGGTTTTTCTCTGCTTGTGGCAGAGATTCTGATCGGATATTCAGGCGAAAAGGATGCGGTCTCCAGCTTTGAAGAGTTGGCGCCTAAAAAGGAAATCGGCTGGAAATATGCAGGATTTATGGGGGCGACCGGGCTTTTGATCATGACCTTCTATTCAGTTGTCATCGGCTGGATACTCTATTATGTGATCCTGTCCGTCATCTTTCTTCCGACAACAATGGAGGCCGCGCAACAGGGCTTTGGCGATCTGGTAGGCAATCAGGCCTGGACCCAGATCGTGTTTCACCTGATTGCCACAGTCCTGATCATGTCCATACTTCTCAAAGGCATTAAGGGTGGTATTGAAAAAACCAATGAAATCTTAATGCCGATACTGATGCTGATTATCCTGGGTTTACTGCTCTACGCCATGACCCTGGATGGATTCAAGGAGTCGCTTCGTTTCTTCTTTGTCTTTGAATTTTCAAAACTCAGTTCTGAAGCGATTACTCAAGCAGTAGGGCATTCCTTCTTTACCCTGTCAATCGGTATGGCCGCGATTTTAACCTATGCAGCGTCACTGCCCAGGCGTACCAATATCGTCAAAGCGGCCTTCTGGGTCGTGTTCCTTGATACTTCCATTGCCCTTATGGCTGGACTGATGATGTACGCATTTATCTTTGAATTCAATCAAGATCCGGCGACAGGTCCGGGGCTGGTCTTTATAAGTCTGCCGGTGGTCTTTTCTCAGATAGGCACACTGGGAACCATCTTTGCCGTATTGTTCTTTCTGGCTCTGGCCTTTGCCGGGCTTACCTCGGCGATATCAATAGTTGAGCCAACGATTGAATATACCATGAACAGACTTGAGTGGAGTAGATTGAAGTCAACCCTGATTGCCAGCGCCATCTTTTTCATCGTTGGTGTTTTTACCCTTCTCTCCTATACCGCTGAGTACGGGGCAATCTTTACTTTTGGCGGCCTGCCGTTGTTTGACCTCCTTGATAAACTGACAACCAATGTCTTATTGCCACTCGGTGGCTTGACTGTTGCGATATTTGTCGGCTTTGTGGTCCGCAAAGAAAGAGTCTATGCCTCGATGAGTGAGTTCGTCAGCAAAGGATTTTTTGAAGCCTGGTATTTTAATATACGATTCATCGCCATCCCGGCCCTTGTCTTTACCCTGTTGAATCTTGTCGGAATTATAAAGATTTAAGGCAAGGGACATCGTCTTTGCGAGCGGCAGCGAAGCAATCCAGAGAACCCGGGCCGTGTGTGCGAACGGGGGTGAAGTAACGCAGGAGGTCTTAGCGACCGTGGCTCCACACCTCTCTGGACTGCCACGTTGCTGAGCGCCTCGCAGTGACGGGTGGCCCACTGTGTTGGGAAAGATGTCGTCTCTGTTTTTCTCGGCAGAGCCGGCAAGATACTGCTCAAGAGGATATTTAATCCTGAACAAGTGACACTTCTTCTTTCCATTGGTGTCCTGATATAATTAATCAGAATATCTTACTTTTGAATGAGGGATGGCGTAAGATATCAAGTAGGTAAAGTCAGGAGAATTCCGGAAATGCCATTTCACGTATGGTGGAGGACTGAAAATATCTTCAGGCCATTACTTTACAACACCTTGTACAAGGAGGCGTCCATGTCTGATAAAAATATTCCGACGTTTTACAAGAAAGTCAGTTAACAGTTTCCGGAGGTTATGAGTGCCGCTGCAGCTCTCGGCACAACTCTGCGCACGGCGGCCGGCCCCCTCGATGAGAAGACCACTCATCTGATCCAGTTAGCGGCCGCAGCCGCGATGCAGTCGGAGGGATCGGTATGTTCCCATACCCGCAGGGCATTGGAGGTGGGAGCAAGTCCCGAAGAGATCTCTCACACCCTGCTGCTTCTGATTACAACGATAGGCTTTCCCCAGGCCATGGCAGCCCTGTCCTGGTCTCAGGAAGTAGTGGAAAAAAAATCGAAAAAAAGTAGAAAATGAGCGATTTTGCAAATTTAAAAGGAGGCGTGTCATGCAAAAGTGGGAATGCCCTTGCGGCTATATTTACGATCCTGAAGAGGGTGATTATGAGCATGGAGTGGATGCTGGTACCCCGTGGGAAGACGTTCCGGAAGACTGGGTTTGTCCTAAATGTGGCGCAGCCAAAGAAGAATTTTTTGAAGCTGACTGAATCGGATCAACACCTGCAGCAGATCGGAGTCCATTGACCCCGATCTGCTGCAAGCTGTTCTTGATTTTTTTCTGCTGTCATGGCCTTGTAGTCGATATTGAATGAATTGCCCGGCGCCATTTGGGGGGCGTCATTGTGCTTGATCCAGCTCAGAACGCCTCCTCCCTAAGGAAAAGGTCTGTGACAGGGAGTAGAGCACGGGTACGACTATCAGGGTCAGCAGGGTTGCCACGGCCAGACCATAAATGACCGCCACTGCCATCGGCCCCCACCACTGGGCTGATTCGCCGCCGATTTCCCAGGCGAATCGGCGGAAGTCGAAACTGACTCCCACGGCCATGGGCAGCAGGCCGAGGATGGTGGTCACGGCCGTGAGCATGACCGGACGAAAGCGCACCAGACCGGCGCGGACCAGGGCCTCGCGCAATTCCATCCCCCTTGATCGCAGCTGGTTGATGTAGGCGATGAGGACGATGGCGTTGTTGACCACCACCCCGGCCAGAGAGATGACCCCGATACCGGTCATGATGATGCCGAAGGGGGTCGCGGTCACCATCAGGCCGAGGAAGACCCCGGTCAGGGAGAGGATGACGGCGCTCATGACGATCAACATCTGGCGCACCGAGTTGAACTGGGTGAGCAGCACCATGGTGATGAGGAAGACCGCGGCTACAAAGGCCTTGCCGAGAAAGGCGGTGGCGTCTTGCTGCTCTTCCTGCTCGCCGGAGAAATTGATCGTATAGCCGGCGGGCAGATCGAGGGTGGCCAGGCGGCTCTGCACCTCCTTCAATACTTCATTACTGTTGCGGCCGAAGGTGTTGGCGGAGAGGGTCTCCACCCGGTTCTGATCGAGGTGACGGATGGCGCCGAAGCCTGCGCCCAGTTCGATGCGGGCCACCGTGGAGAGGGGCACCGGGGCGCCGGTCATGGTGGGAATGAGCAGACCGCCGATATCGGACAGGTTCTGACGGCGGGGTTCGGGCAGGCGGGCCACGATGTCATACTCATCCTTGCCTTCGCGATAGACCCCGAGTTTGCTGCCGCTGATGGCGGCCTTGACGGTGGTGGAGATCGCCGCGGTGGAGAGTCCCAGCAGCGTTGCTTTGTTGCGGTCCACCAGCACCCGGATCTCGGGCTTGGCCTTGGAGAAATCATCCTTGAGATCGACCAGGCCGGGAATATCCCTGATCAAGTCCCTGGCCTGCCCCACCAGCCCTCCCAGGGTGTTGATCTCTTCACCGCTGATCTCGATATTGACCGGCGGCCCTGTGGGTGGGCCCATCTTCTGTTTCTCAACCTTGATCTCCGCCCCGGCCATGGAGGCAAGCGCCTCGCGGATGCGGCCCAGGACTTCATTCGATCTTTCGTGGCGTTCCTGCCGGTCGACAAAGTCCAGGGAGATTTTGCTCTGATGAGACTGCCCCCCGGATTCACCTCCTCCCATCTCGCCGCTGGCGGCGACACCCACCTCACCGATGACGAATTTCAGGTCCGCTTCCTGGCGGGCGACCTTCTCGACCGCCAGGGCCAGTTGATTTGAGGTCTCCAGGCTGGCCCCCTCCGGCGCCTTGATTTCAACGAAGGCCCGGTTCGGCTCTGAATCGGGGAAGAGCTCGACTCCGTGGCCGAGCAGGTTGTAGCTGATAATGATCAGGACCATCAGCGTAATCGCACCGCCGACCACCAGGCCGCGATGATCAAGGGACCTCTCCAGCAGCCAGCGGTAGGTGCGGAGGATTCGGGTATTTTCGCCACCATCGGCCTTGAGCTGACGTCCGATGCGCATGAAAGAGGCGCAGAGCACCGGGTTGATGACCAGGGCGACAAAGAGCGATGAGCTCAGGACGATGATCAGGGTCAGCGGCAGGAACTTCATGAACTCACCCATTATCCCCGGCCAGAACATCATCGGGCCGAAGGCGCAGAGGGTGGTCACAGTCGAGGTGATGACCGGCCAGCCGACCTCCTGCACCGCTGACCGGGAGGCGCTGACCCGGTCCTTGCCTTCCTGCATGTGCCGGTAGATGTTCTCAACAATGACGATGGCGTTGTCCACCAGCATCCCGAGCGCCAGGATCAGGCTGAACAGAACCACCATGTTCAGGGTGATCCCCAGGGCCTGCAGGACACCAAAGGAGAGCAGCATGGAAAAAGGAATGGCCGCGGCGACGAAGATGGCGTTGTTCAGCCCGAGGAAGAAAAAGAGCACCACCACCACCAGGATCAGACCGGTGAGGATGTTGTTCTCCAGATCCGAAACCACGCGCCGGATATCCTTGGACTGGTTCAGGGTGACTGAGATTTCGACCCCCGCCGGAATCTGGTCCCGGGCGATCGCCAGCAGGGCGAAGACGTGGTCGGCAACGGCGATGATATTCTCGCCGGTCCGCTTCTTGACCGCCAGGGTCACGCTGCTGCGACCGTTGAGCCGTGCGTGGCTGGTACGGTCTTCAAAGGTGTCGCGGATCGTGGCCACATCGGTGAGGTAAATCGGCCGGCCGTCGCGGGTCGCCACGATCAAGGTGTCTATCTCGGCCGGGTCGGTGAACTCACCGGGGATGCGCAGCAGGTATTTTCCCTGGCCCAGATCAAGGCTGCCGCCGGGGATGTTGACGTTCTCGCTCTGGATGGTTTGGAGAATTTCGGTAAAGGAGAGTCTGTAGGCGGCCATCCGATCCGGGTTGAATTCCACCCGGATCTCCCGCTCCCGGCCGCCGATAAGATCGGCCGCCAGCACGCCGGGAATCGCCTCTATCCGGTCCTCCAGCTCCTCGGCCACCCCCTTGAGCACGGACTCCTCGACCTCGCCGGCCACGGCCAGCATCAGAATCGGGAACTCGGAGAGGTTGATCTCGAGGATCGACGGATCATTCTCCAGGTCGTCAGGGAGATCCCCCTTGGCCTGGTCCACCTTGTCGCGAACCCATTGCAGGGCATTGTTGATGTCCACCTTGGGGATAAACTCGATGGTGATCATGGAGGAGCCCTCGGCGCTCACCGAACGGATTTCCTCCACATCCTTGAGGCCCTTGAGTTTGCGCTCAATGGGCAGGGTGATGAGGGTCTCGATGTCCGTGGGCGCCACCCCCTCATAGGTGGTGTTCACCAGGACGTAGGGGATGGTGATGTCCGGGGCCGACTCCCGGGGCAGTGTCATATAGCTGTAGACCCCGACCACGATGAACATCAGCATCAAGACGAAAATGGTGCTGCGGTGGCCGATGGCGACATTGGTGATCCGCATGTCAGTTTCCTTCCTCAACCACTGAGGCACCACTATTGACCAGATGCTGGCCCTTGACGATGAGGTGCTCTCCCGGCGCGAGCCCCTCTTCAATCACGGCCAGGCTGCCGATAATGGGGCCGACCTTGACCTGCCGCAGCAGTGCCTTGCCGCCCTCTTCGACATAGACCACCTTGACCCCGTCGCGATCGACCAGGGCATAGAGGGGGACGGCGACCACCTGGGTGAGTTCCCGGCGGCTGAAGGCGACCTGGACGATCATGCCGGGGCGCAGGGTCTCGGCGCTGTTGTCCATGGCGATCTTGGCCAGGTAGGTGCGGGTGGCGGGATCGGCCCCGTAGGCGAGGTGGATGATCTCGCCGGCCAGTCCCGGGCCGCCCTCTCCCCGTACCGGAGCCGCGAAAATCAGGGCCTTTCCGCCCACGGCCAGGTCGAGGATCTCCTTCTCGGGCACGTCCACCAGGGCCCGCAGCCGGTCGACCTGCATCACCACCACCGCCGCGTCCCCTTCGGAAACGTACTCGCCCCGATCGACCAGCAGCCGGTCGAGAACGCCGTCCACCGGGCTGCGCAGGGTGCTTTTGTCGAGGGCCACCTTGGAGAGGTGGAGCCGGGCCTGGGCCTGCTCGAAGGTCTTGCGGGCATCTTCATATTCCTGCTGACTGACCAGCCCGCGCTCGACCAGCACCCGGCGGCGCTCCAGGTGTTTTTGCTGCAGCTCGAACTCAATCTGGTCGCGGGTAAGCTCGGCCTCGCGTCTTTCAGGGTCGATGCGCAGGATGGCGTCCCCCTTTTTCAGCCGATCTCCCTCTTTGGGTCCGATCCAGCGGACCGGACCGGCCATTTCAGCGGCCAGGGTCAGGTCTTCCCAGGCCTCCAGGGTGCCGGGGAGGGTGAAGGTCTCCTGTATGTCCTGCCGGATGACCGTGCTCAGGGCGACGTTGGTCACCTTTTCCCGGGGTGAAGAGAGGGGCTGGTCCTCAGTCTTCTCGCCGTTGCCGCAGCCAACCAGCGTCAAGGCAGCCATAAGCGCCAGACAGGTTATCTGAATAAGGCGAACATGAACGGATGTCATTCCAGGTCTCCGGGGTTTTGAATTGTGTATGCAATCACAGCCTTGCCAGATTCAACTTGAGAAGCGCAACTCCCTGTGGGGAGGCAGTATAGCGCATCGTCTCATCAAAGAATACCTCAAATGAGATTTTGAATCAGTAATATCTGGTTAGTTCCTTACAGCTTATTTTCTCGGAGTCTGCGCTTACCTGTTTTTTTACAAGAAAATAAGCTGCGAAAGGCACTTATCCCGTTCATTGGGGTTAGATATCTGTATCCGCTGTTTTAAAAAAAGTGATGAACCAGCTCCTCGCCTCGTCAAGACGGGGCCGATGGTGAATTTTTATTTTTTAGTTCTGATTACGGACAACCTGCTTTCTTTAACCTTGAAATCTGGTATCGTTGCTCAATTAAGAGATCGGCGTAAATGTCTATTCATTTTTGATTTTCGGAAAGGTACTGAATGACCAATAATTACCAGAATAAGTAGACCCAATATCAAGAGATATCAATGAAAAATATTATAAATTCACACTTTACCAGAATAGGTTTTATCATGGCGGCCTCCGGCAGTGCCGTCGGCCTCGGCAACATCTGGAAGTTTCCCTATATGGCCGGTGAATATGGCGGCGGCGCCTTTGTCCTCGTCTATCTTCTGACCATAGTCTGTGTCGGTTTCTCTCTGCTTGTGGCAGAGATTCTGATCGGATATTCAGGTGAAAAAGATGCGGTCTCCTGTTTTGAAGAATTGGCCCCTAAAAAGAACGTCGGCTGGAAATATGCCGGATTTATGGGCGCGACCGGGCTGTTGATCATGACATTTTATTCAGTCGTTATCGGCTGGATTCTTTATTTTGTGATCCAATCTGTCAGCGTCCTCCCGACAACAATGGAGGCCGCTCAAGCGGGATTTGCCGACCTGGTAGGAAATCAGGCCCTGACCCAGATAGGGTTTCATCTGCTGTCGACCCTGTTTATTATGGCCATCCTGCTGAAAGGTATCAAAGGCGGGATTGAAAGAACCAATGAAATCCTCATGCCGACTCTGATCCTTATTATCCTGGGATTACTCTTTTATGCCATGACCTTAGATGGCTTTCAGCAGTCGCTGCGATTTTTCTTTGTCTTTGAATTTTCAAAAATAAATTCGGAAGCGATTACTCAGGCTGTAGGGCATTCCTTCTTTACCCTGTCAATCGGTATGGCGGCAATCTTAACCTATGCGGCATCACTGCCGAGACATACAAACATCGTTAAAGCCGCTTTCTGGGTCGTGTTGTTTGATACGTCCATTGCCCTTATGGCTGGACTGATGATGTATGCCTTTATCTTTGAGTTCAATCAAGATCCGGCAGCCGGTCCCGGGCTGGTGTTTATAAGCCTGCCGGTTGTCTTTTCGCAGATCGGCGTGTTAGGCACCATCTTTGCCGTTTTATTCTTCCTGGCTCTGGCCTTTGCCGGGCTTACCTCAGCGATATCAATCGTTGAACCAACGATTGAATACACTATGAACAGATTTGAGTGGAGCAGATTGAAATCAACTCTGATTGCCAGTGCCGTCTTTTTTATCGTTGGTGTGTTTGCCCTTCTGTCCTATACCGCTGAGTACGGAAAGATCTTTACTTTTGGCGGGATGCCTTTGTTCGACATCCTGGATAAGTTAACAACAAATGTTCTATTGCCTTTGGGTGGTTTGACGGTCGCGATATTTATCGGCTTTGTGGTCCGGAAAGAAAGAGTCTATGCGGCCATGAGCGACTATGTCAGTAAAGGATTTTTTGAGGTCTGGTATTTTAATATAAGATTCATAGCTGTCCCGGCTCTTGTTTTTACCATGTTAAATCTTGTCGGACTGATTAAGATTTAAGGGTACCTCGAAAGCGGCGGAGCCATCGAGCCTGGCACCCATGGTCTTCTTGGTGGTCGGTACCGGATGCGAAGTATGATGCTGAAAAGATTCGTGAAAACTTTGATCTGTCCCTGCTTGGAAGCACAATGACTGATAAAATTGATACCTGTCATATAGAAATGCGCTCCAGCCGTCTTATCGGATGGGGTTGGCTGATATTCTGTACTGCCGGTCTGATCATAACATTGCTGTATGGTCTCTATTGGCCGGCTGCAGGAAGTGCTTTCTCGGCGCTTTTTGGGGTTTATATGATGCTGGGGGCCGGCAGCTTTGATATCGACAGTGAAGGCCTGATTCATGCCTCAGCATTTGGCTCCTGGCAGATTCGCTGGGATGAAATAACCAGAGTGGAGATTGGAGAAGTGGAAGGTACGATCGTCCTCCACGGCAGCAATAAGCGCTTTATCCTCTCGTCGCCCGGTGGCTGGGAGGCATCCATAAGAGACAGCGCCTTAGCTTTTATATTCCGGCAGATTACAATGCATGAAATCCCAACATATCAAAGCAAGAATGCCGCCTATAAAATTATGAAAAACACCCGCATCAAACCAGGCAAACAACCGGGTAAAGATTGTTGAGAACCTGTTACCGAGATGGACGTGATCATTTGTTGAGCCGTCCTCTTCTTTACAGTGCGAAAAAACATTATAATTGTAAAGCAAGGTGTAGCAGCTCTTTGATGGAGACTTGAAAGTGATCATCGAGTAGTTGAACGAGGCACTGGTGGCTGAACATGAAGAACGAACAGGGTGAAAGAGTTATTTGTCAGACCGACGGCCGGTGAAAGATCTCTTAAGTGAGAGATTTACCGAAGATATCAAGCAAACACAGTCGGGAGAATCCAGGAAGTACCACTTCAAGTATGGTGGGGGACTGAAAATCTCTTCAGGTTAGCCACCTTACAAAATTCTATATAAGGAGACAGCCAATGTCTGAGAAAAACAAACCGTCGTTTTATAAGAAGGCCAGCAAACAGTTTCCAGAGGTTATGAGTGCCGCGGCAGCTCTCGGTACAACTCTGCGCACGGCCGGCCCCCTCGACGAGAAGACCACTCATTTGATCCAGTTGGCGGCCGCCGCCGCGATGCAGTCGGAAGGATCGGTATGTTCCCATACCCGCAGGGCACTGGAGGTGGGGGCAAGTCCCGAAGAGATCTCTCACACCCTGCTGCTGCTGATTACAACGATAGGCTTTCCCCAGGCCATGGCCGCCATGTCCTGGTCTCAGGAAGTAGTTGAAAAGAAATCGAAAAAATAGAAGATGGGTGGTTTCGGACAACACCGAAGATTCCCGAGATGTACTATGATCTTTTCAATCTCCATTGCCTGTGCAGGGTGCCATTGGAGAAATAGTGCCGAGATTGACGTGGCTCTTTGTTGAGCTGCCATATTCTTAACAGTGCGAGAACAAGCCATATAATTGTAAATCAACCTTGAATTTATTCATCTTTTCTCAAAAGGAGGCGTGTCATGCAAAAGTGGGAATGCCCTTGCGGCTATATTTACGACCCTGAAGAAGGAGATTATGAGCATGGAGTGGAGGCTGGTACCCCGTGGGAAGACGTTCCGGAAGACTGGGTTTGTCCTAAATGTGGTGCCGCCAAGGAAGATTTTTTTGAAGCTGACTGAGTCGGATCTTCATCTACAGAAGATCGGCGTCCATTGATACTGATCTTCTGTAACCTGTCCGTCCCTTTTTTTTCTCATGAACCAACTCATTGGCCAAACCTTTGCCCGCAAGGGGATTTGGCAAGGTGCAGAAGCTCTATGGTAGAAATTTGAAAGGGATCATTGAGTATAGTTGAACGAAACGGCGGCGGCTGAACATGAAGAACGAACAGGGTGAAATAGTCATCTACCAGACCGAGGGCGGGCAGAGCCTGCTCGAAGTCCACCTTGGGAAGGAGACGGTCTGGTTGAGCCAGGCCCAAATGGTGGAACTGTTCCAGAGAGATCAGTCTGTTATCTCCCGCCATATCCGGAATGTTTTTAAAGAAGGGGAATTGGCCGAAGAAAGCAATATGCAAAAAATGCATATTGCAAATTCAGACAAACCCGCCGCCTTTTACAACCTCGATGTCATCATCTCCGTCGGCTACCGGGTCAAGTCGCAACGCGGCACCCAGTTCCGCATCTGGGCGTCCTCCGTCCTGAAGGATCATCTCCTCAAGGGATACAGCCTCAACCATAAGCGGCTGGCCGAAAAGGGGTCTGCCGACCTGGAACAGGCGGTTGCCCTCCTGGCCCGGACGCTGCAGGGCAACGAGCTGGTAACGGATGAAGGGAAAGCTTTGCTGGAGGTGGTCAACAGGTATGCCAGATCCTGGTCGCTGCTCCTGCGCTACGATGAAGACCGGCTGGAACTGCCGAAGAACCGCCATCCACCCAGGCAATCCCTTGATTATGGCCGGACCGGAAAATCCATCAAGGCGCTCAAGGACGATCTCCTGGCGCGGGGCGAGGCCTCCGGACTGTTCGGCCAGGAGCGGGAGCATCATCTCCAGGGTATCCTCGGCAACCTCGACCAGACCTTCGACGGCCGGGAACTCTATGGGAGTGTCGAAGAAAAGGCGGCCCACCTTCTTTATTTTGTCATCAAGGATCATCCCTTCAGCGACGGCAACAAGCGGATCGGCGCCTTTCTCTTCCTGCTGTTCCTCAAAGAGAACAACCTGCTCGAACAATCCGGCATCAACGATAACGGACTGGTGGCCCTGGCCTTATTGATTGCCGAGAGCGACCCCCGACAGAAGGATCTGATGATCAGGTTGATTATGAATCTCCTTGCCGGTGACACAAAATGATTCATTCCCTGAAATTCATTCTTAAATTCAGGAGGTTGGTAAATTGTTTGCATCTGACAGGTCACTAATCCCGTTCATCGGGTTTAGCCTCCATCTTGAAAATATTTTTACGGATATGGTGCTTGAAAGAAAGCAACTACCGACGATTTCTCGACAGCTTAAAAAGAAGGTGGCACCATGAGCGAAGAAAAGGGACTGCAAACAACTTCTCGGATCCTGATCTATCAGGCAGAGGACGGCCAGACAAAAATAGAGGTGCAGCTTCAGGATGAAACCGTCTGGCTCACACAGAAGCACATGGCCGAGTTGTTTCAGACCAGTAAGCAAAACATTGGTCAGCACCTGAAGAATATCTTTGAAGAGGGCGAGCTGGAAGAAAGTTCAGTTGTAAAGAAATTCTTTACAACTGCCGCCGATGGCAAAAGATACCAGACATCTTTTTACAGTCTCGACGCCATCATCTCGGTGGGCTACCGGATCAAGAGCCATGTTGCCACCCGCTTCCGGCAATGGGCCACCCGCCATATCAAGGAGTTTATTATCAAGGGTTTTGTGGTGGATGATGAACGGCTAAAAAACCCGGATCTACCCTTTGACTATTTTGACGAACTGCTCCGCCGCATTCAGGATATTCGCACCTCTGAAAAGCGGTTCTACCGGAAGATCACCGATATTTACGCAACGTCCATCGACTATGATCCGACGCTCGACATCAGCATCAATTTTTTCAAGACCGTGCAGAATAAGATGCACTGGGCCATAACCGGCCAGACCGCCGCCGAGATCATCAGCGACCGGGCCAATCACAGCAAGCCCAACATGGGTCTGACCAGTTGGCGCGGCCCCAAGGTGCGTAAACAGGATGTGGTGGTTGCCAAGAATTATTTAAACGAAGAAGAACTCCTGGCCCTCAACAATCTGGTTGAGCAGTACCTGGTTTTTGCCGAGGGCCAGGCCATGCGTCGCATTCCCATGCACATGGGTGACTGGCTCACCAAGCTGGACGGGTTTTTAAGCCTGAACGACCGCGATATCCTGGAGCATGCCGGAAAAATTTCGCATCAAATAGCAAAGGAACTGGCGGAAACAGAGTATGATCGTTTTCACACAAACCGATTGCAACTTGAGGCCGAACAGGCCGATAAAGAAGATTTTGCACAGTTAACCCGGCAGGTCGAGAATAAAAGCAAGGAACGCAAGGCTTGAATCCATCCGAAGTACAAGGATTGGGATAACGGACTGGTGGCCCTGGCCTTATTGATTGCCGAGAGTGATCCCGGACAGAAGGAGCTGATGATCAGGTTGATTATGAATCTTCTTGCCGGTGATACAAAATGATCCGCGGCCATTTTGCCGCTGGCCCCATTTCCTCCGGGGAAAACCTCTAACCTGTTATCCGGGCAAAAACATTGACAGGG